>JBCCQM010000044.1:0-45566 GCA_039024335.1 Myxococcota bacterium
CCGACGACGGCGCCCGGCTCGGGCTCGGCGCCGGGCTCGAGCACGTCCGCCGACTCGGGGCCGACGCCGGGCTCGACCGTGACGACGGCTGGCCCGGGGGACGACGCGAGCACGGGCGACGAGAGCTCCTCGACCGGGTTCAACTTCGTCGATCCCGACCAGCAGCCGCCGATCGACGGGTGCGACCAGTTCGCTCAAGACTGTCCCGAAGGGGAGAAATGCACGCCAGCGGGCTTCGAGAACGAGGCGGGGTGGTCGGTCACGCGGTGTGTTCCCGTGGCGCCCGAGCCCGCGACCCTCGGAGAACCCTGCACGGTCGAAGGCGCGGCGAACTCGGGCATGGACAACTGCGACATCGGGACGATGTGTTGGAGCATCGACCCCGACACGCTGCAGGGCGAGTGCGTCGGGCTGTGCGAAGGGGACATCGCCGACCCCACCTGCGCCGACCCGAACGCCGAGTGCATCATCAGCAGCGAGGCGATCCTGACGCTGTGCATTCCGCAGTGCGACCCGCTGCAGATCGGCGCGTGCGGAGACGACCAGCTGTGTGTCCCAACGGGCTCCGGGTTCGTCTGCGCGCCCGATGAGAGCCAGGGCGGCGGCGCGCTGTGGGACGACTGCGCGTTCATCAACGCCTGCGACGATGGGCTTCTGTGCGCGCCCACATCGGCGTTCTGCGACCCCGACGCAGAGGGATGCTGCACGCCGTATTGCGACCTGACGTCGCCGAGCTGCCCAGAGGGCCTGCCCTGCACGCCCTTCTTTCCCGAAGACGGCGCTCCGCCTGCGTTCGAAGACGTCGGCGTCTGCATCGTTCCCGCGCCATGATTCGCTCGACACTTCTTCTGCTGGCCGCGACGGTTTGCGCGTGCACCGGGCCTGCCGTTCCCCTGGGGACGGACGGGACCGGCGACGCGTCGTCCTCGTCGGGAACGCCGACGTCGACCGCTACCGACGCCACGACGGACGCACCTGACGTCTCCACCACCAGCACCTCGAGCACCACGAGCACCGGGGCGTCTCCGCCGGGAACGACGACCTTCGAGACCACCCGTGGCATCACGACCGACGACGGCGAGTCCGCCGACACGGGCGCATCGATCTCCGTACCTCCCGATGCCGGGCGCGTGGTGATCGAGTGCAGCGAGTTCGACCAAGACTGCGACGAGGGGGAAAAGTGCGTCCCATGGGCCAACGACGGTGGGGATGCATACAACGCCGCCCACTGCGTCCCGGTGCCCGACAATCCGCGGGCTGTGGGCGAGTCGTGTGCGATCGAGGACTTTGCGACCTCGGGCTTCGATGACTGCGCGGTCGGGGCAGGCTGCGAGCCCTCCGAGCCCGGCGGGCTGGTGGGCGTCTGCGTACCGTTCTGCGACGTCTACAGTCCGGCGGGCTGCAGCGACCCAGCGCAGGTCTGCGTCCTGGGCGACGTCGGCCTCTTCAACGTCTGCCGTGACGTCTGCGATCCCAAGGCGCCGATGCCGTGTCCGAATGCGCAGACCTGCACCGCATTCGACGACGATTTCATCTGCCTCCCCTGAGCTGC
Organism: Myxococcota bacterium; assembly: GCA_039024335.1. Taxonomy (GTDB): domain Bacteria; phylum Myxococcota_A; class Polyangia; order Nannocystales; family Nannocystaceae; genus CAJXVA01. Next base: position 1,553 of record JBCCQM010000044.1, read on the forward strand.
GACGCCTGCCGATGACGCGACGCTTTGCCTTCAGCCTCCTTCTTCTCACCGCGTGCGGCTCGAGCGTCGACACCCCTGCCGACGCGACGTCGACGGGAAGCAGCGGTGGCACGACCGACGTCGACCCGACCTCGACGACGACCGGCGCGGGCGAGTCGTCGACCACGGCGCCGGCGGGAAGCTCCTCGGGCGCAACGTCCACAGGGCAGGAGACCGGCGGCGGCGACTCCAGCAGCAGCGGAGGCGTACCGCAGGGCCCCTGCGATCCGTTCGAGCAAGACTGTCCCGCTGGGTTCAAGTGCGCGCCGGTCTCCGAGGATGGCGCGTCGTTTCCGAACGCGACGGCGTGCGTGCCCGTGGCCGACGACCCCGTCGGCGTAGGGGAGGCCTGCGCGGTGGAGGGGGAGTTCGGCAGCGGCCTCGACAACTGCGACGTCGGCTCGGTGTGCTTCAGCTTTCAAGACCCCTTCGTGGGCGAGTGCGTCGCGCAGTGCGGCGGGTCGCCGTTTGAGGGAACGTGCCCGGCGGGCAGCAGCTGCGCGGTCACGGCCGACGGCGTGCTCAACTTCTGCGTACCCGACTGCGACCCGCTCGATGCCGACACCTGTGAGCCCGGGCAAGTGTGCGTGCCCAACCCGGGGACGAACAGCTTCAACTGCGCGGCGGATGCGTCGGGTGAGGGCGGTGCTGAGGGGAGCCCCTGCGAGTTCGCCACCGCGTGCGACCCCGGCCTTGCCTGCGTGAGTCCGGTCGCAGAGTTCTGCACCGACGAGGCCGCGGTCGGGTGCTGCCTGCCGTTTTGCTCGCTGTCGGCGCCCAGCTGCCCCGACCCGCTGACGTGTCTTCCCTGGTTCGAAGACACCGCACCCGAGGGGTACGAAGACGTGGGGCTGTGCTTCGCCGAGTAGCGCTCGTCGCGACGGTGTTGGCCGGCTGCGGGCCCTCGGTGGGCGGATCCGGCGAGGCGTCCGGGTCGAGGGACACGGGCACGAGCAGCAACAGCAGCAACGGGCCGGCGGCGACGACGTTCGGTTCAGACGTCTCGACGGGAACTTCGGGCATGGCGGGCGAGGACTCATCGTCGGGCGCGGGGTCTTCGTCCACCGGCGTCCCGTTGCCTGGGTCGTGCAGCACGTACGCGCAAGACTGCCCGCCTGGCTACAAGTGCAACCCGTATTCGAATGACGGCAACCTCGCGCTGGATGATGCGCGGTGCGTCGAGGTCGTCGAGCGTCCCGACGCGGTCGGTGAGCCATGTACGTGGACCGACGGGTCCAGTTCGGGTGGGCTCGACTCCTGTGAACGTGGCGCTGTTTGTTGGACGAGCGTTTGGGGGAGCGACGGATCGTGCGTGGCTCTGTGTTCCGGAGACGAAGCGGCGCCGACCTGTGCGGTCGACGGACCGTGCTTCGCATTCGAAGAGCGGGCCGACGACGTGTGCTTGCCGTGGTGCGACCCCTTTCGAGGGACGTGCGCAGGTGGGGTTTCATGTCGGCCCACGATCGCGGGATTCGTGTGTACCCCCGGCGTTGTGCCAGAGGCGGCCGGCACGGGAACCCCATGTCGTACGGTCCTCTCGTGCAGCCCTGGACTGGTCTGTGCCGAGCCCGTCATCGGCTGGTGCGATCCGAACGCCGGACCGTGCTGCCAGCCGCCGTGCGACCTCGATGCGCCGGCCTGCCCCGACGGTGCCGTCTGTACGCCGTGGCCGGACCCCCTCGGTCCGGGGCAGTCGCACGTCGGCGTGTGCGTCGACGCTGCTTGACCGCGAAAACTCCACGACAGTGCGCGGCGTGACGCTGCACGTCGAGCACGCGGGCACGGGCGCACCCGTGCTGGTGATTCAGGCCGGTGCGGGTGGGCGCCGCAGGTGGACGGGCTGAAGGATGCGTTCGAGCTGGCCTGGTTCGACAACCCGGGCATCGGACGCAGCCCGGGCCCGCCCGGCGACCTGGCGCACATGGTCGGCGCCGCGCTTGAGTGCTCGACCGGCTCGGATGGGCGTCGGCCCACGTCGCGGGGCACAGTCTCGGCGCGCTGCTTCGGGCGTTTTGGGCCGAGGTCAGCCCGCTGCCCGCTTGAACGCGTAGACTCCGGCCAGCGTGAGTGAATCCTCCCCGCCCTCCGACGCGCGCCGCATCGCCGGCCGCGCGCTGCTGGCCACCGCCGGGCTTTACGGAGGCTACGCGGTGCTGGGGCTGGTGGGCCTGCATCCGGACCTGCGCTACCTCGCGCTCGTCGGCGCGTTCTACTTCCTGCCCCAGTGGATGCTCAAAGACGACGAGGACCGGCAGGCGCGCTATCAGGTCGGGCCCGGCGGTGTCGTGCCGCCGTGGGACTGGCGCGGCGCGAGGGTAGCGGGGCTGATGGCGCTCGCCGTGTTCCCGCCGTTCGTGCTGGGCTTCTTCTGGTTCTACGCTCAGGTCTGCTCGGGCGACCTGACGCTGCTCTCCCCGGTCATTGCGGTCGAGTCGCTCACGCCGGCCGCCGGGGGCCTGGAGACCTACCTGTCCCGGCTGTGTCGCGCCCACAACGGGGCCTTCTGGCCCGACGCGCTGCACCTGCCCGCGGACTGGCTGCGCTACGGCGGCCTGGCGACGGTCCTTGCGGTCGCGATCGAGGTCTTTGCGATCGCGCTGCCCGAAGAGGTCTTTCACCGGGGCTACCTGATGAGCGCGCTCGAGGAGCTGTGGCCGCCGAAGGTCTCGGTGCTCGGCGCAAAGCTGGGCTTGGGCGCGCTGGCGGCCAGCGCCCTGTTCGCGGTCGGTCACCTGGTGGGCATGGCCGAGGTGGCACGGCTCGCCACGTTCTTCCCGGCGCTGGTGTTCTCGTGGCTGTGGAGGCGCAGCAACACGCTGTGGGCACCCGCGCTCTTTCATGCGGCCTCCAACCTGTTGATGGCCGTGCTGCTCGCCAGTACATTTCCGCGGTAGCCATGAGCAAGGTCGCCGCGTTCTTCGACATCGATTGCACCGTGCTCGAGGTGAACTCGGGCACGAAGTGGATCGGCTACCAGTGGAAGAGCGGGCAGCTCAGCGCCTGGCATCTCGCGCAGGCATTGATGTGGGTCGCGCAGTATCGGTTCGGGCTGCTCGACTACGAGGCGATGGCTCGCAAGGTCCTGGCCCGCTACGCCGGTGACGAGGTCGCTCCGATCTACGACGAGGTCTCCTCCTGGTTCGATCGCGAGATCCGCTGGGCGATCACGGCGGAGTCTCGGGTCAAGGTGGAGGAGCACCGCGCCGCCGGTCATGAGCTCGTGCTGCTGACCTCGGCCACGCCGTTCTTGAGCAAGCCGGTCGCCGAGGCCCTGAACGTGAAGCACGTGCTGTGCACCAAGCTGGAGATCGTTGACGGCAAGCTCACCGGCAAGCACGAGACGCCCGCGTGCTACGGCGCCGGCAAGGTCGCCCACGCGGAGGCCTTCGCCGCCGCCCATGGCATCGACCTCGACGCGAGCTTCTTCTACACCGACAGCGTCTCCGATCTACCGATGCTGCTTCGCGTGGGCGAGCCGCGCGTCGTGAACCCCGACCCGCGACTGCGTCGCGAAGCCACCAGCCGCGGCTGGTCCTCCGAAGTGTGGACCGCCGAGGGCACCGCCCCAGGAACCACCCATGCGAGCGCTTGAACTTGGTGACATCGACCGCGTGCTGCGGCGCGCCTTCGACGAAGACCTTCCCTCCACCGACGTGACCACGGTGGCGACCGTCGCCGCCGACGCGCAGGCGACCGGCTCCATCATCGCGAAGGCCCCGCTGGTGCTGTGCGGTGGCCGGGTCGGCGCGCGGGCGTTCTCCATGATGGACCCGGCGATCCGCTTCGAGCAGGTGGTCCCCGACGGCACGTTCGTCGAGCCCAAGACCGTGGTCGCCACGCTGTCCGGCCCCGCGCGCGGCATCTTGGTCGCCGAGCGAACGGCGCTGAACCTGATGCAGCGCATGAGCGGCACCGCGACCGTGGTGCGGCAGTACGCCGACGCGGCTGCCGGCCGGTGCCGCGTCGTCGACACGCGCAAGACCACCCCGGGCCTGCGGGCGCTGCAGCGCTATGCGGTGCGATGCGGTGGCGGGCACAACCATCGCAACGACCTCAGCTCGGGCGTGCTCATCAAGGAAAACCACATCCGAGCCGCCGGCGGCATTGCCGAGGCGATCGGCCGGGCCAAGGCGTTCGCACCGCACGGGCTGCGTATCGAGTGCGAGGTGCTCTCGCTCGACGAGGCCCACGCCGCGGTCGCAGCCGGGGCCGACGTGGTGATGCTGGACAACATGGACGACGCGCAGGTGCGCCAGGCCGTCGCCGCCCTTCCGGACTCTGTCATCATCGAGGTCAGCGGCGGCATCACGCTCGAGCGCATCGCGACGCTGGCCGAGATCGGCGTCGACGTGATCAGCGTGGGCGCATTTACCCACAGCGCGCCGGCGGCCGACCTCTCGCTGCTGTTCGACTTCGCATGAGCGACGACCTGCGCTCGCTCGGCGACGTGCTCGGGACCCGCATCCTCGGGCGCGCCCACGAGCATCACGACGCGCTCGGGTCCACGAATGACCGCGCAGCGGCGTGGCTGCGCGAAGGTGGCCCGCACGGCCTCGTCGTCACCGCCGACGCGCAGACGGCAGGACGCGGCCGCAACGGTCGGTCGTGGAGCTCACCCCCGGGGCACAACCTCTACGTCAGCGTGGGGCTGCGCGTCGCCTCGGGGCACCGCGATCTCTCCGCGGTGGGGCTCGCGGCCGGACTCGGGCTGTACGAAGGCCTCGGTCCGCTCGACGGGCTGGGCCTCAAGTGGCCCAACGACGTGCTCGTCGGGGAGCGCAAGCTCGCGGGCATCCTCTGCGAGTCTCGGTGGGGGGCCGACGTCGAGCTCGTGGTCGGCTTCGGCATCAACGTCCGTCGCGAGGGGATCGACCCCGCGCTTGCGTCGGTTGCCGTGGCGCTGGACGAGCTGGGCATCACCACGCCCCGGGCGCAGCTGCTGGCCGGGGTGCTGCGCGCGCTGGAGATCCGACTCGACGGATTTTTGATCGTGGGGTTCGAGCCGCTGCGAGAGGCCTACGTCGCGGCGAACGTGCAGATCGGGACCCGCGTGCGCGTGACGTCGGGCGCCACGGTGTTCGAAGGCGAAGCCTCCGCGATCGATGACGACGGTGCGCTCGTGGTGCAAACGTCGGCGGGCCCTCGGACCGTCCATACAGCCGACGTCACCCGTGCTCGCGCAGGGTCCGATCCGTGAACGCTGCCGGGCGCGCCGGCATGGTTCCCACCGTGTGACGCGGGCCGCAGGGGCTCGACGGCGCTCGAATCGGGGGGCAGCCACGACGTCTGAAGCCGCGTCGTGACCACCGCCAAGGTTCTCCTTCTCCTCAGCGTCTCCTCCTGCATGCTCGCGTGCGCGGGCATGGAGGCCCGCCAAGATAAAGCCATCGATGCCACCCTGCGCCAGAAGGCGCCCAGGTCGGGCCACAAGAGGCTTGGGCACGTGCACGTTGGCGAGTTCGCGATCATGCAGCTGCGTCAGTACGATCAGCCGTACGAGGGCAAGGGCGGCCCGGTCGGCGTGACGCTCAACGGGGTGGGGCGGGCCGTCAACCAGCAGCGGACGAAGCTGGACCTCGAGCACTCGCCCACGCACGTCGCCTGGAGCAGCGACTGCACGTCACGGTACGAGCGGGTCGGCGTGAAAGAGCTCGACGGCCTCGTGGGGGAGCAGTCCACGACGCACCATCTGAAGTGCCAGGTCTCCGGTCCCGACGCGCAGCGGTGGTCGTTCGAGGGGGAGCGGCTCGCGTCGGCGAATCTCGAGGGGGTGTACGCACGAAGCGGCGGCGACACGTCGTGGGTCGCGAGCGTGGAGCTCGACAACCGGGCCGATGGAATTCGCGTGCCGACGGTTCATCTTCGCGAGAACGGCCAGGTCGTGGCCGCCTCGGTGCTGCTTTCGCCCGAGCGCATGTGGATCGATCCCGACCTGTCCATTCAAGACGCCGGCGCCGCCGCGGCGTTCATGCTGTCGCTGCGCTACGTCGACTACGCGTCGAAAGAGGACCGTGAGGCGGCGGAAGACGAGCGCGACGGCAAGCCGCGCAAGGGGGTCTTGGACCTGGTGACGGCCCGCTGAGCTACTCGGCCGCGCCCACGAGCACGAGCGTGGTCGCCGTGGCGCCGACCGTGGCGGCGATGACCTTGCGGCTGAACGCGTGGTCGAGATCCGCGACCACGTCGGGCGCCGGGTCGCAGTGATAGTTGGGGAAGCGGAACTCGGAGGTGTCGGTGATCATCATCGCCGGCAGGTCCGCCTCCCAGAACGGCGCGTGGTCGCTGCGGCGCAGGTCCGAGAGCAGCGGGCTGTTCTTGAGGTCGGGGCCGAGCTCGAGCCTGACCGCGGGCAGGCCGAGTCGGTCGGCTTGTGCATCGAGGGCGGCCGCGCCGTCGGCGATGAGGTCGTCGGCGACGATGGTGATGAAGTCGCCGCGGAACTCGTTGGCTTCCACTTCGCCGTACCCTTCGGGGAACACGAGGTCGAATCCCGCGGGGATGGTCTGGCTGCCCGGCGTGTCGTCGGTGTAGCCGATCATCTCGAGGTTGTAGTTCGCCAGCACGGCGTCGCCGCGGTCGACCGCGCGCTGCACGTAGGAGCGCGCGCCGACGAGGCCGACCTCTTCTTGATCCCAGAAGGCGATGACGAGGTCGTTCTCGTACTCGCCGAGCGCGAGGATGCGGGCGGCCTCGAGCGCGCCCGCGACTCCGCTCGCGTTGTCGTCGGCACCTTCACAGGCCGGCACCGAGTCGTAGTGCGCCGAGACGACGACGTCTGCCGTACCCAAGGTGCCGCGCAGCCGCCCGATGACGTTGGTCCCGGTCTCGTACGTATCAAGTTCGACTTCGTAGCCGAACGCGGTGAGCTCCGCGACGAGGTGATCTTGTACGACCTGCCAGTGCGGCTCGGACGGACTGCGGGTTTGGGCGACGAACACGAGGTTGGCGACGTACGGGTCCTGCTCCACGCAGTCGGCGAGCGCATCGGGGCTTGCCGCACAGCCCAAGGGCTCGCCCGAACTCGAACTCGACCCGTCGGCCGCCGCGGTGGTGCCGGAGCCGGAGCCGGAGCTGGAGCCGGATGCGGTGGTGCCCGAGCCGTCGGCTTGCGCTGCATCGCCGCCGCGGTCTTCGCAGCCACCCGCCAGCAGCAGAGCCCCCAAGATCGCCACGCATCGCATCGAGAGACCATACTACGTCGACGCAGCGGTGCCGGATGGCTATGGTGCGGGCGTGTTGATCCGAGAGCGCCTGCAGCACAAGCGGCCGGTCTTCAGCTTCGAGTTTTTCCCACCGAAGACCGAAAAAGGCGAAGCCAACCTGCTCCGCTCCTTCGAGCGCCTGGCGCCGCTGGAGCCCGACTTCGTGTCGGTGACCTATGGCGCGGGCGGAAGCACGCGCACGCGGACCGTGCAGCTGGTCAGTCGGATCCGGCGCGACTTCGGCATCGAGCCGCTGGCCCACCTCACGTGCGTGGGCGCCGATCGAGATGAACTCGCGCGCGTTCTCGACACGCTGGGCGAGGCGGGCGTGTCGAACGTGCTCGCGCTGCGCGGTGACCCACCCGCGGGGCAGACCGACTTCGAGCCGGCGGCCGATGGCTTTCGCTACGCGAGCGAGCTGGTGGCCTTCATCAAGGAGCGCGGGGACTTCTGCGTCGGCGCGGCGTGCTATCCCGAGGTCCACCCCGAAGCGGCGACGGCCGAGGCCGACCTGGCGCACCTCAAGGAGAAGGTCGACGCGGGGACCGACTTCCTGGTCTCGCAGCTCTTCTTCGACAACCTCAAGTTCTTCGCGTTCCAAGCCCGGGCCCGCGCCGCTGGGATCGACGCCCCGATTCTCGCGGGGGTGATGCCCGTCACCAACGTGGGGCAGATCGAGCGCTTCACGAAGATGTGCGGCGCCTCCATCCCGCCGCCGCTGCACGAGCGCCTGCGCGATGCCGACGGCGATGCCCACGAGGTGTTCTGGAGCGGCGTCTCGTACACCGCGCGGCAGTGCGAGCAGCTGCTCAATCCGCCGGCGCCCGACCCCTACGCGCGCCGACCCCGAGGCGTTGCCGGCCTGCACTTCTACACGCTCAACAAGAGCCCGGCGACGCGGGCCATCTTCGAGATCCTCAAGCTGTCGCGCTCGGCGGTGGTGTGATGCTGGCCGCGAGCTTCGTGCTGGCCTCGACGCTGAGCCTGCTTGGAACCGAGTGGGCGGCCCACGTCGCTGCGGTGGCGCAGGCGGCAGACCAGCTGAAGCTTCGGGCGTTCGAGACCGGCACCGGGCGATGCCCGCCGAAGCGCAGGTACTGCTTCGGCGTGGCGGTCCACGTGGTCACGGCCGACGGCAGCGACGCGGGGGAGCCCGTTCAGACGCCGCTGTGGCTGCACGCCCAGCTCGCCCACGCCAACAAGCTGTTCGCCGCCATCGACACCGGCTTCGAGGTGGTCTCCGTCGAGCCGGAGGCGGCCGAGTTCGGGGACGTGCAGACCCGCAAGGACCGGGACGCGCTGGGTCGAAGCGACTTCTCGCGCGGTGTCGTGCACGTGTACGTCGTCAAGCGGCTGGCCGACGTCGACGTGGCCGGAGAGGTGATTCGCGGCGTTCACTGGCGGTTCCGTCCGGACGTGACCAAGCGCTGGATCATCCTCTCGTCGATCGGCAAGAGCACGGTGCTCGCCCACGAGATGGGTCACTTCTTTGGTCTGCCGCACTCGACCTATCAGGTCAGCATCATGAACAAGCGCCCGCGCGACCTGCCGTGGCCCGACCGCGTGTTCGCGAAGCCCGAAGTCGAAATCATGCGGACGCGACGAAACGAGATGGTCGCCGACGGCATGCTGAAGCGGCGTCGCCGAAGGCGCTGAGGCGTCCATGGAGCCGACCTTCGCCAGCCTCGGGCGCCTGGTGGCGCTTGCACTGCCCGTGGGCATCGGAGCGGCGTGTGGGGCGTTCGGCTTGTTCTCCCAGCCGCGCGAGGCGGTTGCCGTGCTCAACCGATATGCCCTGTACGTGGGGTTTCCAGCCTTGGTTGCTGCGGGCTTGCTGAAGGAGTCGGCCGTGATTCCGGACGCGCCCGCGTTCTGGCTGCTGTGGCCCGCAACCCTGATGATCTGCCTGCTGTTGGCGCGGGTGCTTCGGGCGTCTGCGCCGGTGGGGCTTGTGCTCACCTTCGGCAACGTTGCGTACCTCGGGCTGCCGTACGTGCTGGCGGTCTTGGGGCCATCGATCGCGGGGCCGGCTGCGCTGGCGGTCGCGGTTCACGTAACCGGCGCGGTTACGGTGGGGCCGATCCTGCTGGCGCGCGCGTCATCGCAAGCGCGGGGATCAGTCGTGGGCGCCGTGCTGCGCCTGCCGTTGTTCTGGGCGCCCATCTTCGGCCTCGCCGGTCGAGCGCTGCCGGCCGCAGCCCGCGCGCCGAGCCTCGCGGCGCTGGAGCCGTTCTCGGCCAGTGCTGCCCCCGTGGCGCTGTTCTTGTTGGGTCTGCACGTTTACGTCGAGCGGGGGCGCCTCGCCGAGGCGGGTCGCGCCGCGCTGAGCCTCGTGGGTGCCCGCCTCCTCCTCTCGCCGTTGGTGGCCCTGGCGCTCTCCATGGGTGCAGTGCGTCTCGGATGGCTGGACCCCGAGCTCGCGCGCGTTCACGTGGTGCTGGCGAGCATGCCCGTCGCCATCACGACGTTCTCGATGGCCCACGACGCGTCGGTGCAGGCCGACCGGGTCGCTGCGGCCATCGTGGCCTCGTCCTTGATCGCTGCATTGACGCTCCCGCTGTGGTCGGCAGTGGCTTCGGCTGCCCTGTGACGCGGATCATGATCCGAAGTGAACCTTCGGCGCTCTTGGCAGTCGGATGCTGTCTGCAATGCCCGTTGGTTGGAGTTCATGGGTGCTCGCTGTTCTCTCCGTCACGTCGGTTGACGGGGCGATGCATGCCGGCGTCCCGCTCGAGGAGCCGCGCGCGGTGTCGACGGCCGGCGGACGTACGCTTTGGGCTGCCCCCCACGCAGCGTTTTCGGGCCCGACGGCGCCGACGGTCGACGCCGAGCAGGCCAAGGCCGCGATTGCAGCCGAGCTGGGGCGAGAGGTCGAAGCATCGCCCTCGCTCGTCTGGGCGCGCACGCCGGTAGGGCTTCGGCTTACCTGGGTCGCGCAGCTGCCCTTCGACGCGGTGTCGATGCGGACGGACGTGGTGCGGGTCGACGCCACCACGGGCCACGTGTGGCGAGTTGCCAACCTCGCGCGCGCGGCTTCGGTCGAGGTGTATCCGCAAAACGCGGTCGCCACCCCGCAGCTACAGACGTTCGAGCTGACCGGGCTCGAGCCGCCTGAGGACTCGCTCTCCCACTCGATGTTCGACGTGCAGTCCTGCTTGGAGCCTACGTTCGGCACGTTCCCCACGACCGGCTTTCCCGCGTGTGATCTCGGGCGCTTCGCCGTGCCCGACGAGAACGGGGACTTTCTCGGGCCGGAGTACGCGCCGCAGGATGGCTTCGTCACCGACGACGCGTTCGCGGAGGCCTCCGCCTACTACCACGCCGAAGTGTTCATGGACTGGATGGCCGGCTTTGGCGTCACCGAGACGTTTTGCAGCGACGTCTTCGATAGTCGCATGGTCATCGTCACCAACTATCGCGGGGAAGACGGCGAGCCGCTCGACAACGGCTTCTACACCGGAGGATGCGGCGTCTCCATCGTGTTGGGGCAGGGCAGTGTCGACGACTTCGCCTACGACGGCGACCTCGTCCACCACGAGCTGGGCCACAACATCGTGCACCTGCAAACCCCGTCCTTCATCGGGCGGGCACGGGCGCGGCCGGAGGCATGGACGCACGACGCCGACGCGATCAACGAGGCGGTTGCGGATGCCTTCACGGTCGCGCTCACCGAAGACTCGGTCGTCGCAGACGCCTTGTTCGCGCGCGACGTCGAGTCTACGGCAACGTGTCCCGAAAGCCTGGAGGGCCAGGCCCACAACGACTCGCTCCCCACCTCTGCGGCCTTGTGGTCACTGATTCAGACGTGGGGCGACGACTTCGTACCGGTGCTGCTCGAAGCCCTCACGGCGCTGCCCCAAGACGTCTCGTTCGATGAATTCGCCGAGGCGGTCAGCGTGGCGGCGGGGGAGCAGCTCGGGGCGGACGCGGAGACGATGGTGCGGGCAACGTTCGAAGCGCGTGGCTTGTTCGGCTGCCAACGCCTGCTTCCGCTCGCGCCGGGCCCCGACGAGTGGCAGCTCGTGAGGCTGGAGGGGGAGCTCGGGCTCAGCCCCTTCACGCCGCCGCCCCTGCAGTTCGCGATCGAGGTGCCCCCGAACACGCAGGAGGTTCGCTTCGAGTACGCGATCACCGGGCTGGGGACGCAGGTGCCTGTCTTTGCCGACTACGCGTGGCGATGGGGAGAGCCGGTTGCGTTCGAGTACGCGGGTGCGGACGGCAGCTCGGTGCAGGCGACGTTCGACGGCGGGCAACAGGAGCAGCCCTCGGCGGGCTCGATCATCCTGGAGCCGCCGAGCGAAGAGGCCACGATGCTGTACGTCGCGTTCGTCAACCCCTACGCGGACCTCAGGACCGCGTTCGCGACGAACCTTCGCTTCACCGAGGCACCGGTGCCGGGCGAGACGGGCGGGGCGGACGAGTCGTCCACCACCGATGACGTGGAGGGGACGACGTCGGACGAGACCTCCGGTGGTGACGCGGCGTCGACCTGGACGGGCGCGGATACGTCGGACACCGAGGCCGGCGCAGCCGCTCCGGACGGGGATGGCTGCAGCTGCCGCGGTGGAGCCGAAGGCGCCCGCTGGGGATGGTTGGCAGCGCTGTTCGGGCTGATCTCGGTCAGCCGCCGGTCGCCCAGTCGAGGGCGGCGAGGAAGAGCGTGATGCCGTCGGACTCGATGTTCACCATCGGCATCGCGCCCTGGTCCGCGTCGTAGCCCAAGCCGACGCGGCGGTTGGGAGCTTCGAAGTCGTCGAGCATGACGTCACCGGCTTCGTAGGTGAACTCGACGACGTCGTCTTGTCCCGGCAGCGTGGCGACGATCGTGGCACCGGCGGGCGCCGGCACGTTGAACACGCCCGCGCCGACGCCGGAGACCACGGTCACGGTCCCCGACAGGCCGCCTGCGAGTGGGCTCGCGTCGTCGACGATGGCGACGTCGTCGGTCCCGACGCTGGTGGGCTCGGCCGACATCGACAGGTCATCCCAGACGAGGCCCTCGAGGCAGATCATCGGCGCCGGGGTGTCGCGCATCGTGCCGCCGATCTCGGTCGACAGGGCCGTCTCCGAGATCACGACCACGTCCACGCCGTTGCCGTCCTCGAGCACGACGTCGGTGTCGGCGAAGTTGAGGACTTCGTAGCCCTCGCCCTGCAGCGCCGCGATGAGGTCCTGGTCGTAGGTATTGTCGGCCGTGCCGTCCTGCGTGATGAGCACGACGCAGGGGTCGACGCCATCGTCGCTGCAGTCGGAGCCTGCCATCACGCCGTCGGCGGGGTCGTCATCGCCCCAGCCGTCGCCGTCTTCGTCCTGCATGCACTCGGTCTCCGAGTCGAGCTCGGCCGCCCCGGGGAACGTGTCCTCGTCTTCGTCGTCGCAGTCGTCCGCGTTGGGCACGGTCCCGTCCGGCGGCGTGTCTCCGTCGGGCACGTCGACGCAGGCGTCCGGGTCTCCGAAGCCGTCGTCGTCGCCGTCCTCGCAGTATGGCGTGGAGGGGCCGGTGGTGTCGGAGTCCGAATCCGGGTCCGAGTCCGAGTTGGAGTCCGAGTCCGAGTTGGAGTCCGAGTCCGAGTCCGAGTCCGAGTCCGAGTCCGAATCGGAGTCCGAGGCGGTGACCGCGTCGGTGTCGGAGTCCGTTGCCGAATCGGTCTCAGAGCCCGTCGAGGAGTCGGTGTCGGCGTCCGTCGCAGAGTTCGAGTCCGAGTCCGTGTCGGAGTCCGAGTCGCTGTTGGTCTCGGAGTCCGTCGCGCTGTCGGTGTCCGACGCCGACCCACCGGACGCCGATGCGGAGTTGGCCGTGGCGCTGGCCGAGTCGCTTGCCGAGGCGGTCTCACCGTCGGTCTCGGTGTCCGACGCGCTCTCGCCCTCCGTCTCGCCCTGTCCGATCGCGACGGGGCACTCGGAGGCCTCGGACTGCACCAGTCCGTCGTCTGCACAAGGGTCCGCGCAGCCCGGAAGCAGCAGCGCCCATCCAAGTCCAACCAAGCACAACGTCCGCATGCGTCGGTTGTAGCGCGACGGGACACCTTCGTTCGCCCTGACGCAGCCCGACGACATCGCGATGGAATCGGCTGGCCGGCTTACCGGCCTGGATCGTTGAAGCCAAGCGTACGAAGATTGCGGTTGATGTTTTTGCGAAGCGCGGCTTCGCTCATCCCGAGCTTGCCGGCGACCGTCGCGAGGTCGTATCGAAGCGAGCCGATGCGGAGCTTCGGACGCTTGCCCAGCTGCAGTACGCCTTTCGTTCGGACGGGCTTCGTTTCCACGCCCACGTACACGTTTTTCTTTCGCAGCGGCGGAAACGCATCGAGCGCGCCTTCGTAGAGGCCACGGTCGGTGTCGGACATCTTGGCGTCTTCGAGCCGCGAGAGGTCGAGCACCAGTCCGGCCTCGAGCCGACCGTTCTCCAGCACGGCCTTGGACGCGCGCACCGCGGTCTTGCCGACGCCTTTGCCCTTGCGGTGAAAGCCCTTGAGCACGTAGCGCTTGGGTTTTTTCTTGGTGGGCGCAGCGGGAGTCGCGGTCGTCGGGGAGGGTGCGGGCTGGCCGCCTACGGGATCAGGCGGGAGCGCCTCGGCCACCTCGAGCGGCAGTGCTTCGATGGGCTCGCCGTCGGCCTCCCACACCACGGGTGCGTCGGGGTCGAGCTGCTCCTGTTCGGCCACCTCGGCGTCGGCCCACTCGGGCAGCGTGCTGAGCTGGCGGTAGAGCACGAAGACGATGAGTGCCGCGATGGTGAGCCCGACCCCGAGCGCGATGGCGACCTTCTTCAACATGCGGCCCGTGAATCGTAGCAGCCCCGTCGTTTGCTGCTCAGCGCAGCGTGACGATCAGGCCCGGGACCGAGCGTCGCGCAACTTCGGCCAAACGGGTGGCTGCATCTAGTGACGACGGGCCCAACGTGACGATGCGAGTCGTTCGCCGCATGTCATGTCGCTCGATCGCACCAGGATGCTGCGAGACCGTCACGGTGGCGACGCTGGCGAGCGGCACTGCTTCTCCCGCGGCGTTGCGGAGCATCAACGCGCTGAGTTCTTTGGACGCCTTGGCTGGACCGAGTCGGACGACCGCGCCGAACTCTCGGCCCTGGATTTGGCCAAGCTCGATCGCGTCAACCTGGCCGCGGAGCTGCGATGTGACGTCAAGCAGCGTGAGGCCGAACCGCGCCGTGGCGGCATCGTCGACTTCGATCTGCGCTTGAGCGGCCCCGGAGTCAGACGCACCGATGGCGATCACTCCTTGTTCTCCCTCTGCCGCGTCGAGGATGACCTCCACGCCCCGTGAGAGGGCGACGAGATCGACATGGGAGAGTTCGAGGGTACGTGCGGACGGAACACCGTCGAGCGCCGTGACGGTCACTCCGGGTTCACTCCGCAAGGTTTCGACGAGGCGCGACGCGACCCGCAGCGGCGTCGCAGTGGCGGTGGCGGTGAGCTCCAGCCGGTCGAGCTGCGCGAGGACGAGCGCGTCTGGGCTCTGGTGGCTGAGGCGACGGGCAAGGTCCTCCACGGCTGCGCGCGACAGACCCTCGGGGGGACGTGCCGTCACGGTGACCAGGGCGGGCGTCCCGCAGAATCCAGGCTCGACCACCTCGACGATCGCCCCGTCCGTGGACGGTGCTTCCGGCATGAAACCGGCGTAGACGCGTGTCTCACCGCGCAGGGCGATCGGCCCTTCCTGCTCCGTCCGGATCGAGGCGACGTCCTGCAGCTGGACTGCATTCCCATCGCTGGTCGTGGACACGATCAGGGTCCTGAGGTCCTCGAGCGTGTCGAGCCGTGGAACCGCGTCGCGCAGAACGGTCTCCAGCGCTCCTACGGTCAGGCCGTTGGCGTAGAGACGCGCGGGCGCAGCCTCGATCAGGATGGCTACGATGGGAACGCCGAGAGGTCCGGACGCGCCCCCAAGCGCCTCCTCGCTCCGAGAGACGACGAAGTACGGCATGCCGTGAGCGCGGCTGATCTGCGGTGCGTCGGCACCCTCGGGGAGCGTGGCTTGCTCGCCGACCGCTCTTCGGATGGACTCGAGCACCGCGGCGACATCGCGGTCCGGCTGCACCTCGACGCGGACCTCTACATGCGCCTCGCGTGTGGTCGACGCGATTTCCTGAATGCCATCGACGCTCGCGAGCACTCGCTCGATCGGGATGGTGACGAGCTCTTCGACCACGCTCGCAGAGGCACCGGGAAAGCGAACTACAACGGCCACAGTCGTGGTGCAGTGCCGCACAGTCTCCTCGCGCGTCGCCGCTGGCGGCGGCGCGGCAGCGCGCTCACACCCCGTGGCCACCGCCACGAGGAGCGCGGCCGCGACCGCAGCGGACGGTCCCAACGCCACGTCAGCCCTTGGTGAGCTTGCGGTACTTGATCCGCTTCGGCACGAGGGCGTCGTCGCCAAGGCGCTTCTTCCGGTCGGCTTCGTAGTCGGCGAAGTTGCCTTCGAACCAGGTGACCTTGGAGTCGCCCTCGAACGCGAGGATGTGCGTGGCGACGCGGTCGAGGAACCAGCGATCGTGGCTGATCACCACCGCGCAGCCCGGGAAGTCCAGCAGCGCGTCCTCGAGGTGACGCAGGGTCTCGACGTCGAGGTCGTTGGTGGGCTCGTCGAGCAGGAGCAGGTTACCGCCCCGCTTGATCAGCTTGGCCAGGTGGACGCGGTTGCGCTCACCGCCCGAAAGCACGCCAACCTCTTTTTGTTGGTCGGTGCCGTTGAAGTTGAAGCGACCGACGTAGGCGCGCGCGTTGAGCTCGACGCCGGCCATGTCGATCGTCTCGGCGCCCTCGGAAATCTCCTCGTACACCGTGCTCTTCGGGTCGAGCGCGTCGCGGCTCTGGTCGACGTAGGCCAGGTCGACGGTCTCGCCCTTGACGACCTTACCGTCGTCGGGCTGCTCCTCGCCCACGAGCAGCCGGAACATCGTGGTCTTGCCGGCGCCGTTGGGGCCGATGATGCCGACGATGCCGCCGGGCGGCAGGGTGAAGTTGAGGTCGTCGAACAGCAGCTTCTCGCCGTAGGCCTTCTTGACGCCCTTGAACTCGACGACCTTGTTGCCCAGGCGCTTGGTGAACGGGATGCGGATGTTCGTCTTGTCGACCCGGGTGTCTTGCGACTGCTGAAGCAGGTCGTTGTAGGCGTTGATCCGCGCCTTGCTCTTGGCCTGGCGCGCCTTGGGCGACATGTTGATCCACTCGAGCTCGCGCTGCAGGGTGCGCTGCCGCTTGCTCTCGGCCTTCTCCTCTTGAGCCAGTCGCTTCTGCTTCTGGTCCAGCCACGAGGAGTAGTTACCCTGCCACGGAATGCCCTGACCGCGGTCGAGCTCGAGGATCCAGCCTGCGACGTTGTCGAGGAAGTAGCGATCGTGGGTGATCGCGACGATGGTGCCGGGGTAGTCGTGCAGGTGCTTTTCCAGCCACGCGACGCTCTCGGCGTCGAGGTGGTTGGTGGGCTCGTCGAGCAGCAGCATGTCGGGCTTTTCGAGCAGCAGCCGACACAGCGCGACGCGGCGCTTCTCACCGCCGGACAGGTTCGTGACGGGCCAGTCGCCGGGGGGCGTACGCAGCGCGTCCATCGCCAGCTCCAGCGTGTGGTCGAGCTCCCAGCCGCCGCCGGCTTCGATCTTGTCCTGGAGTTTGCCCTGCTCCTCGAGCAAGGCGTTCATCTCGTCGTCGGACATGACCTCGCCCATCTTCATGGACACCTCGTTGAACTTCTCGAGGGTGTCCTTCATGTCGCGGACGGCCTCTTCGATGTTCTCCTTGACGGTCTTGCTCTCGTCGAGCTGCGGCTCCTGCGGCAGGTAGCCGATGCGCACGCCCTCGGCCGGCCAGGCGTCGCCGAGGAACTCTTTGTCCACGCCCGCCATGATCTTGAGCAGCGTCGACTTGCCGGCGCCGTTGTGCCCCAAGATGCCGATCTTGGCCCCGGGGAAGAACTGAAGGTTGATGCCCTTGAGGACCTCTTTGCCGCTGCCGAAGACCTTCTTCAGCTGGCGCATCGTGAAAATGTACTGGTACGAGCCCATCGATGTGTTTCCCCCGCGGGGGCCGCCACCATAGCAGCCCCCTGTAGGGCGCGGACTGAGCATTTGCGGCTTGCGGCCCGGCCCGTCTGGACGGTACGGAAAGGCCGCGATGGACACGCCGCAGGGCAACTACGTGATGGAAAACTCGCTGCGCCGCTACGGCGTCGAACGCTGGGGCGAGGAGTTCCTCGGCGTCAGCGAACAGGGACATCTCACGTTCCGCGCCCCGGGCCTGCCGCCGGTCGACCTGCACGCCGTGTCGAGGTTCCTCGAGTCGCAGGGCATTCGCCCCCCGTTCGTCCTGCGCTTCCCGATGATGATCGGCGAGCGCCTGCGTCGGCTGGGGGCCGCCTTCTCGAAGGCCCTCACCGAGAACGAGCTGCAGACCGGCTACACCGGGGTGTTGCCGGTCAAGGTGAACCAGCGGCGGGCCGTGATCGAGGCGGTGCTCGCCGAAGACAGCGTGTCGTGTGGTCTCGAGGCGGGCAGCAAGCCCGAGCTGCTGCTGGCGATGTCGCGTCCGCCCAGCGAGGACGCGCCGCTGCTCATCAACGGGTTCAAGGACCGCGAGTTCATGCGGATGGCGTTTCACGCCCACGAGCTCGGGCACCGCGTCATCATCATTCTCGAGTCGATCCGCGAGGTGATGCGCTTCGTCGATACGGCTTCGGCCCAAGCGTGGACGTCGGTCCCCGAGGTCGGCGTGCGGGCCAAGCTCTACACCAAGGGCAGCGGCCGCTGGCAGAGCTCGGGTGGCGAGACGTCCAAGTTCGGCCTCACGACCTCGGAGATCCTCGAGGTCGTCCGCCGGCTCGGGGATGCCGACCTCGCGGGCAAGCTCGTGCTGCTGCACTTTCATATCGGCAGCCAGATCACGCGCATCAAGCAGATCAAGCAGGCCGTCCGCGAAGGCGCGCGGCTGTACGCCGAGCTGCAGCGGGGCTACGCCCCGAACATGCAGTTCCTCGACATGGGCGGCGGTCTCGGCGTCGACTATGACGGCTCACGAACGTCGTATCCCTCGTCGGCGAACTACAGCATCGATGAGTACGCTTCTCAGACCGTCTTCGAGGTCGCCGAGGTCATGGAGCTGACGGGCGCCAAGCCACCGCACATCATCACGGAGTCGGGGCGCGCCGTCGTGGCGACGCACGCGGTCACCATCACCGACCTGCGCGAGGTGCAGGGCGACCTGCTTCCGCTGTCGGATCCGTCCGAAGACGACCACCGGTTGATTCACACGCTCCGCGAGACGCTCGAGCTCATCTCGGTGAAGAACTACGAGGAGTACTTTCACGACGCGATCGACCTGCGGGACGAGGCGCTGTCGCTGTTCTCGAAGGGCTATCTCACCATCGAAGACCGCTCGAACGCCGAGGGGTTGTTCCAGCGAGTGCGTCTGAAGGTGGCGCGCATCGTCGAGACGCTCAAGCGCCCCTCCGAGGAAATCGTCGACTACCTCGGCCTCGCGCAGCGCAAGTACCTCGCCAACTTCTCGATCTTCCAGTCGCTGCCCGACACGTGGTCGATCGACCAGGTCTTCCCCGCGGCGCCGCTGTCCCGCCACGGTGAGCGCCCCAGCGTGAACGCGGAGATCATCGACATCACCTGCGACTCCGACGGCTGCGTGAAGAGCTTCGCCCACCCCGAAGAGAACCTTCGGTTCTTGCCGCTGCACGAGCGTCACGACCGCACCGAGCCGTACTACCTCGGCTTCTTCATGACCGGGGCCTACCAGGACTCGCTGGCCAACGACCACAACCTGCTCACGCGGACGCACGACGTCATCGTGCAGGGGTCCGACGCGGCGCAGAGCGAGCTGCCCGGCGTGACGCGTATGGAGTTTGCCGACGGAGTCGTGCTGGACGTGAAGAGCGGCTTCACCAACGAAGACGCGCTCTCGCAGATGGACTTCGACGTCGAGAGCCTGCTGCACGACATCCGCGCGCGGCACCTAGGCCGCACGACGACGCTGGGCGAAGCGTGGGCGCTGGGCATGCTGCAGAGCTACCCGTACCTCACCCGCGAGTAGGCCGGCCCGCTGCCGACGAGGGGTTCTTGACCCGGACAACGAGGGCGCGCGGATGGATGGGCCGCGGGCCGTGGTTTCTCGACGGCTCCGTCGCAAGGACGGGGACGGGATGGCTACATGTCGTTCGCGTCCACCGAAAGGCCGTCGGGGCAGTCATCTTTGCGATAGGACGGACAGCTTGGCGTAATGACGATCGTCTGGGGGGTCCCTTGACCGACGACTTCGACCGAGCCGCGACCGGCGGGCTCGGTGGACGCGGACACCGAAACCGTGGCGCCGACGGGGAGCCCCTGGATTTCGAACGCGCCGTCCTCGCCCGCCTTGCAGAAGACGGCCTCGATCTTCTCGCCGGAGATCACGATGGTGGCGCCTCGAGTCCACGTGTTTCCCGTCGAGTCGAGAACGGTGCCCTTGACCGGGGCGGCGTTGCCGGCCAGGACGAGGACGCTGTCGTCGGGGTTCGGGTCCTCCGCGTACCAGCCCATGTCCCGTGGATCTTCGGCGGGGTCGTCGGGGACCGCAGTCTCCGTGGGGGTCTCAACCTCTGTCGGCTTTGCCGAGGCGGCAGGGGCAGGCGCAGAGTCGCTCGGAGTCGCGGTCGGTGCAGCAGGTTGTTCGCATGCTGCAAGGGCGAGCGTGGCCGCGGCGAAGACGATACGAGTGCAGGGGAGTGGCACGCCGAAACGTACCAGCGGAGGGCGTCTGATGTTCCGTTCGCGTCGTGCCGGGGGGCCCGAGCGCGCCCGGTGGTTTGGAACGGCGACCGCGGAGGAAACATCCGGTCAGGAGTGAACCCCGCCCGCGGTTTCCGTGTCGATGCAGCATGGACAACCGCTGGATCGCCGCGCTGCTCGGTTTGCTCTCGTTCGTCTGGCTCACGCCACGCGACGCCAGGGCTTGAGTCCCACCACGGACGATCCGGGCGGATCTCGAGCTTGGTGCATTCATCCAGCCACCGAACCAGGCGGCGCGTCGCGTCGGCACCCTGACGGCAAAGGCCGATGACGCCCCTCCGGGCGGGACGGTCCTCGTGCACATGCAGGGGGCGGCGCATGGGGGAGAGCGGACGGCCGTGCTCGATGCGGCTTCGGCGATGATCCGCATCTTCGATCCGGCGGGGGTGCAGACCTCCCAGATCGAGGCGGACGGGATGAACGGCCCTGCCGGGATCCACTGGCTGGCCGGCGACGAAGGCGTGGTTTGGTGGGACCTCGACCGCGTCTTCGTCTCGCCGGCGGGGTCGACGTCCGATCCCCAGCTGGCCTATCGGGTCGAGCAGCCGGGCGTTGATGGCCTGCCCCTGTCCATCGAGGACGTTCGGGTGATGCGGGGCGGACTGCTCGTCATCGCCCAGGCGTGCGGCAACGGGCGCGTCCGGCGGCGTACCACGCTGGTTCACGTCGAAGGCGCACAGGTCGTCGGCGAGACCGACCTTACGCCGTGGGCGGGCTCGATGCTCCGGGGCGCGACCGCGCTGCCCGATCGGCGCGTGGTGCTGGCGGTGAACGACGAGGAGCACCTTCAGGCCGCGCACCTTCGGTGCATGCTGGACGAACTGAGTGAGCCCAGCGCCGAGCAGCGGCATGCCGAGAAGATGTGCTGGTATCTTTTGAAGCGCAGTCGCTTCCATGCGTCGGCGTTTCGGGTGCTGCGGGTGCATCGACCCGGCGTGGTGGAGATTCAGAGCGAGCACGCCTGCCCGAACGAGTCCTGCTACGTCCGAGGCTGGGCGGTCGGCCGCGACACGTTCGTGGTCGACGCGGGAGGGCGCTTGCTCGGGCTGACCTCCGCGCTCGACCCCGGACCGTTCTTCGCGTCGGCCGGCGGCGTCTGGGCGCAGTGGAACGCCGACGTCGAGGTCCATCGCGCGGCCACCTTGAACTCGCTGTGGCTCAGCGGGCACCGGCTGCTTCAGGCCAGCGCCGCCGGAGTGGCGGTGCGCGAGATGGAGCATCGACGAGCCGAGCACTGGACGCCCGAGGCCTCGGTACGCTCGGCTCGGTTCACCCCGGAGGGCGACGCTGCCGTCGTCGCGCTCGAAGACCAGGTGGTTCGGCTCGACCTCGCGACGATGCGGCCCGAGGTCCTCATCGAGCGGCTCGAGGTACCGGCGAGCTTCGACGCCCGCTATCAACGGGTCGTGTTCAACGACGCGTCGATGCTGCTTGGCGGGGCGCTGCTGTTCGACGTGGTGGCGCTCCATCGCATCCCGGGCCGCGTGCGTGCGCAAAAGTTGCTGTGGGTCGGCAGCTACCGAGAGGGCTGTACGGACCCGCAACCGCTCCCGGCCATCCGCTGGCTGGGCGGCGGCATCCCCACGGTCGACGCGTACCGACGACTGTCCCCGTGGATGCCGCGCGATCGCTGACGCTCGTGCGGCGCTGCCTCGCGACGCGTTTTAGGGGCAGGAGGACTTCGACGACGCTGGGCATGCTGCAGAGCTACCCGTACCTCACCCGCGAGTAGGCCGGTCGGGCCTGCTAGGATCGCGGGCAATGGTGGCCCGGCGCTCGGCAGAGGCGTTGCGCGCATGGGTCGGCGACCGCTCGGACGCCATCCGGGTCGCGCGGGTGCTGTGCATCGTGCCGATGGCCTACGTGCATGCGCCGCTCGACGCTCACCTTGCCGAGGGCGCCGCGCCGCTGGTCGCCGTTCTGCGTGACGTCCTCGGCCGCTCCAGCGTCATGCTGTTGTCGGCGCTCTCGGGGGTGCTGATGGTGCGGGTGCTCGCGTCTCGTCCTTGGCCCAAAGCGATGCTCGGGCGGCTGCGGACGCTGGTGGTTCCGCTGGTCGTGTGGAACGCCGTGGCGCTGGGGATCTGGGGGGCGATGGGTCGACCGCTCCCGGCGAACCTGCTCAACGCGATCTCCGCGGTCTCCGATCACGGGATGTTGGTCGCGCTCACGTTTCTGCGCGACCTGTTCGTGGTGGCTACGTGCACGCCGGTCTTGATCGGGCTCGCGCGTCGCCTGGGTCCGTGGCCGATTCTGCTGCTGTTCGCGGCGGGCGGATTCGTCAGCACAAAGCCCGTCGTCGCGCACTCGCAGATCATGGCCTACTACGCGCTGGGTGTCGGCGTGGGCGTCCTGCGCCTGGAAGACCTGCCGGGGGTGTCCTTGCTGCGTCGACTCATGGTGCCGGCGCTGGTGCTGCTGAGCGTCGCCTCTGCGTGTAGACCGATGTTGGGCGCGCCGCTGACCGTGCTCGACACCAACGCGTTCGACGCCTGCGTGCGGCGTCCGGTCTGTGCGGGCTCGTTCTGGGTGCTCTCGACGTGGCTGGCATCTCGTCCGCGGGTCCGCACGGTGGTGCGGCGGCATCTCGAGCCGGCGATCTACTTGATGTTCCTGAGCCACTCGCTCGTGCTGTTCGGACTCGCTGCCTTGGCCACGCGTGCGGGTTTCGTTCACGCGCCGCGCTATGGGCTGCTCTGGGTTGCGATGCCGGGGATTTGCCTGGGGGTGGCGGTGCTGGGGCGACGCGTCCTGCAGCCGCTGCCCGGGTGGGTTCACGGGCTCGTCATCGGCCGGTCCAAGTCCGACGTCGCGCCTTGGGAGACGAAGCCGGGTAGCGACGCCCGCTGACCTTCGACGTGCTCCATCGCCTCTACGGCGAAGGTCACCTGCGCGTGGATGTCTTCCCAGGGCAGGGTCGTCGGCTCGTGGGCCTGCAGCGCGCGCTCGAGCGCCTTGTTGTAGGCGCCGCCGAAGTAGGTGCGGGCCTGCCCGGAGCCGCAGCCGAAGCTGGGACGCTCGGTGGCCGTGGCGGTAAGCACGGTCAGGTTCGGCCGCGCGAGCAGGGCGTCGGATCCTGGTGCGGGGTCGGGGTCACCCGGCGCGTGGTGATCGATGAAGCCGCCCGAGAAGCACGCCTGCAGCACGATGGTGGTGGGGACGGCCGGATCGAACGGCGCGAGCATCGTCGCGAGCGTCCGCGGCGTGAACACGAGCGACTCGGGCACGACGTGGTCGCGCAGGGCGCGGACGATGGCCCGTGGCTCGCCCAGCCCGGGCTCCTTGG
This sequence comes from Myxococcota bacterium, assembly GCA_039024335.1. Classification (GTDB taxonomy): domain Bacteria; phylum Myxococcota_A; class Polyangia; order Nannocystales; family Nannocystaceae; genus CAJXVA01. The sequence goes on from JBCCQM010000044.1 coordinate 24,867, forward strand.
CCTCCAGACCGATCGCGGCCGGCTCGAGGACGGCCCGCTCGTGCGCGTCGAGGGAGGCGACGAAGCGCTGCGTCCGCGCCCGGGAGGAGGCCTCGAGGCTGCGCAGCTGAGACGGAAGCCCGTGCGAGGACACGTAGAGGTACACAAAGTCGGGAGCGCCCTGGGCCGCGATGGCGAGGTCGTCGGCGAGCTGCTCGGCGCTGGCGGCCCGGCACGAGCGCAGCGCGACCGCAAGCTGCTCGAACTGTCGTCGGTCGCGTCGCCAGGCTTCGTCGGTGGGCTTGGCGTAGTAGCACGCGATCTCGTCCTCCCGCAGGCCGGCCTTCCGCCACAGCGTGCGCTGCTCGAGGACCTCGGCGGCAAAGTTGGCCACGTCGTCACCGCCCGCGACGAGGAACACCTTCGTGGTGGCCGCCAGCGGTCCGGACGCGTACGGCTGCGTCTCGAACGGGTTGGGGGGCGGTGGCGGCGTACTCGACCCGGTGGGGCGGCACCCCACCAGCGCGACCAGAAGCGGCAGGGTCGCCCTCATGCGAAGTCGGTCTCCTTGGCGATGCCCAGGAAGCTCTCGAACGCCGGAGGGAGCGAATCCATGTGTCCGCCGTCGACCCAGTGCGTCTCGAACGGGGTGCCCGCCTGTGCGGCCTCGCCGGCCACGCGCTGCACGTTCTCGTGGAATGCGTCGTCGCTCCGCCCGACGTAGGCGTGGTGGGGTCGCAGCAGGTCCGCCGCGTTGCCGACCAGCGTGCGCAGGCGTCCTTCATCGGGATCGAAGGGGTCGAAGCGGACCAGCGGTCCGTTGTGCGCGGTGCGAGACCACCGGGCGAAGGTCTCGGGGACGTAGATGCCTCCGACGCTGGCCGTGGCGCGCAGGGGGAGGGCGGGTAGAAGCGCGAGCAAGGCTGCGAGGGCGCCGCCGACCGAGTGCCCGAACGCGACGATCCGGTCGGCGTCGACACCCGGCTGGGCCGCGAACCACTGCACCGCCGCGACCGCGTCGTCGAGCTCGCCCGCGAGCAGCTCGCGCGCCCCGGGGTTGCCGTTTTCGCCGCGCCATGCGGGCACGAAGACCGCCACGTCCCCGGGCGGAAACGCGTCGCCGAGCGGGTCGAGGGTGCTTGCCGATGCCGCGAAGTTCCCGTGCAGAAAGACGAGCCCGGGGTGGGGTCCCGCACCCTCGGGCACGTGCAACCATCCGCGCATCGACCCGAGCGGGCCTGGATAGCGTGCGGGCGTGAGGCGGGCGTCGAGGGCCGCGTTGTCGAAGGGATACGGCGGTGGCGCGGGCCGAAGCAGCGTGCTGGGGTGCTCGGGTCGCCACAGCGGGTACGTGACGCGCTTGGGCGTGGGCGCCTGCGGAGCCCGGCCGCGGCATCCAGTCGCCGCGGCGGCGGTCGCGAGCTGAATCCACCGTCGACGTTGCATACGAGGACGAGCCTAGCAGTGCAGCGCCGGTGTACGCTCGACGTCTGGACGGATCCGACCCCACGCTCGCGGGTGACCGCACGCTCGCCAGCGAATCGTCGCCTTCGGGGGTGTACGACCTGGAGCCGCTCTCCCGTGGCGACTCGGTAGGACGGTACCTCGTGCTTCGCCCGCTCGGACGTGGCGGCATGGGCGAGGTCTACGCCGCCCACGACCCACAGCTCGACCGAACGGTGGCGCTGAAGGTGGTCCGACGCGCCGGATCTCGGGGGTACGAACTCCGCGACGAAGCCAAGTCGCTCGCGCGCCTGTCTCACCGCAACGTGGTTTCGGTCCACGACGTCGGCGAGCTTCCCGATGGGCTGTTCATTGCGATGGAGTACATCGAAGGGCAGACGCTGCGGGCGTGGTCTCGTGCGCACCGAGACGACGTCGGTGCGCTGGCGCGCATCATGAGAGATGCGGGGCGGGGACTTGCGGCGGCGCACAAGCGCGGCCTGGTTCACCTGGACTTCAAGCCCGACAACGTCATGATCGCCGCCGACGGCCGCGTGGTCGTGCTCGACTTCGGCCTGGCCCAGGTGCTCGGCGCTTCGGCGCCGAATGCCGACGAGCGTCCTGCGGGGACGCCCGCCTACATGGCACCCGAGCAGCACCGCGGCGAGGCGCTCGACGCCCGCACCGATCAGTTCGCGTTTTGCGTCACCTGGCTGGAGTGCGCGATTGGCCAGCGCCCGTTCTCAGGGGATTCGCCCGCGGCAGTGACCCGCGCGATCCTCGACGCGGAGGTGACGCTGCCGGTCCGCGTACCGAAGATGTCACGTCAGACCTTGGCCGCGCTGCGGCGTGGGATCGAGGGGGAGCCCCAAGCGCGCTGGTCGTCGATGAAGGCTTTGCTTGCCGCAACGCGCCCCGCCGCTGCGTCTGCGCGGGCGGCGTGGCTGGCGGTCGGTGCGGCGGTCGCCGTCGGCGGTGGCGTGGCGTGGTCCGCCGCGTCGGAGGGGTCGACCTGTGCTCGGGCTGGGTCGCCGGTCACCGCAGTATGGTCTGCCGACGCGAGCGAGGCGCTACGGGCCAGGGTGCTGGGGCGCGGGCTGCCCATGGCGGCCGACGACGCGGCGCGGATCACCGAGCGCCTCGATGGCTACGCAAACGATCTGGCAGCCGGCTACGTCGAGGCGTGTACGGCTGCGTCTCAGGACGGGGCGCGGCAGGCCTGCTTGGACACGCGGCTCGAGCAGCTGCGCGCCACGGTCGACCTGTTGACCGAGCCCGCGGACGCGCCCGAGACCGCCGAGCTGTTCGCCGCGATGCAAGGCGTCGGGCGCTGTCGAATCGCCGATCAGGAGACGGTGTACACCGAAGGAGGGAGCGCCGATGAGGCGCGAGACCTGCTGCGTCGTCTGGCGAGCGGCCGCACGCTGGCGGCGGCGGGTCGGCACGAGGAGGCTGCGCCCGCGCTCGCCTCGATCGCTACCGAGGCGGCCTCGGCCGGCCTGGGTGGGGTGGAGTCGCTCGCCCGCGTCGAGCTGAGCGCGCGTGCGTCGCTCCGCGGCGAGGCCGAGGACGCCCGCCTGCAGCTCGAGCAGGCGATGATGCTCGCCGCCAACGCCGAAAGCGCGGAGGCGACCTACCGCGCGCTCGAGGAGCAAATCGCTCAACACAGCCTCGAGGGGCGTCTCGAGGCGGTCGAGGCGTTGGTGCCCGTCGCCCGGGCTGCGGCCGCGCGAGCCGGGCTCTCCGGCGCGGCCGTCGAGGTTGCGCGGGGCAACGCTCGACAGCTGCGGGGGGACATCGACGGGGCGGAGGTTGCGTATCGCGACGCCCTGTCGCTGACCGACATGCCGGGCGTCCGGCTCAAGGCCCAGTCCAACCTCGGCGCGTTGGCCCTGTACCGCGGGCGGTACGTCGAAGCGCGGACGTTGTTCGAGGAGGCGCTTCCCGTTTCGGTCGCGCTGCACGGGGCCGGATCGGTCGCGACGCTGAAGATGGCCGCGAACCTAGCGGACGCGCACCAGCAGCTCGGGGCGTTCGACGTCGCGCGTCGTCGCTACGAGCAGACGCTCCAGACCTACGAGGTGCTCGGCAGCGCCGACTCGCAGCCCGCCGAGCACGTTCGGCTCAACCTCGCGATCGCGCTGCTCGGTGCCGGGGAGACCGAGGCGGCGCTGAAGATGGGTCGCGAGGCCGCGGCCCGAATGCGAGCGATGCACGGCGATCAGCACGTGTTCGCGTTCGCGGCGCGGGACTTCGTGGCGCAGACGGAAGCCGCGCAAGGGCGTGAGGCCATGGCGCTGACGATGACGACCGCGCTTCGCGACGACATGGTCGCGCTCCTCGGCGAGGAGGCGGGCATCGTCGGCTTCATCGACCTGCAGGCCTCGAAGTACGCCGGCGCGCTGGGACAGGCGGGTGCGGGGCTCGAGGCTGCTCGCGCTGGCCGGCGGCGGTTGCAGAGCCTCGCGCCGCGTCATCCCGCCATCGTCGCGGCATCACGCCTCGCAAGCGAGCACGCGCTGGCGATGAACGACCTCGAGACCGCGCGGGCAGAAGCCGCCGACGCGCTCGACCGCGCACAGGAGCCGTCGGTGCCCCCGGTCGAGCGGGGGCGAGCACGGCTGGCGCAGGCGGAGGTGCTGCGCGCACAGGGTCAGGGCGGTGCAGCCACCGAGCAGCTGCTGCGGCAAGCCGCGGCCGACTTTCGCCAGGCTCTGGGGCATCCCGACGCCCGCCCCAGTCGCGTGCAGGCGCTGCTGGATGAGCAGGCGACGGACGCTCCGTAGGTCCTCAGGTCTTCGCGACGACTTCGACTTCGAGCTGAAAGTCGTACGGAAGCCGCCGCACCTCGACGCAGGTGCGCGCCGGCGGATCGTTGACGTCGAAGAACTCGGCGTAGACCTGGTTGAACTGCGGGAACTGGCTGAGGTCCGTCATGTAGACGGTGACCTTGATGACGTTGGCGAGGCTCGAGCCGGCCTTCTCCAGCGTGCGCGCCAGGTTCTGAAGCGTGGCCGTGGCTTCGGCCTCGAAGTTGCCGCGCTGGAACTTGAGGTCGTCGACGGTCACGGCGGCGTGGCCGGAGGTGTAGATCAAGCCGTCGTGCTGCTTGGACCAGGAGAAAACGGGACCGTGCTCCAGCATGCGCGTCGAGGGACCAGCCATGCGCGGAAGGTAGCAGCCCGCGGTGCTCACCACCACGACCGCACGGCCGCTATCGGGCGCCTGCGGCCGCGGCGATGTCCTCGGCTGCGGCCTCGATGACGTCGGCGTGGGTGCGAAAGCTCAAGACGCATGCCCGCAGCGTGAGGGCGGGTCCATCGTGAACCGGCAGGCGCGTCGTCGAGAGGTACACGCGCTGCTTCGCGTTGATCGCCTCGCAGAACTCGGTGTTGCGGGCGTTCCACGCCTCGAGCGCTTCGTCGGGGCGCCGGGCCAGGCGGAACGGGACAACGGAGAGCTGGGGCGAATCCACGACCTCGATCCCTGGCACCCGATGCAGCGCTTCCGCCAGGGTGGCCGTGAGCGTGAGCTTCTCTTCGAGCGCCTCGCGGAACGCGGCCGCCCCGTGCAGCTGCAGCGGCAGCCACACCCGCAGCCCTCGGAAGTCACGACTGAGCTCGGGGCCGTACTCGGTCGGGCTGGGCGGTTCGCCGTCCCGCTCGAGTCGGTCGAAGTCCTGCAGATACTCCGCGTCTGCGCGGTGGGCCTGGCGGAGCGCCCGTCCGTCTCGGACGAGCAGGCAGCCCGTGCCGTAGGGCAAGAACATGCCCTTGTGCGGGTCGAAGGTGATCGAGTCGGCGCGTTCGATGCCGGCCATGCGGGCGCGTCCGGTCGGACACAGCGCAAAGGCGCCTCCGTACGCGCCGTCGACGTGGTGCCACAGCCCATGCCGCGCGCATACGTCGGACAGCGGGCCGAGCGGGTCGACCGCCCCGGTGTTCGTGGTCCCCACGGCGGAGACGAGGAGGAAGGGGCGAAGTCCGGCGGCGAGGTCGGCCTGCACCGCGGCCTCGAAGGCGTCGGGCCGCAGGCGCAGGCGTTCGTCGGTCGGTACGGCGACGACGTTGCGGCGCGGAATGCCGGCCAACGCGACCGACTTGGTCACGCTGTGGTGGGCCTGCGATGACGTGTAGACCCGCGCGCCGCGGTAGTCGCCGTCGTCCCCGAGCTTGTCGTGGCGGGCCGCGACGATCGCCGAGAAGTTCGCCATGGAGCCGCCGGGCGTCAGCAGGCCTCGCGCCGCTTCGCCGTAGCCAAACTCCGCCGCGAGCCAGGCCAGCACGTCGGCCTCGAGCCGACACAACGCGGGGGACGCCGCGCTCAGTCCGGTGTAGCGGTTGAGCCAGTTGGCGACGAGGTCGGCGACGCCCGCCGAGAGAATGCCGCCGCCGGGAATGTACGCGAGGTATCCCGGTCCGGCCGTGTTCAGCGACGCCTCCGTGGCGTGCAGGATGTGTTGCAGCAGCGCGTCGAAGCCCTGTGAGGGGGTCTCGGGGATCGGCAGGCTCAGGTCACGCGCGCGGGCGAGGCCCTTGGCGCCGACCGTGCCGACGGCGGGCGCGGTTGGAAGGGCGTCGACGTGGTCGAGCACGCGCCGCGCAACGGCCTCGACCCAGGCCTCGACCTCGGTCCGTGAGGGCTCCAGTCCGCTCATTGGAACCGGTCCAGGTCGAGGTAGCGGTCGCGGAGCTCGGTCTGCCGCGAGCGCAGGGTCTGCGCCTCGCCGCGGATGTACACCGCGCTCGGGACGTTCGAAAGCTCGAACGGGTCGCCGGGCCACAGCACCACGTTCGCGACGGCGCCGGCTCGAAGGACCCCATAGTCCGCGCCCATGCCGTATGCCTCCGCCAGGGTGGAGGTGACGGCCGAGAGCGCGACCTCGGCCGGTAGGCCATACGCCACCGCGATGCCGGCCTCCTGCGACACGTTGCGGACGTTGTGCGCTTCGCCCATCACCGCGATGCCCACCGACACGCCGGCGGCATGCAGGAGCGCGGCCCCGTCCATCCGGGCGCCGAGACGGTCGAACCCGCCGGGCAGGTTGCTGCTGGGCTGGACGATGACGGGGACCTTCGCCTCGGCGAGCACGTCGGCGACCTTCCACGCTTGCGCGCCGCCGGCGATGACGACGCGAAGCTTCTGGGTCTTGGCGAGCTCGACGATCGCGAGCAGGTCGCTGGCGCGGTGAGCAGAGAGCACCAGGGGAACTTCGCGACCGAGCACGGGGCCGAGCGCCTCGAGGTCGAGCCGGTGTGCGGCGAGGTCACGGGACGCTCGGCGGTCGTAGGCGGCTTTCCGGCTCCGGTAGAAGCGCGCGTCGTCGAGTACCTCCGCAAGGCGTGCGAGCGCGGCGGCCCGAGAGCCCCCGTAGGTTTGCCCGAGCGAGCCCGCTACCGCCACGCGACGTCGCGCCACGATGTCCACGTGATGCTCGGGCAGCAGATCGATCCAGGCGACCTGGCCGCTGATCAGCCCCCCCTGCGGCGTGACCGCGGCGGAGGTGATGCCGTCGATCATCTGCACGCCGAGCAGGCTCGAGCTGGCGTTCACCGCCAGTGCGGCGTCGTAGTTCGCGCGCACCGGGTCCGTGTTGCGGCCGGTGTCACGGGTGGAGCCCTCCATGTCGATCTCGACGAGGCCCAGGGGCGTGCTCGCAGCGATGAAGCCCGGGGTTACCCATTGGCCCTTGGCGTCGACCACGGTCGCACCGGCCGACGGGGTGCCCGTGCCGACCCGAACGATGCGGGCGCCGTCCATCTCGACAACCGCGTTCTCGATCACGCCGCCGACCCCGTCGTGCACGGTGCCGCCAACGATCGCGACGCGCGCGCCAGCTTTGGCTTTGGCGGATTCGAAGGACAGCGGCGCGGCGTCGGCGTCGACGCTGGACAGCGCGGCGGTCAGTCCGAAGAGCAGGGTGGTGAGCAAGCGGACCATCAGTGGGCTCCTTTCGTACGGAAGCCGGACTCGAAGTCGGTGTGGGGTTGGGTCTTGGGATCGTTGCGGTCGAAGATCAGCGTCCCGCTCAGATAGACCCGCTCAGCCTTGGCATAGACGCTGAACGGGTTGCCGCTCCACACGACGACGTCGGCGAGCTTGCCCGCTTCGAGCGTGCCGGTGTGCTGGTCGACGCCGAGCGTCCACGCCGGGTTGGCGGTGATCCAGCGCAGCGCTTCGTCCTCGCTGATGTCGATGCCCGCGCGACGCCCCGCGTGCATCGCTTTGGCGGCTTCTTGATTGAGGCGCTGAATGCCGTGGGGGGAGTCGGAGTGGATGACGGCGCGAACGCCCGCGGCCGACAGCATGGCCGCGTTCTCGCGAACGCCGTCGTAGGCCTCTGCCTTGAAGCCCCACCAGTCAGCCCAGACCGACGCGCTCGAGCCGTGCGCTTCGAGCCGGTCGGCGATCTTGTAGGCCTCGACCGCGTGGTGAAAGCTGCGGATCTTGAAGCCGTAGTCCTCGGCCAAGGCCATGATGTTGATCATGTCGTCGGCGCGGTAGCAGTGCGTATGGACGAGAATGTCGCCGTCGAGCACGCCCATGAGGGTCTCGAGGCCGAAGTCGCGGGTGGGAGGGCTGAGATCCTCGTCGTCGCTGCCGTCCTTCACCTTGGCGGCGTACGCCTGCCAGGTGCGTCGGTATTCGACCGCGCGCTGGAACGCGGCGCGAAAGCCCGCCATGTTGCCCATGCGGGTCTGCGGGCCGCCCTTGTCGCCGTACACCCGCTTGGGGTTCTCTCCGCACGCCATCTTGATCCCGTAGGGGGCGAGCTCGAACCGCGCATCCTCCACGCCGCGGATGTTGGGGGTCGTGCGGACCACGACCGCGCGCCCGCCGATCAGGTTTGCGGAGCCGGGCAGGATTAGCATCGTCGTGACCCCACCCGCGCGGGCGCGGTCGATCTGAGGGTCTTGCGGCCAATACCCGTCGGCCGAGATGACCTGGGGCGTGGTCGGAGCGACCGCTTCGTTGCCGTCGCTGTGCGCGTTGAGGCCCGGGGATGCGTACACGCCCAGGTGCGAGTGCGTGTCGATGATGCCCGGCGTCACGGTCTTGCCCGTCACGTCGAGCACCGTCACGTCTGTCGGCGTGTCCACGCTGGCGCCCACGGCCTCGACCTTGCCCTCACGCAGCAGCACGTCACCCCGCTCGTAGATGACGCCGGTTGCGGTCATCACTCGGCCTCCGCGCAGCAGCACGGCGGGGGCGTCGGAGCTTGGCGTGGCCGTGGGCTCGTCGGCCAACTCGGGCTTCGCGTCCGCCGTGGGCTCGGGCGTCGGCGGAGGCGTCGGATCGGCCGGGCGTCGTGCCGCGCACGCGAGCGCGAAGCACAGCCACAGCACCATCACCGGGCGCAGGGGGATCGGGACCGAACAGGGCACGGCGGCGACGCTACGGGACGGCAGCACCCCTTCACAAGCCGGGTCGGGCAAAACCGCGTACACTCCGGCCGGTGAGTTTGGCGTCCCTCTCGCTGCGTCAGCGATGGCTGTACGCGCTCAAACCCGGCAGCTGGCCCAAGCTGCTCGTGGGGGCGCTGCTCGGCCAGGCGCTGGGGGTGGCGGCGAGCGGGCGCGTCGACCCGTTCGCGCTGCTGGCGGGCTTTGCGTTTACGCTCCTGCATCTTTCTTTCGTCGTGCTGCTCAACGATTGGGGGGACCAAGAGGTCGATACGCTCAAGCGGCGGCTGTACCCACAGCTGAGCTCGCCCAAGACGATCCCCGACGACATCCTCGACGCGCGCTCGGTCCTGTACGCCGGGCTCGGGGCGGGCGCAGGCGCTGCCGGGGTGGCCGTCGCCGCCCAGCTTTGGCTCGACCGCCCCGGTCTCGCGGTGTCGGGCTTCGTCTGCATGGCGCTGTTTTGGGCGTACACGCTGCCGCCGCTGCAGCTGAACTATCGTGGCGGCGGCGAATTCCTCGAGATGCTCGGCGTCGGCTTCGCGCTGCCGTGGTGGAACGCGTACCTGCAAAGCGGGGACGCCAACCCCAGCGGCATGGTCGTGCTCCCGGCCTTTGCGCTGCTCGCCCTGAGCAGCGCGCTCGCCTCGGGGCTGGCCGACGAAGCGAGCGACCGCCTCGGCGGCAAGCGAACCTTCACCGTGATGTTCGGGCAAGCCTCCGTGCGCCAGGCGGTCGAAGGTCTCGTGCTCGGCGGCATCATCGTCTGGGGGCTGCTGCCCGTGCTCGCGCCGCGCTTTGCCTCTGCATGGGTGGTCCTGCCTGCCGTCGTCGTGATGAGCGCCGAGTTTCGCGAGCTGCGGATCGCGGGAGTATCCGCCGAAGTCGAGACGTACGCGGGCATCACGTCGTTCAAGGGCCGGCTGCATCGGTGCATCTGGTGGGGCACGACGGTGCTGTCGATCTTCATCCTGCTGATGACGCTGCTCGCGGGCCCGCGGGGGCTCGCGTGAGCCTCGCGCAGCTCGACGCGCAGCTGCAGGCGCGCGCGGCTTTCGAGACCCTCGAACCCGCGGCCGCGCGGGCGATGCTGCCGTCGGCGCTGGCGCAGTCGCTCCCGGAGGATACCGACGACGATGCGCTGCGTGAGGCGTTCGCCGAGGGCCTGTGCGAAGCCGTGGCGGCGATGCTCCACGCGTTCCCCGAGAACCTGCTTTGGGACCTGCACGCGCTGGGGGCCGCGCAGCTGCGGCACGCCCGGGCCAGCGAGGACCCGCCCACGACGGTGCGTCACTTGTGGCAGCGGATCGCGGCGCTTCAGCACGCGTTCGGGCACCACGGCCCCATCCGATTCCGCTACATCCACGACTTCATTTACGGCTTCGATTGGGCCAAGTGGGTCGCCAAGAACCCCAGCGAGCGGCGGGCGATCGGTCCGTACGATCCTGCCTTCGTCGAGCGCATGCACACCCGCGGGGCCGAGCTCGTCACGCTGATCGAAGGCGGCAAGGACGCCAAGTACGGCCCGCTTCAAGGCCCACAGGCGCGCAACCCGTTCGGATTCTCCCGGGAGCCCGAGGCCGAGCTCGCGCTGCATCGGCGCTTGGCCGCCTCGGACGCGCTACCGGTTCGCGCGTGGGACCCAGGCGCAACGCCCGATTGGACCCGGCCCTACGCGCGGCTCCGCGAAGAGGCCGCCGACGCGCTGCGCATTTCGGCCTGAGCGAAGACCCTGCCGGTTGTGGTGGGCGCCCGTGGCCGGTAGCGTCGCGGCTGCGCATGCCCAAGTACGACTTCGATCTGTTCACCATCGGTGCGGGCTCTGGCGGCGTGGCGGCGAGCCGTCGCGCGGGAGGCTACGGCGCACGCGTCGGCATCTGCGAGGAACGCCGCGTCGGGGGTACCTGCGTGCTCCGTGGCTGCGTGCCCAAGAAGCTGCTCGTGTACGCGGCGCACATCCGGACCGAGCTCGCCGACGCGGCCGGGTACGGCTGGTCGATCGGGGAGTCGAGCGTGGACTGGGGCAAGCTGATCGAGTCCAAGGACAAGGAGCTCGACCGACTCAACGGCATCTACCTGCGGCTGCTCGCCAACAACAACGTCGCGCTGCACGAAGGGCGAGGCGTCATCGTCGACCCGCACACGGTCGAAGTCGAAGGCCGCACGTTCACCGCCGAGCGCATCCTCGTGGCGACCGGTGGCTGGCCAACGCTGCCGGAGATCCCCGGCATCGAGCACGCGATGACCTCCAACGAGGCGCTCGACCTCGCCGAGGTGCCCAAGCGCGTCGCGATCGTGGGCGGCGGGTACATCGGGGTGGAGTTCGCCGGGATCTGGAACGGTGCGGGCAGCAGCGTGACCGTGATCGCGCGCGGCGAAACGCTGCTGCGGGGCTTCGACAACGACGTCTGCGAGACGCTCGCCGAGGAGATGCGCAAAGAGGGAGTCGACCTCCGCTTGAACACGCGGGTCAACGCGATCGAGAAGACCGCGGACGGCCTGCGGCTGAGGCTCGACCACGGTGAATACCTCGAGGTGGACCAGGTCCTGTTCGCGACGGGTCGCCACCCCCACAGCCGCAACCTCGGCCTCGAAGAGGTCGGCGTGAAGACCAATGCAGACGGCGCGATCATCGTCGACGAGTGGTCCAAGACGAACGTCCCGGGCATCTGGGCCGTCGGCGACGTCACTACCCGCATGGCCCTCACGCCCGTCGCGATCGCCGATGGGCGCGCCTTCGTGGAGACCGAGTTCCGCGACAACCCCACGCCGGTCGACCATGGAGCCGTCCCCACGGCCGTGTTCTCGGACCCGCCGATCGGCACCGTGGGACTCAGCGAACAGGACGCGCGCGACCTGGGCACCGGCCCCATCGACGTGTACCGAGCGAAGTTCCGCCCGATGAAGTTCGTGCTGCCCGGCCGCGACAGCAAGACCCTGATGAAGCTGATCGTCGATCGCGAGAGCGATCGGGTCCTGGGCCTGCACATGGTCGGCCCCGACGCCCCGGAGATCGTCCAGGGCTTTGCGGTGGCCATCAAAGCGGGGGCGACGAAGAAGCAGTTCGACGCCACCGTGGGGATTCACCCCAGCTCGGCCGAAGAGTTTGTGACCATGACCACGCCCGTTGGCGACTGAACCGAGAACCGGACACTCGGGTCCGGCAACTACCCTTGTCGAGCGCACCCCATCGCGCTCCATGGGAGTTGCTCGGGCCCACCCATCTCACCTTCCCCACCGGCTCGAGAGAGCCGAGGGTCCGAGCAGCTTCCATGCCCTTTGGGGGCGTCACTCCATCGAGGCGACCACGGCCACGCTGGCATCGCGGAGTTCGGACGCGACGGATTCTTGCTGCTCGAGCCAGCGCTTGAGCAGCCCACGACCGCGAGAGAGTCGACTCTTGACGGTGCCCACCGCCACGTCGGTGACCGCCGCGATCTCGGCGACCTTGAGGTCTTCCCAGTAGAACAGCTCGAGCGTGATCTGCAGCTCGACCGGGATGTTGCGCATCGCCTCCGCGACCAGCTCTTGCTCGCTGCGCACGGCGGCGAGCTGGCTCGGCGAGTCCATGACGTCGACCACCGACATCTCCAGCGGCTGGAGCGGAGCGTGCTTTCGGGCGTGCTTGCGCAGGTGCATCAGCAGCTCGTGCCGCGCAATGCCGAGCAAGAACGTCTTGAAGGACGACTCACCGCGATAGCGACCCACGGCCTTGGTGCAGGCCATCATCGTCTGCTGCACGAGGTCCTCGACCCCGTCACTGACCTTGTTGCGGAAAAACCGATACAGCAGCCGAAAGTGACGCTGGAGCAGAGTGGTTCCGGCACTGCGGTCCCCTTCGGACCAGGCCGTCAACAGTGCGCCATCGTCGAGCTCCGACATGCACCTGCCATCGTAGAGCGCATCTGCGTCGAGCGCCATGGGCAGCCGCGCGCAGCGCTCCGGGGCTCGGTAGGACCGCAGGACAGGGGCCAGTACACTGGTGATCCCCTTGCCCGAGTCCAACAACCCGACCGTCGCCGAGGTCGACACGCTGCGGCAGGGCCGTGGCGCGGTCGAAGATGCCGCAGAGGCGGACGCGATGCTCGCCCGGCTTACCGGCGCCATGTTCGATGCGCCCTCCGACGCGCTGCGGCTGGGTCGCTATCGGCTGGAACGAAAGCTGGGGCAGGGGGCGTTCGGCGTCGTGTACCTCGCACACGACCCGGATCTGGATCGCCGCGTCGCGGTAAAGGCGTTGCGTCCGCGCTCGGGCATGACCGAAGTCGTCAAGCAGCGGTTCTTTCGAGAAGCGCGGGTGCTGGGCTCGGTCCTGGATCCGGGGCTCGCCGCGGTCTTCGACGTCGGCAGCGCGCCCGCTGCCGGGGCACTCGGATTGGGCTCGGACGACGACGAGGTGTTCTACATCGTCATGGAGTACGTCGCGGGGACGGACCTGTCGAACTGGATCACCGCGGAGCGACGGTCGTGGCGGCATATCGTTTCTGTGTTCTTGCAGGCTGGACGAGGCCTGGCCGCCGCGCACGACCGTGACATCGTCCATCGCGACTTCAAGCCCAGCAACGTGTTGATGGGCGAGGACGGTTCGGTCAAGGTGGCCGACTTCGGCCTCGCCCAGGCCTTGGGGTCGCTGGATGAGCCCGAGGCGCTGAGCGCAGAGAACCTCTCCGACTCGGATTGGTCGGGCCCGGTCGATGACGCCACGCTCACCAAGACGGGCGTGGCGCTGGGGACCCCGGTTTTCATGGCGCCGGAGCAGCACGCGGGCGGGCGGGTCGGGCCCGCCGCCGACCAGTTCGCGTTTTGCGTGGCGCTCTACTACGCGCTCGCTGGGCGGTACCCGTTCCGTCGCGGACCGATCCTCGAGATGTGGTCGCGTAAGCAGGCGGGGGAGATCGAGCCGTGGCCGACGCAGAGCCCAGTCCCGCAGTGGGTTCGTTCGGTCGTCGAACGCGGTCTGAAGGTCGAGCCCGGGGCGCGCTTTGAGAACATGCGGGCGCTGCTCTCCCGGCTCGAAAAGAGCCCGGCACGTCGGCTCGCCCAGGCATCCTCGTGGGTCTTGCTGCCCGCGGCGTTGGCCGGGGGCGCGTACGCGGTCGTGGATACCGTGAAGCCGGCTTCAATCGACGTGGCTGCAGCCAGCAGCGCGGGTGAGCCTCTTCGAGGTCTGTCGGTTGCGATCGACGGGACGCCGGTCGAATCCGTCGGCGATCCGCTTCGTCTCCGCGCAGGACAGTATCTGCTCGAGGTCTCGGCCGACGACCATGAGCCCGTAGCGCGGGCCCTCGACGTCAAGGCCGGAGGAGACTATCGCTTCGACGTCGAACTCGCGCGGCACCAGGGCATCCTCGACGTCACCGCGGTGCCAGACGCGGCGCGGATCTACATCGACGGTGTCGACCACGGGTCACGGCTTCGAGACTTTGGGGTGTCGACGGGCACCCACACGATCGAGGTGAAGCTCGATGGCCACTTCTCTCGCAGCTTCACGTGGACGCTCGAGCGGGACCAACGGCGAGAGGCATACGTCGCCTTGGCGGAGGCCAACGTATGGAGCTTCTCGAGCCCGCCCCCGAACGTCGACGTGCAGTGGCTGCCCGACACGACCGGTGACGGGCGCGACGAGCTGCTGGTCGTGCGCGGTGGACTGGCGTCGGTGCTCGACCCGTGGGCTGACGCCGTCGTCGCAGACTTCCGGATCGCTGAGAGTTATCACCCCCAGCGGAAGGTCGCAGACGTCGACCACGACGGCACGCCGGAATACTTCGCGTACGCGGCAACGGACGACGCCCGTTCGATCACGGCGTGGACCCTCGACGCGGCCGGCGTCGAGGTGCCTCGGTGGTCTCACGCGTTCGAGGGCCACGGCGACGTCCTGAACCGGTTCGAACTGCTCATCCCGCGGGAAGGACCGGCAACGGCGATGGTGCTCGATGCCCAGACGCTGCGTGCCTACCGAGCCGCGGACGGAACGCTGCTTTGGACGCAGCCGGCCCCGGGGGTGGAGCGGATGATCGATGGCGCAGGGCAGGCGTTGCTGATGCGGGAGGGCAGCCTGCAGGCAGTCGGGCCTGACGCTCACGTGCGGTGGCTGCAGACGTTGCCGGCGGAGCCCGTCATGCTCGGCGACCTCGACGACGACGGCTTCGACGACTTTGCGACGCTGCACGAGGGGACGGTGACGCTCTACGCCGGAAGCACCGGTCGAGCGCGCTGGAACGTGTCCCCACCGGCGGCGGAGCGCCTCAGCGTGGTGCGCGATGCTCATGACGTCGCCCAGGCCGTGCTCGCCGGTAGCAAGACGTCCGTGACGATGCTCGAACCGTCGACCGGGCGCGCAGGCAAGCGCCTCGACGGCCAGCTTCTGCGCAGCTTGTCGCTCGATCGCCGCACGCTCGTCGCGACGCTTCACGAGGACACCGTCCGGATCTTCGACGTCGCGACGGCCGCCGAGGTCTTCAGCGCGTCCCGGGAGGACGCGCGCGCGCTCGAGGCGGGAGACTTCAACGGCAACGGCGTACGTGAGCTGATGCTGATGGCGCGAGACGGGACGATGCGCTTCTATTCCGAACGCTTCGAGCCGCTCGCCACGCTCGACCTCTCGACGCCTGCGTCGCGGGTGGTCGATCTGCGCGACGCCAACAACGATGGCGCGCAGGACGTGCTGCTCGAGAACAACCTGGGGCTGTTCGTCGTCGAAGGGGCGAAACGGCAGTGGGCGCTGCCCTCTCAGCACAGCATGCGCGCGCCGCCGCTTCGCATGGATGGACCCGATGGACCCCGCGTGGTGGTCACGCTCGAGCGCGAAGGGCAGCGGCAGCTCGCGCGGGTGGACGGTCGCACCGGAAAGCTCGAGCTGACCCCGCTCTCGACCGGCGGTGATCTGCATCGCGAGGCCGTGCTCGTCGATGAGGGCGGGGACACGTTCGCCTACTTCACGTCCTCGAGCGGAATGCAGCGGGTCCGCCTCTCCGACGGCGCCGAGGTGGGCCGCGTCCGGCTTGGCGGACAGGTGTATGCGACGGCGTCCGTCGCCGATGTCGACGCCGACGGTGGGCAAGAGGTTCTGCTGGGTCGGTTCGGCAAAGGGGTCCCGGAGTTCGCGGTGTACAGCACCGACCTCTCCACGGTGAAGGCGACGGTGCCGATGGAAGAGTTCACCTGGTCGAAGATCGTGCCGGTCGACATCGATGCCGACGGCACGCTCGAGGTGCTCGCGTTCGGGCTCCAGGGGGCTGTCGAGGCATTTGACCCCGCTGACGGGTGGTCGCGGCGCTGGGTTGCCCACGCGGGCGGGCGCATCAACTTTGCAGGCGCCGTCGTAGGTGCAGCGTCCGCGCCCCGTCTCGCGGTCTCGACCATGGGGCACGGCGATGCTCCCGACGACCTCGTCATCCTCGACCTGCGCGACGGAAGGATCCTGCAGCGCCATCGCGGCTGGGGCGCCCGTGGATCGACCCCGCTGGGATTCGATGCGGACCGGGACGGCGTGGTCGACCTCTATGCGTCGGACACCGCAGGCACGCTGCGTCGCTTCGAAGACGACATGATGACCCCGGTGTGGGCTCGAACCGTCGTCGCCAGCGAGGCGTCGCTGGCTCGTTCGTCGTCGTCACCCATGGCCTCGGGACAGCTTCGCCTCGCGGGGCCCCCGGTCATCGTGACGACGTGGCGCGACGGCACCGTGGTCGTGGTCGACGCGCTGCGCGGGGAGACGCTTTGGCGCACGTCGGTGGAAGCCCGAGTCGAAGGGCGCCCTCTGCTCACCGACGTCGACGGCGACGGTGAGGCCGAGGTGGTGGTGGCGACGCACGCCGGCGAGTTGATCTGTTTGCGCGGGCAGGCGCCCTCGTGGCAGGAACTTCGGGGCGAAATCGGTCACAGCCCCGCGCCCTGACGACGTGCGCGGCCGGGGCGAAGCTGCTACTCCAAGTCGTCGGCCGCCGTCGTCGACCTCGGGCCTAGTGCAGAGTGCGATGGACACCATTCCCCACAACGGGGAGGCGCAGGAGACTGGAGATCACGACGCTGTCGCTGTCGTGCCGCGTCCTGGGATGGTGCTCGCCGAACGGTACGAACTCGTCGAGCCGCTCGGCCGCGGCGCTGCAGGGTGGGTGTGGAAGGCCGAGCACACGGTCATCCGCAAGCACTTCGCGGTGAAGCTGATGGCACCACGGACGGGCTCTGCGCTGGGCGCCGAGTCGGCGGCGAGGATGCTTCGGGAGGCCAAGAGCCTGTCCCGGTTCGAGCACCCGAACGTGATTGCGGTCACCGACTTCGGCTACCTGTCCGAGACCGTACCGTTCATCGTGATGGAGCTTCTCGAGGGCCAGACGCTGCAGCAAGTGCTCGACGCGGGGCGGCTGTCGTGGCCGCAAGCCAAGGCATGGGCGGAGCAGATCCTCGACGGGGTCGGGGCTGCCCACGAGCACGGGGTCATCCATCGCGACATCAAGCCCTCGAACCTCTTCGTGACCGCGAAGCAGCAGCGCATCAAGGTGCTCGACTTCGGGCTGGCTGCGGTCACGCGCGCGGCCTCGTCACCGACGACGCGCATCACGGTAGCTGGCGACGTCTTCGGCACGCCGATGACGATGAGCCCCGAGCAGATCGGGGGCGAGCAGACGGACGCGCGCAGCGACCTGTACAGCCTTGGCTGCGTACTTTACGAGATGTTGGCTGGGCAGCCTCCGGTGCAGGGAGAGCCTGCTGAGGTCCTGTATCAACACGTCTACGCCGAGCCGACGCCGCTGCGAACGCTGGCCGGGACCGACGTGCCAGACCACGTCTGTGACGTCGTGCATCGCTGCCTCGCGAAGGCGCGAGAGGACCGGCCGGCCTCGTGCGCCGAGGTTCGTGCTGCGCTTCGGCGGTCGACGAGGGCTTCGGCCGCATCGCCCCGCACGCAGCGGTCGGCAACGCGCTCCGTCCCGTGGATGCTCGGCGCAGCCGTGCTCGCATCGGCGGGGGCGCTGTTCGCTGCCCGCTCGATGTCCGAGGCGTCTCAGCGGTTCGACGCCGTACAGGTCGATCTGGCTGCACCCGCGGTCACTGGACTCGAGGGCGCGTCCTTGTGGGCCGACCCGCCGCGGTTCGAGCGGGCCAGTCCCAAGGCGCCGGTGGAGACGGAGCCACAGCCCGCGCCGCAGTCCAAGCCGGCTTCGACGCCTCGCCGGCGCGGCAAGCCGGCGCCGCAGCGTCGCCCGCAGGCTTCGGAAACACCGACGCCGCCGAAACCGCGGAGCCCGCCGAAGCCGCCGAACCCACACACGAAGCCGCCTGCGTCAGACGCTTCGAATCCGAACCTCAAGGACCCGTTCGCGCGGCATCGAGGTCGAAAACCGTGAATCGATACTGCAGCAGCCCTGCAAGCAGGGCGTGCTGCAGCGCATCGCCACCGCGCATGCTCGCCCACCACGGGTGACGGATCGGCAGGTGGCGGGTAAGCGCGACACCAAGGGTGATCGCGCGGTCTCGGGGCCTGCGCAGTTCGACCCAGCGCGTCCAATCGCGGGTGCTCGTCAACTGGAACCCAGCGCGCCCTGCTGCGGCGACCATCGCGTCGCGGGTGATCAACGTTTGGATGTGCCAACCCTCGATGAAGCGGTCGAGCAGCGCGGCGTCGCGACCCTGCGCGTTCGCGCCGCGGTCGCTGAGCATGTCGTCGACGACCATCAGCCGTCCGCCTGGCGCGAGCAGCCGAGCCGCTTCGGCGAAGAAGGCGTCGGGGTCGGGGCCGTGGACGAAGGCTTCGATCGCGTACGCGACGTCGAACTGGTCCGAGGGGTGATCGATGTCCGTGAAGTCGCCGCGTCGACACGCGAGGCGATCGTCGAGGCGACGCTCGGCCAGCAGGGCCGCCGCGTGCTGCACCTGAGCCTCGCTGAGGGTGACGCCCACGCCGGTCGCGTGGGGAACCGCGTCGGCCAAGTAGGCCAGGCTGGACCCGACGCCGCAGCCCATGTCGAGCAGCCGCGCGCGCTCGGGGCATCGCGCCGCGATCTGGTCTTCGGCGAATCGGAGGGCGCGCGCCCGCGTGGTGACGCCCGGACCCCACACGGCGCGATGGATGATGCCCTGCTTGCCGCCGTGCCCCAGCGCGAGAAAGCCCCGCGTGGCGCGGTCGTAGAAGCCAGCGACGTCGGGCCCGCTCATGGCTGAACCACCCGTCGCAGCAGCGTCAGGTCGCCGAACTGGGCTTCGGGGCGATAGCCGCGCTCGAGCCGCTCGCGCAGCGCGGTAAAGTCTTGCAGCGGATCGACGCGAGCGCCGAGCGTGTCGGTGAACGATGGACTGAGCACGACGTAGGTTGGCGGGTTCGCGTCGAAGTCTTCGATGAACGCGTCGGCGTGGGGGCCGGGTCGGAACACGACGTCGCCGCCCGCGTCGAAGGCGGTGTTGGAGTTGAAGGTCGTCAATCGGCCCAGCGCCTTGTAGTAGCGCCCCGGGGCGCGCCGATCAGCCCAGAAGTACACGCGCCAGGTCGTCCACCCCCAGCCGTAGATGCGCTGCTCTGGGGTGGTGCGGGCCGCAATGTGGGCACCTGCGGCCTGCGCAGCGCTCTTTCCGCTGTCCAAGCGCCGGGCACGGGCTTCGTAGCGGTGGGCAGCGCCCGACGAGACGGCGAAGGCGCAGCCAAGCAGCACGGCCACGCACGCACCGGCCGTGGCGAGCCGCCAGCGTGGCGTCGTCTCGTCGAGCCAGGTCGCAGCAAGCGCGACGCTGCCGGCCATCGCCGCGACCGCGGGCACGAGCTGCACGAGGTAGTGGAGGTAGAACCGGCCGCCGCCGAGTCCTGCCCCGATGATGGAGGCGACCAGGAATGCCGCGGGCGCCAGCCAGGCGCGCTCGCGGCTTCTCAGCTCGGTCGCGAGCGCGATGATGCCCACAGCCAGGCCTGCCCCGAACGTGGTGAGCAGGTGACCGGGCAGGTGCACGAGGGCCTGCAGCGGGTTGGTGTTCGGAGCCGCGGTGTAGTCGGCCACCACCCGCCACGGAAAGATTGCCTCGACCACGGCGCCGAGCTCTCCGCGGACGAGGTAGGGCGCGGCGAGCAGCGCTCCAGCGAGCAGCGCACCGACGATCCAGCCGCCCAGGACCGTCCACGCGGGCCCGCGTCGCCGCGCCTCGAGGCCGAACAACACCAGCGCGAAGGGGCCGAGGACGGCGCCGCGCTGCATGGTCACGGTCGCCACGGCTGCGGTTGCCCCACCGAGCAGCGCCCATCCGAGCGTCCGCGTCCGCAGCCCTCGGACGATCCCCACGTACGACCACGCGTAGGCGGGAACCATCCAGCTCGTGTAGTTGTAGGTGAACATGCCTGCGTAGTACAGGTAGACCGCAACGGACAGGGCGGCGGCGAGTCGCCGGGGCGCGCTCCGGTCATCGGGACCCACCGCAAACCACAGGGCGGGTGCGCCCAGGAGCATCCAGCCCGTGTAGAACCACTGCAGCGTGCCGAGGTCTCGGCCGAACGCTGCGAACGACATCGCCACCAGATAGAACGAGCCCAGCGGCTTGAACTCCGCGTTGTCGACGTAGGGCAGGGCGCCGCGAAGCAGGGCGTCGGCGTTGTAGAGGATGCCGGAGATGTCCGGGTTGGGGACCTCGTCCTCGAACACCTGCAGCCGGATCGAGACGAACAGCGCCACGCCCAAGGCGACCAGGAGCGCCGGTCCGTGCCGGGCAAGGTTCAGGCGCTGGGCCATCGCTGCATCGTATGCCGGCCAGGCCGACGCCGCACCCATGCTGCGAGTAGCAGCAGCCAGGCGGCGTTCGGACCGTGCGACCCGAGCTGGCATCCGCCGCCACCGCCCGCTGCGGAGGGGCCGTCGGTCTCGGTGTCCCCGTCGGCCTCCGCGTTGGTCTCGGTCTC
>JBCCQM010000045.1:0-45436 GCA_039024335.1 Myxococcota bacterium
CCCGCCGATGGCGGCGGCGGCCCAGTCCGCGTGGCCGCGCAGTACGACCACCTCGAACCGCCCGTCGTCGGGCTTGGCCTCGGGCGCGAAGATCCAGTCGCCCGCGTAGAGGATCGTGCCCTGCACCAGCACGTCGGTGACGCCCTCGTAGTGCGAGGTGGCACCGTCGATGTCGAGGTCGATGGAGAACGTCTTGCGGCTGACGAGGTTGGTCAGCAGCGTGCGGAACGTGGCGCTCGTGTAGACGACCTTGTCTCGGTAGAAGCGCCGCAGGAACGGGACGTGCTCCACCCACTCGCGTTCGCGGTTGCGGTGGTAGAGGATCTGGGCGCTCAGGCCCATGCCGCAGCTGTCGAACCAGAGGTCGCTGCGCACCACGTTTCCGTCGGCGTCCATCGCTTCGATGCGTCCGACGTCGAGCCACTGCTCGATGCCTTCGGCAATGACGTCGACGTTGCGCCGCAGCGACTTGTTCCCGGCGACGATCCCGAACGAGCGGCCCTGATCGTTGGCGGTGCCCATCGGCAGCATGCCCAAGGGCACGTCCACGCCGCTGCGCTCGCGCGCGAGAATGATCGCCTTGGCGGCTTCGGCAAAGGTGCCGTCGCCGCCCATGTAGACCACGCGCGCGGCATCCTCGCGTTCGAGGCGTTCGGCGAGCGCCGGGACGGTCTTGCCCTCGGGCAGCGTTGGAACGAACTCGGGCGCGAGGCCGGCGTCGGCCAGCGCGACCATGGCGTCGTCGATGAACTGCTTGGCCTTGCCGCTGCGCGCGGTGGGGTTGGCGACCAGCAGGGTGCTGCGAGGGGAGGGCACCGGCCCGCCACGGTAGCAGACCCATCGTGCGCCGCCGTCTTCCGCGGTTTCACCCAAGATGCAAAAGGATTGTGAGTCTGCGCAACCCGCTGCAAACCCCGAAATCTGCTACCTCTGCCCCCTATGAGGCGTTTCATCGCGACCGCGCTGGCCCTGGTGCCCGCGGCATGTTCGGTCTCCGCATCCACGTCCACCCAACCTGCCGGGTCGCCCGACGCGACGGCGGCGGCCACCGACGAGACCAACACGTTCTCGTTCGAGAACCCCGGCGGCATGTGGATGCCCGGTCAGATGAGCGCGCACGCGGAGACGCTGCGCCAGCTCGGCGTCGGCTTCGAGCCCGAAGCGCTCGCTGACCCCACCGCCTTCCCGCTCAACGCGGTGGTCAGCCTCGGCGGCTGCTCGGCGTCGTTCGTCTCGGAGCAGGGCCTGGTCATCACCAACCATCACTGCGTGACCCGGGCGCTGCAGCATAACAGCACGCCCGAGAAGAACCTGCTCACCGACGGCTTCTTGGCCCCCGAGCTGAAGGACGAGCCCTCGGCCGGTCCGACCTCGCGCATCTACGTGACGACCTCGTTCACCGACGTCACCGACAAGGTGCTTCCGGGGCTCGAGAAGATCGAAGACCCGACCGCGCGCTTCAAGGAACTCGACAAGCGCGTCAAGGAACTCGATAAGACCTGCGAGGCCAAGAGCGAGGACACGCGCTGCCGCATCGCTTCGTACTTCGAGGGCGCCCAGTTCTTCGAGATCGAGCAGCTCGAGATCAAGGACGTTCGCCTGGTCTACGCCCCGCACGCCGGCGTGGGCGTGTTCGGTGGCGAGGTCGACAACTGGCAGTGGCCCCGCCACACCGGCGACTACTCCTTCCTGCGCGCGTACGTGGGCAAGGACGGCAAGCCGGCGCCGTACTCGAAGGACAACGTCCCCTACACCCCCAAGGCCCACCTCGAGGTCGCCAGCGCGCCGCTGAAGCCCGGTGACTTCGCGATGGTCGCGGGCTACCCCGGCCGCACCTACCGCCTCAAGACGGCCGACGAGGTCGCCACGGCCACCGACTACTCGTACCCGACCCGCATCGCGCGGAACGAGCAGTACATCGCTGCCCTCGAGTCGCTGACGAAGGACAATCCCGACCTCGCCATCAAGGCGGCGTCGCGGCTTCGTGGTCTGCACAACTCGCTGACCAACGCAAAGGGCATGCGCGACGGCCTCGGTGCCGGCGGCCTGCTCGATCGCAAGCGCGAGCTCGAAGGCCAGCTCAAGGCCTGGATCGACGCCGACGACGCGCGCAAGAAGGAGTACGGCGACGTGCTCGACCAGCTCTCGGCGCTGTCGACCGAGCGCAGCAAGACGCGGGCAAAGGACGACGCCACCGGCGAAATCCTGCGCGCCAGCATGCTGGTGCGGGTCGCTGGCATGATGTGGAGGGTCGGCAAGCAGCGCACCGAGGGCAAGCTCGACGACAAGGCCGTCGTCGGGATGGAGCAGGGCCTGCGCTCGATGTCGCGCTCCTACGCGCCGCAGCTCGACCGCGCGATGCTCGAGCTGGCGCTGATGCGGGCGAGCAAGCTGCCGGAGGCGGACCGCCCCGACGCGCTGATCAAGCGCTTCGTGGGGGAGAAGGTCACGATGCCGCTGGACCAAGCCACGGTCGCCAAGGCCCTGGACAAGCTCTACGGCACGACGAAGCTCGGGGACGAGAAGGCGCGTCAGAAGATGCTTCGCACGGTCACCGAGAAGAACCTCAAGCGCAGCAAGGACCCGTTCATCAAGCTGTACACCGCGCTCAAGGCGGAGACCGAGGAACTCGAGGCTCGTCAGCAGGTCTACGACGGCAAGATGGCCACGCTGCGTCCACGCTACGTTGCAGCGCTTCGCGCCTTTACCGAGGGGCCGCTCGCGCCCGATGCCAACAGCACCCTTCGGGTCACCTTCGGGACCGTTCGCGGCTACAAGAAGACGCCGGACGCAGACATGTATACGCCGTTCACGACGATCACCGAGATGGTCGCGAAGCACACCGGCAAAGAGCCCTTCGTGGTGCCGCAGAACGTGCTCGAGGCGGCCAAGACCGCCAAGGAGTCGGGCTACGTCGACGAGGCGATCGGTGACGTGCCGCTCGACTTCCTCGCGGACCTCGACATCACCGGTGGCAACTCCGGCTCGGCCACGCTCAACGCCAAGGGCGAGCTCATCGGCCTTGCGTTCGACGGCAACTACGAGTCGATCGCGAGCGACTGGGTGTTCATGCCCGACGTGACTCGCTCCATCCACGTCGACATCCGCTACGTGCTGTGGCTGATGGACTACGTCGACGGTGCGCACCGACTCATGAACGAGATGGGCGTGACGCCCGAGTCGAAGAGCAAGCCCGCCCCCGCCAAGGCGGCCGGCTCGATGACGACGAAGGCGCCCAGCAAGTAGCCACGCGGCGCACAAAGAGAAGAGGGGCTGGCGTGACGCCGGCCCCTCTCTTTTTTGCGCCCAGCGTTGGGCCGGATCAGCCGAGCTGGTCCATCAGCTGCATCGCGAGCTCGCAGTACGGGTTGAGCTCGAGCGCGCGGCCCAGAGACTCGCGGGCGCGCTGGAGGTCGCCCAGCGCGTTGTGAATCGAGCCGCGGTAGGCGTGCACGAGGTCGAGGCTGGGGTCCATCGACTCGGCGTAGTCGAGCAGCTCGAACGCGTGCTGCCCGGTCTCGAAGTCCTGACCGGCGGCCATGAAGCGGGAGTACGCGAGCATGGCGTGGAGCTCGGCGACGTCGAAGCCGTTCTCGTAGGCGCTCTCGAGCAGGGCCACCGCTTCGGGGAACTGCTGCTGGTTGAGTGCGGTCTCGGCTTCGTTGAAGCGCATCGCCCCGACCATCTCGGGGTCCTGGTCCTCTTGGAAGGTGGCTTCGGGGCCCGAGTACGACGCGCTGCCTCCTTCGCCCCCGAGGTCGATGTCATCGAGCTCGTCGAGGTCCATCAGGTCGTCGTTCCCACCGTCACTGGCGGCGGCATCGTCGTCGAGGGGGGCGTTGGGGTCGAGCGCGAGGTCGTCGTCGATCGCGAGGTCATCGTCGAGCGACAGGTCCACGTCGGGCTCGAGGTCGCCATCGCTGAGGTCGAGGCCGTCGAGGTCGTCGAGCGGCATGAGGTCGTCGCCGCCGTCGAGCATCAGGTCGTCGTCGGCCGCGACGTCGTCGAGGGGAGCCTCGTCTTCGAGATCGCTGCCGATGTCGCCAAGGTCGGGGTACGTGGGCGACTCGGGTGCGTCGACCATCACCATCTCGGGGCTGGTCATCCCGGGATCGTGATCTTGGCTCGCGTCGGCGGCGAGCGCCGGGGCCCCGTCGTCTACGGTCGCGTCCACGTCGAGCGGCTCGGGCTCGGCGAGCGCTTCGGGCTCGAGCGCTTCGGGCTCGACCTCCTCGACCACGTCGATCTCCTCGACTTCTTCGACCTCTTCGATCTCCTCGAAGTCGGAGAGGTCATCGAGCTCGTCGATATCGGACAGGTCGACGGCGTCGGGCTCTGGCTGAGGCTCTGGCTGAGGCGACGGGACGGGGGCAGGCTCTTCGGCCACAGGCTCGGGCACGACCTCGTCGAGCCGCTTCTCGCCCGAGGGCTCCTCGGAGAG
The DNA here is from genome assembly GCA_039024335.1 of Myxococcota bacterium. Taxonomy (GTDB): domain Bacteria; phylum Myxococcota_A; class Polyangia; order Nannocystales; family Nannocystaceae; genus CAJXVA01. The sequence goes on from JBCCQM010000045.1 coordinate 4,442, forward strand.
GTCGATGTCGTCGAACGTCTCCTCGACCTGATCAGGCTCTGCCGCGGGCTCCGCGGCGACGAGTTCCTCGGACACTTGGGGCTGAACCGCGGCCGGCACGCCGGCGTTGCCACCCGGCTCGACGGGAATCGGCGAAATCCCGGTGCCGGTCTCGAGGGCCTCCACGTCGGCGAAGTCGTCCTCGTGGTCGCCGAGCAGGCCACGGACTTTGGGCAGCTCGCCAGGCAGCGGGGTGTCTTCGTACTCGGTGACGACGTCCTGCGCTTCGAAGGCGGGCGCCAGCGCGTCGTCGGCCGGGCGGGCCTCGAAGTCGGGCTGGGCCGGCCGAGGCCGTGCTTCCAACGCGGCCTCGGAGAGCTCGACCACGCCGGACTGCAGCAGGCCATAGACCAGCGCGCGGGGGGTCGGGACGAGCTCTGCGACCTCATCGGCGATGCAGTCGGCGACCGTGCGGGTCCCGTCGACGCACTCGACGAAGTAGCGCTCTTCGGGGAGCAGATCGAGCTCGCCCAGGTCCAGCGGTGCGTCTTCGCTGCTGACCAGGTACTTGCCGAAGGACGGCTCGAGCGCCTTCTCGGCCCGCTCCTCCGAGTACCGGTCCTGGATGGCGCCGATGATGACGCCCTCGGGCCGAAGGTCAAGCCGCACCCCGAACTGGTTGTTCGGGGGGTCGGACTTGAACTGATAGCGGCCGTCGTCCCAGGCGAAGATGTCGTAGAGCTTGGTGCGCAGCTGAGCGGCGAGGCCGTAACGCAGGTTGCCCTCGGAGAGGATGCCCATCTCCACGAGCAGCTCACCCTGCTTCTTGCCGGTTCGACGGATCGCCTCGAGGGTCTGCTCGCACTGCTCTTGGGTGATCAGACCCTCGGTCGAGAGCACTTGACCAAGGCACTCGGCGAGCACGTTGCTCCGCACGAAGACGGGCTGGCCCTCCTCGAAGAACACGACCTTCTTGGTCTGTCCGTTGAGCAGGTACAGGCTGCCGGTCACCTTTCCGCGGGCGATCTCGCGAACGAGGCGCGGGAAGGCGAAGCGCCGAAGGGCGCCCTTTTGAGGAAAGCCGAGTGCGGGTTCGCTTGTTGCCTGGGCGGTGGCCATGAAAACGTCCGGTTACCCCTCGAGGTGCTCGTCGAGTGCGGTTCTCACCGCGTGCGTGCTCGCCTCGAACCGCTCGAGGAGGTCGCTCCGACTCGCGAGCCCCATCCTACGCGCAAGCGTGCGCAGGCGGGGAGAGTTTTGCGCGAATCGGTCCGGGTCGGAGCCTCCCGCAGGGGGGTTCATGCGCAGTCGGTTGAGGAACCTCCGCTGAAAGCGGTAGGCCGCGCGCAAAGCCTCCGCCTGGGCGGGAGGCAGGTGCCCCTGCGCCTCCAGCCCGTCCAGCTGGTCGATCACACCCCGCGGGGGCGGATCTTGGGTTTTCGCGGCCGCCTCGAGGCTGAGCGCGGCGACGAGCAGCTCCAGCTCGAGGCTCGCGCCGACGCCCGTCTTGGCGTTGCGGATCGAGCCATCGGGGTGCTCGCGGGCGATCTCGGCCTCGATGCGGCGCTTGAGGTCGAGCACGGCTGGCCCGATCGGGGCTGCAGGCGGGCGGGTCAGGGTGCCGGCGACGACCGATTCCACGGCGGCGCACAGGGGTCCGGGCACCGCGGCTGCGCTTGCGTCGCCTGCGGCGTCGGGGAGCGCGAGCGGGGCGGTGTGGCGAGCCTCGACGACCACCTCGCCGATCGGTCGCATGCGAACGAGCGCCAGGCTCTCCCACACCGGAAGGGACTTGGCGTGGTACCGCGAGAAGCCCTCGAGCGAGGAGACCAGGAGCCCTTGACGCCCCGAGGGACGCAGACGCATGTCGACCTCGTACAGCCGCACCCCGAAGCGTCGCTCGCTGAGCCGAGTCAGCAACCGCTGGCCGACGCGGATGGCCTCCCGCTGGGAGGGCGAGCCGTCGTATACGAAGATCAGGTCGAGGTCGGAGCCGTAGTCCATCGCCTCCATGCCGTACTTGCCGGCCGCGAACACGCCGAGCCGCAAGCCTTGGGCGGCGGGGCGCTCCACCGCCATCGTGGCGGCGACGTCGCGGAGGACCTGGCGAACGCAAAAGTCCGCGAGAGCGGAGAGGGAGCGCCCGACCTCGAGGGCGTCCGGCCGCTGGCCGAGATCGAACAGCGCGATCGAGACGAGCTGCTGCTCCTTGAACTTGCGGATCGTGGCGTCGAATCCTCGGGGGTCGGTCCGCAGCCGCCGCGCGTCGGCGGCGATGGACTGCGGGTTGGGCAGCTTGGCGAGCGAAGCGCCCATGAGCAGGCCGATGCTGTCGTCTTGGGCGTCGTCGGAGGTCTGCGCCAGGCCGACGAGGCCGCGGGAGAGGGCGGCGGAGGTGCCGAAGAGCTCCGCGGTCAGGCGCACGACGTCGCGGCCCCGTTCGCCGGGCTCGGACAAGAAGCGCCACACCGCGTAGTGGGCGGGACGACGCGCGGCGAACTCGACCAATCGCGCGACCGCGCCGTCGGGGTCTGCGGACTCGAGGCATGCCAGCAGGAGCGCTTCGATCCCCGCTCGGGCTGCGCCGCGGCTCACCCATGCGCCGTCATCCCGGGAGGCCAGGTGCTGCAGCAGCGCCTCGACTTCGGCCGGGTCGCGGACGCCCAGTCGCCCCAAGGCGGCCGTGCGCAGCTCCGTCGGTGCGCCCAAGTCCAACGCCACGTCGCGGTCGGGCGCGCGTGCGTCGGTCCCTTCGGGCGCAAGCGGAGCGGCGATCGTCGAGGCGACGGCGGAGGCGACCTCACGCGCGAGGGCGAGCTTCTCGGTGAAGCCGGTCGCGTCGGGCGGGTAGGGGCCCTGCGGCGCGGCGAGGCGCCGGGCGAGCATCGTCAGCGCCTCATCGCCCTCGGGCAGGGTGTGGGTGTGGGCGCCGTCGGTCAGCTGAAGCCGGTGCTCGACCCGGCGAAGCCGTCGGTACGCGCGCGCGAGCTCGCGGTGCTCCCGGTCGCTGAGCAGACCCGCGGCGAAGAGGGCGTCGAGCGCTCGCAGCGTGTTCGTGCTGCGAAGGGACGGGTCGCGTCCCCCGTGCAGCAGCTGCAGCGCCTGCACCGAAAACTCGACGGTCCGGATGCCACCCTCGTCGAGCTTGATGTCCGTCGCGCGCCCGCTGCTCTCGCGCCGCGCCCGGTGCATCATCTCGGCGATTTCCTCGAAGATCGCGGGGGTCACCGACCGCCGGAACACGAACGGTCGCAAGAACGACGTCAGCCGCCCGGACAGCGCCGCGTTGCCGCCCACGTGCCGGGCCCGAAGCCAGACCTGGCGCTCCCAGGCCCGGCCGTGCTTCTCGTAGTAGGCCTCCGTGGCCGAGACGGACAGCGACAGCGCGCCGCGGGCTCCGAAGGGGCGTAGGCGGAGGTCGACGCGAAACACGGGGCGGTACGCACCGCTGCCTTCGAGCAGCCGCACGACCTTGCGCAGCTTGTCGTGCAGTCGAACCGTCGCTCGGCGTCCGCCATCGGGGCCGCCGAGGTCGTCGGCGTGCACGAACACGAGGTCGATGTCGCTGAGGAAGTTCAGCTCGCGTCCGCCGAGCTTTCCCATGCCGAACACCGCGACGTCCTCGAGCAGCTCATGCTCGGCGAGCGCGGCGTGAATGCACGCCTCCGCCAAGTCGCACAGGGCCTCGCCGACGCGCTCGAGCGGTTCGCGCTCGACCTCGGCCCGACATAGGCGGAGGTACTCGCGGGTGCGAACGCGGCCCAGGGCGGTGGCGAGGTCGTGGCCGCCGCGTTCGGCGTCGATCTGCGCGAGCAGGCCCGCGACGCCCGGGTTGGGCGGGCAGGTCTCGCCGAGCACGTCGGCGGCCTCGGGCACGAGCGCGAGCAGGCGGGCGGGGTAGCTGCCCTGATGCAGCAGCCGCGCGAGCGGGGCCCCGAACGCAGTCGTGGGTACGGCTTCGGGCAGGCCGAGCGCGCGCGCCATGGCCTCGTCGGGGCAGGGGCCCTCGAGGAGCGCGTGCAGGCCGGAGACCACGGTGTCGGACGCGTCTGCGCGTGCGGCCTCGTCGTCCGAGCGCCGGAGCGATTCGACCCGCTCGCGAATCGAAGTGTCCACGTTTGGCCCTTACCATCGCGCGCGCGCGCACGATAGGGTGAGTCATGGCAGCGCGCATCGCCGTGATTCTGGCCGCCGGCAAAGGCACCCGCATGAAGTCGGACAAGGCCAAAGTCCTGCATCCGTTCTCGGGCCGGCCGCTGGTCGCATACCCGATCGAGGCGGCGCTCGAGGCCGGCGCGACGCGGGTCGTGGTGGTGACGGGGTACCAGGAGCGTGCGGTTCAGGAGGCCGTGGAGGCGCTGCCGGGACTCCCGGCGGACGCGGTGGCGTTCGCTCATCAGGCCGAGCAGAACGGGACGGGGCACGCGGTCCTGTGCGCGCTGCCTGAGGTCCCGAAGACCGATGCCTTGGTGTGGGTGCTCAACGGCGACACGCCCCTTGTGCGCGCGTCAACGCTCGGCGGACTGGCCGAAGCGGCGGAGGCGTCGACGGCGGGGCTGGTCATGACGACGGTGCGCGCGACGGGCCAGACGGGCTACGGCCGGCTGATTCGCGACGGTTCAGGGGCGCCGAAGTACATCCGCGAAGAGCGTGACTGCAGCACCGAAGAGTTCGCGGTCGAAGAGTGCAACGCGGGGATGTACTGCGTCCGCGCCGAGCATCTGCACGCGGAGCTGCCGACCCTCGGCAGCGACAACGCGCAGGGGGAGATCTATCTGACGGACCTCGTCGAGGTGCGAGCCAAGCAGGGGACGGTCGCTGCCGTCGAGCTCGACCCGCTCGAGGCGGCCGGCATCAACACTCGCGAGCAGCTCGAAGAGCTCGAGGCCGCAGCCGCGCGGCGCTGAGTCAGTGCTGCGACGGCGTGACGCCGGTGATTGCCTCGTCGACGGCGACCCGGAGCTCGCCGATGTCGAACGGCTTCTCGATGAATGCGATGCATCCGGCAGCCATGGCCTGGTCGCGCTCTTGTTTCATCACGCTGGCACTGATCGCGATGACGGGCAGGCCGCCGTGCGCACTCGATGCCTTGATGCGCCGGATCACCTCAAAGCCGTCGATGCCCGGCAGGTCGAGGTCGACGAGCACAAGGTCGGGCGGGCTGGCGGCGAGCTTGTCCAGCCCCTCCTCACCATCGACCGCACCCTCGACAGCGTAGCCCACGTGGTTGAGCACTTTGGTGACGAGGGCAAGATTCGCGGCGTTGTCTTCGACATACAGCACACGTCGCCCCATCGACATCGCATCCAGCATAGTACAAGCGGTTGGCCTTCCCGCCGGTCGTATACACTTCGTGCGCGTGCGAGGCCCCAATCGATGGTGGCGAGGGCTCGGGGGACCCCGGGTCTTCGCCCTCGCGCTCGCCCTCGCTGGCGGGGGCGTGCCGACGGTTGCTTCGGCGGCGCCGCCGGGTGCGGAGCCGGCGACCCGTGGCGACGTGCAGACGCCACCGCCGGTCGCAGCCGCGGAGGAAAGCGACGATGGCAGCGCGCGCGTGATCACGGTGCAGGCCGTCGAGATCCGGGGGCACCAGCACGTTTCGGAGCGGCAGATTCGCACTGCACTCACCCGTGAGGGCCTGCGCGTGGGCTCGGAGATCGTCTGGCCCACCGACGCTCGCGTCCAGCGGGTGCGGCAGCGGCTGCGCGCGACCGGCTTCTTCAAGGTGGTGACCGTCGGCCTGGAGCCGGTGCCCGAGCGTGAAGACGCTGCGCTGCTCGTCGTCGAGGTCGAAGAGCGGTCGACCGTGTCGATCGATCGACTCTACCTCGGCTCGTCCGCCCTCACGCCCTTTCGCGGCGGCATCTCGATCCTCGAGCGCAACTTCGCGGGGCGCGGCGTACTGCTCGGCGGGTCCTTCATCTGGGGCTCCATTCCACGCGTCGAGCGGGGGCGACGGCAGCAGGCGTACAACGTATTCGCCGAGGCACCCCAGGTCGCCGACAGCAACATCGGGGTGCTCGGTGGCGCCTTCGTCATCTCGGCGGGTGAGCCGTACCGGGTCACGGGCGCGTACGACGACCCACGACCGCGTCACTTTCGAACCTTCGACTACACGCGGACCGGCGGGCTGTTTGGGGTCACGTTCCCGGTGCTGCCGCAGCTTCGGCTCGGCACGGACTATCGCTTCGAGCGGATCGACGCGCTGCTCCCCGCCGCACCGGCCTATCTCGACGCGGACGGGACGGCGACGCCGGTCGACCTCGACGTGCTCGACGGCACGCATCGGCTCACCGTCGCCACGGTCGCGCTGGCCTACGACGGACGCCGCAACAGCGTGCTCACCGGCAAGGGCGCGCAAATCGGGGTCGACGTTCAGCTGTCGAGCCCGGCGTTGGGATCGCAGTACGAGTACATGAAGCTCGTCGCGGTGGGTGCCTACACGCTGCGGCTTCCGTGGCGCCACTGGCTGACCCCGCGCGCCCAGGCGGGCCAGATCGTCGGTGACGCGCCGCGTTTTGAGCAGTTCTACGCCGGCGACCTGTCGGCGTGGACGCCCGGGCGCGAGCAATCCTTGCGCTTCTCGACCCGCAACCCGATCGACGTCTTCGGGACAGGGATCGACACCCGAGAGTTCGGCACCGCGTTCGGTCGCTTCGACCTCGAGTACGTGTGGCCGGTATTCCGCCGGACGCGGACGCGCGGGGTGTACGGCGGAGACCTCTTCGTGTCCGCGGGGGTGTTCACCTTGGTGGAGGACGCGCCCGGACGGGCAGCGCGGCGCGAGGCGGGAGAACGCGTCGCGCCCACCGGGTTCAACGCCGACCTCGGCCTCCGTCTCGATACGGCGCTGGGGACCGTCAAGCTCACGATCGGCAACGTGCTGCGGAGGAGCCCGCTATGAAGCGCCGTCCGCTACTGATCGGGCTGGCCGCGGCGCCGCTGGTCGCGTTCGCGCGGCCGGAGTCGCTGAGCACTCGCAAGGCCCGCGTCGAAGAGGTCGGTGCGTCGGTGCTGATGACGCTGGAGCTGCCCACGCTCATCAAGGCGCGGGATACCGACGCGTTGAAGTCGATCGACTCGAGCTTTGACACCACGCTGCGCTACTCGCTGCGGGTGTGGGAGCACGGGACCCGGGAGCTGATCACCTCGCGGGTGGTCGTGGTGAAGATTCGCCGCGACCCGTGGAAGAAGCGCTACGTGGTCAGCACGCGGGCCGAGGGCAAGTGGACCAAGCGATTCTTCGAGACGCGAGACGCCGCGGTGGCGGCCGCGACCACATTGCGTCGACAAAAAGTCGCGGCCGTGGGCCAGCTCGAGCGGACCGAAGACGGCCCGTACTACTTCGTCGAAGTGCTGGCCCTGCGGAACCCGCTGGCGGAGACCGACGCTGCCGGCGGCACGGCGCGCGGGCGCGGCGGAGACCGAGACCTCGAGTGGTTCTCGCGCATCGTTGACGTGTTGGCCGGAGAGCGCGCGCGCGCCGAGAAGGTCGTCCACGTTCGTACCAACCCCTTCTACCTGCTGCCCTAGGTCACGATGGCAGAGCAGCAAGACGGCATGCGCATGGGGACGTCCTTTTGGGGGCGGCTCGAGGTGCGCGTCATCGCTGCGCTCGCGCTGCTGGGGACGCTGTGCGTCGGCGCGTCCGCGTACTTGGTCAACCTCGCCGTGGACTACTTCGACGCGCGGGTGGGCGACACGCTCGTACGGGCACAAGCGGTGGCGGGGCAGGTCGAGCCGTTCCACCACGCGCTGGTCGAGAGCCAGATCTCGGCCTACGGCGCGCGGACGCGGGCGCTTGCGCTGGAGTTCGCGCTGCGGGACGGGTCCCCGCAGACCTGGCTTGACGCCGCCTTCGCGCGGGAGAGTGACGTTGTGCAGCTGCGCATTGAGCTGCCCGATGGACGAACGCTGGCGCGCGACCGCGAGTCCGAGTACCCGCACGAATCGTTCGAGTGGTTCGACGTCGCGCACACGGTGCAGGGCGCCGACGGCAAGACGGCGGGGACCGTGCAGGCCGTGTTTCGGATCGACCCGGCAATCGACGCGCGCTACCAGGCGCTCGGCTCCGAGAAGCGAGACCTCGGCGCGGAGCAGGCGTCGCGGGACGACGTCGAGCGGGCGGTGGAGCGGGTCATGGCGATCGCCAGCGGCTTGGTGCTTCTGCTTTCGCTGCTGGCCGGGTTCGCGGTGGCTCGCGCGACCACGCGCAAGGCCACCGAACTCAGCCGCGCGATGCGGCGGGTGGCCAGCGGCGACCTCTCGGTGCGCTCGCGGGCCAAGGGCACGGACGAGCTGGGGCAGCTCTCGCTGGCGTTCAACGACATGCTCGACGAGCTTCAGGGCGCGCAGGAGCGGGTGGCCTACCTGCAGCGCATCGGTGCGTGGCAGGAGATGGCGCGTCGCATCGCCCACGAGATCAAGAACCCGCTGACGCCGATCCTGCTGGCGGTCCAGCAGCTGCGCGACAAGGACCCTGGCAACGACGCGCGCTTCTCCGCGATGCTGCGAACCTCCACCGAGATCGTCGAAGACGAAGTGCAGGCGCTGCGCCGTATGGTCACGTCGTTCTCGCAGTTCGCCAAGGTGCCCGAGGTCCGCACCGAGCCCGTCGCGCTCGGCCGCGTGCTCGACGAGTTCGAGCGAGCCTACGGTCACCTCACCGACGAGGATGAAGACGACGTGCTGACCGTGCGCCGTGCCGAGCCCGATCCGCAGATCCGCGGCGACCGCCAGCTGCTCAAGCAGGTCCTCGTGAACCTGGTCGAGAACGCGGTGCTCTCGGCGCGCGAAGCGGGGCGGTCACCGGTGAACGTGCAGGTGCATGCAGAGGTTTCGCCGACGGCTGTGGTCGTGTACGTCGACGACAACGGCCCGGGCATTCCGAACGGGCGCCGGCTTGCCGTGTTCGAGCCGTACGAGACCACGCGAGAGCAGGGAACCGGCTTGGGGCTCGCCATCGTCAAGAAGATCGTGCTCGACCACGACGGCGAGGTGTGGGCCGATGCGTCTCCCCTGGGCGGAGCTCGCTTCGCGATCCGGCTACCCCGCCTCGGGGACGACTGATACCGTCGCCATGCGGTGAGCGAGGCAACCGAGACCACCATCGAGATCCCCGGATACCGGCTCGGCGCCAAGGTCTGGGGCCCGCCCGACGGCGCCCGCGTGCTGGCGCTGCACGGCTGGCTCGACAACGCCGCCACCTACGATGGACTCGCGCCCCATCTAAAGGGCCTTCGCATCGTGGCGCTCGACATGCCCGGTCACGGCATGTCCGACCACGCGCCGCCGGGGCATCTGTATCCGTTCATCGACTTCGTCGCGGCCGCGCACGCGGTGCTCGCGGCGCTCGGCTGGGAGCGCTGCTCGTTGATGGGGCACTCCTTGGGCGCGGGCGTGTGCGCCGTGCTGGCCGGGACCGTGCCGGAGCGGATCGAGCGGCTCGTCCTGCTCGAAGGTCTCGGCCCGCTGAGCTCGGCCGACGCGATGACGCCCAAGCGCCTCGCGGACGCGCTGGCCGAGCAAGCCCGCAAGGGCGAGAAACCCTCGCCGGTGTACGGGGACCGCGCGAAGGTGGAGACGATGCTCGCCGCGGCGCCCTCGAAGCTCGCCCCGCACTCGGTCCGCACCCTGCTTGCACGCGGTCTGGAGGACGTCGAGGGGGGCGTTCGATGGCGCAGCGATCGGCGGCTGCGCTTCTCGTCGCGGGTTCGGCTCACCGAGGCGCAAGTCTTGGCGTTCCTGGGTCGAATCGCGTGCCCAACCCTGCTCGTCAAAGGCGAAGACGGCTTCACCTACGCCGGAAGTCAGGGGAGCGAGCGTGCGGCGGCGGTGTCCGACCTGCGCGTCGTCGAGGTTCCCGGGCGCCATCATGTTCACCTCGATGCGCCCGACGTCGTCGCGCCGCACGTGGCGTCCTTCCTGGGTCTGTCTACGTGAGCGCGCCGGCGTACCAGGCGTACTACTGCGAGGAAAACCTCTGGCATCTGGCCGCGGATCCGCGGGCGGGGCAGGGACCACGGCACGTTGCGCTGATCACCAACGCCACGAAGACCGTGGCCGTGTGGGGACAGCGTGCAGGCGTGCAGGCGGGTCGCGAGGACGGGCTGGTGGTCTGGGACTATCACGTGGTGATGTTCGTCGGCGTGGGCCCGGAGGCGGTTGCCTGGGACCTCGATGCGGTCGCTGGCGCGCCGATGCCTGCGCTCGACTACCTGCGCGAGACGTTCCGCGGCGCATCCGGGTCCTATGCGCCCGCCTTTCGCTGGATGACGGCCGCGACCTACCGCGACGCACTGCACTCCGATCGGCGACACATGCGGGCGGAGGACGGCACGTGGCTACATCCCCCACCGCCGTGGCCGTGCATCGGCACCGGCCACGAGCTGCCCGCGCTGCTGGACCTCAGCAAGAAAAAGCCCGGAGAGGTGCTGGACCTCCCCGGGCTCGTGGCGCGGGTGCTTCACCCGCCGGGCTGACGCCGTCTACAGGCAGGCGCCGAACAGCGGCCCCACGCAGGCGTTGGCCTGCGAGAGCGTGGTCGACCCGAAGGCGCCGCTGCTGAACGTATCGTCGACCATCGTGAAGTTGGCGATCTGCACGTCGTCGGAGTCGCGCGTGATCGTGATTTCACTCTGGGTCGGCGTGTACTCGATCTCCACCGTGTACGACTGGCCCTGGGCCCAGCCAACCGTGGTGGTGTCGGCAGGTCCAAGCAGGAACGTCGAGTTGCCCGTGTCGTTGGGGCAGTACCAGTCGGCCCCGCCGAGGTCGGCGAACGCGTCGGCCTGGATGCGCTTGACGACCACGCCTCCGGGCGTGCTGCACCCGAAGAAGTTCTGCGCCGACTGCTTCCACGCCAGCGAGTACATGTTCGACGAGTCTTGGGCGCCCCAGACGAGGCCCACCCAGTCGTTGTCGCCCTCGGCGTCCGTCACCTCGACCGTGCCGGTCAGCCGCGTGCTTTCGAACACCACCTCGTCGCAAAGGTGCAGGCCGAACTCGTTGTTGCCGAGTTCGCACGCCCGCGTTCCGTCCAGGTCGTACTCGATGGTTGCGGCCTGTCCTGTGCTGCTCGCACCGTAGTTCCCCGTGAACAGCGTGCAGTTGTTCTCGAGGTCGAAGGGGTCCGTGTCGACCACCACGACGGTGTCGGTCGCCGTGTTCACGCCGTCGTCCACGGTCACCGTGTACGTTTGGAAGCCCGTTGGGTCGGCTCCGGTCATCGCCGTGTTCGGCGAGTCGAGGCTGCCGTCGTCGGGCGTCCAGGCGTAGGTGTATGGACCGCCGGTGCCGCCAGATCCGACGGCGTCGAGGGTCACGGGTCCGCCGTCTGCATCGGAGCAGGCCGGGGTGGCTGCGACGGCGAGCAGGTCGTTGCAGACGCCGCCGGTGCATCCCGCCGAGCTGCAGTCGTCACCGTCGATGCACATGTCGCCGGGGTTGCAGGGCCCGCAGACGTCGCCACCGCAGTCGACGTCGGTCTCGTCGCCGTTTTGGACCATGTCGTCGCACGTTGGCGCCGAGCAGGTGTTGGCGTCGCCATCGCAGACGCCGCTGACGCAGTCGCCCGCGTCTTCACAGCCCTCACCGTCGTCGCAGGGGCCGCAAACGTCGCCGCCGCAGTCGACGTCGGTTTCGTCGCCGTTTTGGACCATGTCGTCGCACGTGGGCGCCGAGCAGGTGTTGGTGGCGGGGTCGCAGACGCCGCTTTCGCAGTCCGCACCGTCGTCACAGCCCCCGCCGGTTGGGCATGCGAGGCAGGAGCCGCCGCAGTCGACGCCGGTCTCGTCACCGTTCTGCACGCCGTCGTTGCAGCTGGCCTCCTGGCACTCATCGCCGAGGCAGACCAACGACATGCAGTCGAACGACAAGATGCAGTCATCGCCGTCATCGCAGGCGTCGCAGTCGGGTCCGCCGCAGTCGATGTCGGTCTCGTTGCCGTTGGTGATGCCGTCATCGCAGCTGGGGGCCGCGCAGACGTTGCCCATCTCGATGCAGACCTCGGAGAGGCAGTCCGCGTTCTCCTCGCAGGTCTCGCCATCGTCGCAGGGTCCGCAGGTGCCACCGCCGCAGTCGACGTCGGTCTCGTCACCGTTTTGCACGCCGTCGGTGCAGCCGGGCGAGACGCAGATGCCCAGCGGCGTACACGTGCCGGAGTCGCAGTCGGCGGGCTCATTGCAGGTCTCCCCGTCGTCGCAGGCGTCGCAGTTCGGACCGCCGCAGTCGACGTCGCTCTCGCCCTGGTTTTGGATGCCGTCGTCGCAGGTCGGTGCGACGCAGGTACCCTCGTCGCAGTTCAGCGACACGCAGTCGTCGTCGATGCTGCAGCCGTCTCCGTCGTCGCACGGGGCACACTCCCCACCGCAGTCCACGCCGGTCTCGGTGCCGTTTTGCATCTCGTCGTTGCACTCGGGCGCGACGCACTGGCCGTCGTCACAGAGCATGCTCTGGCAGTCGTCGGGGCCGTTGCAGAAGCCGGGCTCGTCGCAGGCGGGGCAGTCGGGCCCACCGCAGTCGACGTCGGTCTCGTTGCCGTTGGCCGCGCCGTCCGAGCAGGTCGGGTCGGCACAGGTGTTCGTGGCCTCGTCGCAGACGAGCTGGACGCAGTCGAGGAAGAGCGTGCAGCCCTCGCCGGGCTCGCAGGTCGAGCCGCACGAGCCACCGCAGTCCAGGTCGGTCTCGTCGCCGTTTTGAACGCCGTCGTCACACGCGGGCGGAGCACAGGTGCCGTCCTCGTTGCAGACACCCGACGCGCAGTCTTCGGGTCCGTCACAGCCGCCACCGGGCGGGCAGCCCTCGCAGGTGTCGCCGCCGCAGTCCAGCCCGGTCTCGTCGCCGTTCTGAACGCCGTCGTCGCACGAGGGTTCGGCACAGGTACCGCCCTCGCATACGCCCGAGTCGCAGTCCTCGGGTCCATCGCAGTCGTCGCCGGGGCCGCAGGGATCGCAGGCGCCGCCGCAGTCGACGTCGGTTTCGTCGCCGTTTTGCATTCCATCGTCGCAGGCCGGCGGGTTCTCGCCGGTGCACACGTCGTCCTCGGTGCACTCGTTCGAGGCGCAGTCGTCATCGCCTTGGCAGCCCTCGCCGCCGCCGCAGCCGGCGGGGCAGGAGCCACCGCAGTCGACGTCGGTCTCGTCGCCGTTTTGGACCCCGTCGTCGCAGCTGCTGCCCTCGGGCGTGCAGGTCCCGTCGTCACCGCAGTTTCCGGACGCGCAGTCGGCATCGCCGCCACAGTTGTCCCCGTCACCGCAGAGGTTGTTGCAGGAGCCGCCGCAGTCGACGTCGGTCTCGTCGCCGTCGAGCACCCCGTTGGCGCAGGTGTCCTCGCTCGTGTCCGTTTCCGTCGGGTCCGGGTCGGACTCCGTGGCGTTCTCGGTGTCCGAGTCACCGTTTCCGGTCGCCACTGGACACCCCGCGGGGTCGTCCTGCAGCAGGCCATCATCCAAACAAGGATCGGGGCAGCCGGTTGCAAACAGCAAGCTCAGCCCCCCGCCAACCAAGGCGAAGCGTTTCGTCATCATGTCATTGTCCCCAGGCCGATCCGGGACCGGCCACCGCACCGCAAGGGTAGCAGTTTGCGAACCGGGGGTCCGATGGTCTCGATGAGCGATTTTCACCAGCGACGCGCGGGGCGACGTGCCTCGCTGGGGCATGTCGCCCCGTGATGGGCGAGTTCGTCGCGCCGTGGGCCCCGGTCGGCCGGATTTCGGAGGAACCGGCCGCCGGAGGCTCGGCCGGGCTGCTACAGGCAGGTCGCGAGCAGCGGACCCACGCAGGCGTTCTCTTGAGAGCGCGTCGTCGAGCCGAAGAAGCCCGACGTGAAGGTGGTGTCGTCCACCATGAAGGTCGCCACGACGCTCGCGTCGTCATCGTCGGTCACCGTCACGGTGCTGCCCATGTCGGTGAAGTCGATCGTCACCGTGTACGATGTGGTGTCGGTCCAGCCGTCGGTGGTGGTCTCGTCGGGGCCGAGCAGCAGCGTCGAGTTCTCGGTGTCGACCGGGCAGTGCAAGTCGTTGCTGACGATGTCGTCGAACGTGGGCGCTTCGACCCGCTTGACCACGATGCCGGCCGGGAAGTCGCAGCCGGGCGTGTTGGCGGCCGCGGCCTTCCAGGTGATCGAGTAGAAGTTCGACGCGTCTTGGGCACCCCAGACGAGGCCGACGAAGTCGTCATCGCCGGCGTCGTTGAGGACCTCGAGGCGACCCGCGAGGCGGGTGTTCTCGAAGGTCACGCCTTCGCACAGGTGCAGGCCGAACCCGTTGTTGCCGGTCTCGCAGGCGCGCGTGCCCATGAGGTCGTACTCGATGGTCGCCGGCGTCATGCCGCCGAAGTCTCCTTGGTACAGCGTGCAGTTGTTCTGCTGGTCGAAGGGCTGTGCGTTGACCACCGTGACCGTATCTGTCGCCGTGTTGACGCCGTCGTCCACCGTGACGGTGTACGATGCGACGCCGGTGGGGTTGGCGGTGGTCGTGTCGCTGTTCGGCGTAGCGAGGCTGCCGTCATCGGGGGTCCAGCTGTACGTGTACGGTCCGCCGGTTCCGCCGGCCGCGACGGCGCTGATCGTCACGGGCGTGCCCGCGAGGGTGGAGCAGCTCGGCGCACCCGTGACCGAGAGCAGCGGTCCGCAGGTGTTGTCCGCGTCGCACAGCGCCGACGCGCAGTCGTCCGCATCGACGCACATCTCGCCGGGATCACAACCGCCACAGGTGTCGCCGCCACAGTCGACGTCGGTCTCGTCGCCGTTTTGAACCTCGTCGTCACAGGCCGGCGCGGCGCAGGTGTTGGTGTCCGCGTCACACACGCCCGAGGTGCAGTCGCCCGGCACCATGCAGCCGCCACCGTCGTCGCACGGTCCACAGTCGGTGCCGCCGCAGTCTTGACCGGTCTCGGCGCCGTTCTGCACGCCGTCGTCGCAGGTGGGCGCGGAGCAGGTGTTGCTGTCGCCGTCGCAGACGCCCGAGGCGCAGTCGTCACCGTCGACGCACGTGCCACCGTCGTCGCACGGGTCGCACCCTTCACCGCCGCAGTCGACGTCGGTCTCGTCGCTGTTCTGCACGTCGTCGTCGCAGGTCCGCGCTTCGCAGGTACCCCGCTCCGAGCAGACGCCCGAGGCGCAGTCGTCGGCCTCGGCGCAGCTACCCCCGTCGTCGCAGGGCTCACACGAGCCGCCGCAGTCGACGTCGGACTCGTCGCCATCTTGGCGTCCGTTGTCGCACGTGTCCGCGTCGGTGTCGGTCGAAGCGTCGGTGTCCGTGGACGAGTCGGTGTCCGTGGACGAATCCGTGTCGGTCGAAGCGTCGGTATCGGTCGCCGAGTCGGTGTCGGTGTCCGTCGCGCTGTTGGACATCGAGTCCGCGGTGGTCGACGTGGTCGTCGCGGTCGTGGTCGCGGTTTCGGTCGCCGTGCCGCTGGTGCTCCCGCCGCTGGTGCTTCCACCGTCCGCGGCGGCGCAGCCTTCGGGGTCGTCTTGAAGGATGCCGTCGTCGAGGCACGGGTCGCCGCTGCACGCGGTGGTGCCGGCAAGACCGAGAGAGCTGATGATCAGAGCAAATCGTTTCCAGTTCATGAAGTCCTCGAAGGCCGCGAGCGCGGTCGATGGACCCTCGCAAGCAGCAAAGTTCGTACCATCACGCGCGCCTCGGATTCTTGCGAACTCCCGCCGGGGCGGCCTGGGGGCGCTGTGGAACTTTGCCCCGTCAGTCGACGAATGGGCTCTTCACGAACGGTCGCTTGGGCTTGTGGATCCCCAGCTCGGCGTAGCTCTTGCGCATGTACACCGCCGCGAGGCTGCGACCGTCGATGGGCCCCTCGCGATGCAGCGCGTCGACGGTTGCGCGCCACAGCCCGTCGGGTGTGGGGCCGGTGAGATCGTGCCGTTCCGTCACGACGGCCGCATGAGTCAGGGGTTCCATGTACGGGGCCACGCCTGGCCCGAGCGCGATGCAGGGCGCCGTGACCTCGGCCAAGACGTCGGCCAGCGGGCGGCAGCAGTCCTCGAGCGACGCAACGAGTCGCCCATCGCGTTGGGGCGCGTAGAGCCCCGCGTAGACCTCCCCGCGCCGCGCGTCGAGCAGGGCAAGCCGCGGCGCGCTCGTCGGGGCTGGCGTGGAGTGGGCCACGGCTGCGAGGGTGGACACGGCCAGCACCGGTACGCCCAGCCCCAGCGCGATGCCTTTCGCCGTGGCGACCGCAACGCGGACCCCGGTGAACATGCCCGGGCCGGCGCCGCAGGCAACCATCGTGATCGCCGAGGGCTCGAGCCGTGCGCGCTCCATCACGAGCGCCAGGCGCTGGGACAGCGCCCGCGAGGCGCGGCCCCCTTTGGCGTGGGTGTCGTCGGTCGCCAGCAGGGTGGGGACGCCCGCGTCGACGCGACCCACCGCCAGCGCGCAGCGAGGCGTGGACGTGTCGAGCGCGAGCACGGTGTGCGCGGTCGGAGCGGTCACAGGATGTAGCGCAGGATGTCGTTGCGAGTCGCGACGAGCAGCAGCAGAAGGATGAACACCAAGCCGACGGCGCTCGCGATTTCGCGGGCGCGCTGGCTCAGCGGTCGCCGACGTACCGCTTCGATCGTGAAGAACAGGATGTGTCCACCGTCGAGGATCGGGATCGGCAGCAGGTTGATGATGAACAAGTTGATGCTCACCATCGCGGTCAAGAACAGGAACTGCCCAGGCCCCTGCTCGTAGGCTCGGCCAGCCACCGCGTACATCCCGACCACGCTCGAGAGCTGGTCGATGCCGAGGTCGAAGGTCAGCATGCGGACCAGGCCGGTCCAGATCGCCGAGGTTACTTCGACCGTCTCGTCGACCGCGGCCGAGAGCGCGTACGTGAAGCGACCGCGGAGCGGCTCCGGCGGCGCTTGGGCAGCCTTGCCGTACTGGTTGGCACCCAGCCACGGAGACGAGTGTTCGTACTCGTAGATGTCGGTCCAGGTCCGCGTGCCGAGCGTGATGTCGACGAAGCGTGGCGTCTGGCCGGGCGACTGAAGCTCGAAGCGGACCGGCTCCTCGCGCTTGACGCTGAAGACGTCGTCGATCTGCACCCACTGCTCGAGCGCGCGACCGTCGACCGAGAGGATCCGGTCGCCCGCCTTCATGCCCGCGGCGTCCGCTGGGGAGCCGGGGTCCACGCTGCGGACGAAGGTTCGCGCCGGTAGCACGCCGGTGGGCGACTCGCCGCCCTTGCGCGGCAGCAGCTGCGCGTGCGCCGACTCGTACCAGAGGTACGTGCCGCCGGGTCCGGGATGCGGCTGCGCGCGCAGGTACGTCAGGCGCACGACGCCGTCGCCGGTGACCGCGAGCATGCGCTCGAGCTCCTCGATCGTACGGACGGGCTCGCCGTTGATCGAGGTGATCACGTCGCCGGTACGGAGCCCCTCAAGGTACGCCGGCGACTGGGGGTCGATGATGCCGATCTCTGGCGCGTAGAACAGGCTGATGACGCCGAGCCGTCCGCGGGCCTTGGCGGTGCCCATCGCGTTCCGGCGAACGACCTTCTTCGGCGTGATGACCCGATCGAGCCGCTTGCCGTCCCGCTCGATCTGGACCTGAAGCTCCTGCTCGGGCGACTTGGCGACGCGCCCGGCCATCTCCGACCAGGAGCGAACGTCACGCTCATCGATTGCAACGATGCGGTCCCCCTGCTGAAGACCGGCCTCGGCCGCCGCCGTCCCCGGGAGTACGGTGCCCACGACGGGGGGCGTCACCATCGTTACGTTGACGACGAAATAGAAAAAGTAGACGACCAGCGGTAGCAGCAGGTTTGCGGCCGGCCCCGCGAAGTAGACGAAGTACTTCGCCCACAGCGGCTTGTTCGCTAGGGCGCGGTCGGCATCGGGGCCGCCACTGCCTTCACCGGGGCGCTGCCCGAGCAGCTGGACGTAGCCGCCCAAGGGGATCGGCGCGATGCAGTATTCGGTCTCTCCCAGCCGCTTGGACACCAGGGGAGGTCCAAAACCGAGCGAGAACCGCACGGCTTTGACGTCGACCAGCTTCGCTGCAATCAGGTGCCCGAGCTCGTGGAAGAACACGAGGGGCCCGATCAGCAGCAAGAACGCGAGCAGGTTCTCCACAGAGTCGCCACAGCATAGACCACCACCGGGGCGCCGACGTCGCGGCCTCCGCGCGGGACTCGGCCGATGGGAGAGGTTGGCGGGCTGGGTCCTCGTGTGTACGATCCCGGGCAAGGCGTGGCGACCCGCACTCAACGCGACGAAGGCACGTCGCCCGACATCCGGGCGACGCTCGACGAGCTCGAAGAGGGCATCGAGGCGCTGCGCCTTGCCTATGAGAAGTACTTCTCGGGGATCGACCGCGTTCCGCCGTCGCGGCAGCGCTCGAAGCTCGAGCGAATGATGCGGTCGGTCGAGCTGCGAGGGATCACGAACACGGTGGTCCGCTTCCGAATGAACGGGCTGCGCGCGCGCTTCATCACGTACAAGCACTACTGGACCCGGGTCGAAAACCAAATGGAGCGCGGCATGTCGCGCCGGGATCTGCTCAAGCGACGGCGCGGCGTGCCGAAGCCGCCGCCGGAGCCGAAGCCCGACCTGAAGACAGACCCGAAGACAGAGGCGGAGCCCGAAGCCGACGCCGCCGCGCCCGGTGGTCCGCCGCCACCGCCGCGTGGGCCGCTGCGCCGAGGTCGTCCCAAACCTGCCGATCCAGCCTCGGCGGGCATCGACCCGGCCCACTTACGCGACGTTTTCAAAGAATTGGTGAAGGCCAAGCGCGCGGCCGGCGAGAGCACCCAAGGTCTCACGTACCAGGCCCTGGTTCGCAAGCTCACCAAAGAGGCGCCCAAGCTCAAACAGAAGCACGGGTGCGAAAAACTGCAGTTTTCGGTGTCGACCCGCGGCGGCAAGGTCCGGCTTCGCTCGGGTCCGAAGAGCTCGGCGCCCTAGAGGGAGCCGGGGTGCCGCACCCCGCGGTGCTCGTGCGGCCTTGCCCCAGCGGGGCTGCGTGCCTCATCATGGGCCCGCCTGGCGCATCGTGCGCTGGCGCGTCGCTCTTTCCGCGCTGAATGCCTGCAGATGGCGGGCCGTCTGATGGAGCGACTCTTGGACCGAGTCCCTGACGCCATGAAGATTCTGCACACATCCCTCTTCGCGAGCCTTTCCCTCCTGGCCGCCTGCGCCGTGGGCAACAAGAGCACCGATCCCAACGCCGGGGTCTACGACGACTACTACTCCGAGGCGCCCTCCGAGGACGGCACCACCGCAGACGCCGGAGGCGGCGGCGAGCGAGCGGTCGCCAACTCGTCCGAGACCACCTCGGCCTCGACCACCAGCCAGGCTCAGATCGCCAAAGCGCTCAACGCCAAGAAGCCCAAGGTCGACGGCAAGAAGAAGAAGAACAAGAAGAAGAAGCGCAAGAAGAAGAAGGGCAAGAAGTTCAAGGTCGCCCTCGACGGCGCCGTGCCCAGCTCCGCGCCCAAAGGCTCGCTCGTCGAGATCTACGGCTCCGGCTTCGACCAGGACGGCCTGATGGTCGCCATCGGCGGCAAGGCCCAAGAGATCGTCGAAACCTCCGAGGACCGCGTCGTCATCAAGCTGACCGGTGGTAAAGGCAAGCTTCAGGTCGGCAAGACCCCGGCGAAGGGCAAGACCTTCAAGGCCGTCGACGAGAGCGAGCAGCCGTTCGTGGTCATCGGCAAGGCGATCGGCAGCCGCACGTCGGTCGAGCAGGGCCTGATCGCCAACGTCTACGCCATCGACGGCGAAGTGACCGAGCTGCCCACCTTCGAGGTCGGCAACGAGATCGGCACCGTCGCCGTCGACAACCTCGACGTGAACGCCTCGAACTTCAAGGCGACGATCGGCGGACGCAAGGAATGGTTCGGCCTGCACTTCCGCGGCTCGCTGAACATCCCCGAGGCCGGCTCGTACACCTTCTGCCTCAACGCAGACGACGGCGCGCAGCTGTACCTCGACGGCAACGTCATTCTCGATGCCGACGGCGCCAACGCTGAAGCCACCGAGGTCTGCGAGACCTTCGACGTGGATCCCGGTGAGTACGGCGTCGACCTGCTCAAGTACCAGGGCGCACAGGGGCCCTTCGTCCTGCAGCTGACCTGGCAGAAGGACGGCGGCGAGAAGGTCGCCATCCCGGCGGAGAACTTCTTCCCGCCCGAGGACGCCGCCGAGCTCGCGCGCTAGCCCGCGCCTCGTCGAGATGAACGACGCGCCCGCACCTGTTTGCGGGCGCGTTTTTTCGTGGTTCCTCACCAGGCGATCGGAGCGCGCTCGCGGAAGAAGCCGCCGGTCGGTCCGTCGTCGGGAAGCGTGGCCAGCCAGACGGGAGTCTCGGCGGCCTGGGCGGGGGAGAGCGAGGCCCCCGCACCGCCCATGCGCGTGCGGACCCAGCCGGGGCATGCGGCGTTGACCTTCACGGCCGGACCGAGGGCGCGCGCGAGCGAGACGGTCAGCGCATTGAGGGCGGCCTTGCTCGCCGCGTAGGCCACGGGTCCGCCGAGCCCCTCGGCAAAGGACCCCCATCCCGAGGAGACGTTGACGATGCGGCCCCAGCCCCGCGCCTGCATGCCGCTGGCGACGGCGCGCGCGAGCGCGTACGGACCGATGGTGTTCACCGCAAAGCTGTGGGTCACGTCCTCGACGGAGGCGCCGAGTCCCGTCCCGGAGTTCAACACGCCCGCGTTGTTGACCAGGATGTCGATCTCGCCCTCGCGGGCCATGAAGGCCGTGAGGGCCGCCTCGGCCTGGGCGGGCGCCCCGAGGTCGAGCGCAAGGCCGACGCTGCCGCGCCCGAGGTCGGCCGCCGTCGCCTCGGCGTCCGCAGCCAGACGCGCTGCCGCGATGACGCAGACGTCGTCGCGGCGCGCGAGCGCGGAGGCGATGGCGCGACCGATTCCACGGTTGGATCCGGTGACCAGGGCGCGCTTGCGGGGGGGCGCTGCCATGACTCAGTCCTCGTCGGCGCAGCGAAGCTGGACGAGGTCCGGGCCGAGCGCGTGGTCTTTGAACACCAGGTACGCGCCGCGGCCCGCCGAGCGGATCGCGGTGACGGGCGCATCGGGGGCGTACCGCGTGACGGCGGAGCGTTCGGGCGCGTCGGGGAAGAGCTTGGTGATCGCCCACACCCCGTCCTCGAGCGCTCCGACGGCGATGTCTCCGGGCAGCTGGAGCATCTGCAGCGAGTCGAGGTTGTCGGTGAACTGAAGCTCCTCGAGCACCTCGAAACGGTCTTGCGACACGCCCGCACCGGCGCCGGTGGTCCGCAGCCGGGTGACGCGGGCACCCCCCTCCTCGACGGGGTGGAGCAGATACGCCGCGAGGTCGTCGGTGGCCAGGCCTCCGGGCGGGCCGGCTGCGAGCCCCACCTCGTCGAGCGCACGGCTGAACACGAACCCGCGCAGGTTGTCGTTCTCGTCGAGGTCGAGGGCCAGCGCGACGGCTTCACGCGCCACGGGCACGCGGTCTCGGCTGCGCTCGCGCACGATGAATTGGTGATGGACGACGCTGCTGGTGTCCTGCTGGCTGCCCATCACCGCCAGCGAGGGGTACGTCGTCTCGGCGATTTCCTGGGCGCAGGCGGAGCCGCCGGGCGTGTCGCTGTCTCCATCGCATCGCCGGAAGAACTCGAGCTGGGTCTGCTCGGTGATGCCCAGGTCGGGACGCAGCCGCCCCGCATACACGAACATCGTCGCGTTGGGAGAGAAGGGCGCGGTGGAGATCAAGAACGGCTGCCCCTCGACGAACGCGAGCTCGCGAGGCCAGTCGGCAACTTCGCACGGCACGTACTCCTGGTCGAACCCGGTCCCCCCGGACTCGGGCAGGCACAGCTCGGCCAGGCTGCCGGGGAACCAGCCCAGGTTGGGCGAGATGGCGCGCAGCGGGGCCTCGGGGACGTTCGCGTCGAACTGCCAGAGGCGCATCGTGCCCGGACCGGTCTCGGTGATCCACGCGGAGCCGGAGGTGGGGCCGGCGACCAGCGACACGTCGGTGGCCTCGGGCAAGAAGCCCGACACGGGGACGGTCAGCGTGACGGCGCCGTCGGAGACGTAGACCATCGCGAGGCCGGCGTTGTCGGACTCCTGCACGAGCGCCCAGAAGCGCAGGGCGCCCGCCTCGTCCATGGCGACCGCGATGACGCGAGACCAGGGTTGCTCTGGGCGGTCGAGGTCGGGGATGAGCACGTCGACGGTGGCGGCGACGCAGTTGGGGGAGGTATCGAGCTGCACCCGCGAGAAGCGGTCGGCCTCGTCGCAGCCCGCGAGGCAGGCGACGCCGACGAGCAGGGCCGACGCGGTGCGTTTCATCGGCCCAACACCGCCTCGACGGCGTGGACGGTCGCGCCCGCGAGCGTATCCAGCTCGGCGGCGCTCAGCGACAGCGGCGGCATCCAGTACAGCGTGTCGTGAAGGGGCCGAAGCAGCGCGCCCGCGTGCAGGGCGGCCTTGCGCAGCGCCAGGCTGAGGCGGCCGTCGGCCGGCATGCGGTCGCCCGGGTCGAGGTCGAACGCGACGATCATGCCCGCTTGGCGATGCGCGCGAACGCGGTCTCCACAGGCCGCCGCCACGGCATGCCGGGCGCGCTCCATCGCGGCCACCGCGTCGGGCAAGGCGGGTAGACGCTCCTCGCGGAGCAGCTTCAGGCTCGCGGCTCCCGCGGCGCAGGCGATCGGGTTGCCGGTGAAGGTGTGGCTGTGAAGGAACGACCGGCCGGGGCCGCCCTTGAAGCCGTCGTCGAAGCCCCGCGCCACCATCACGCACGACAGCGGCAGCACGCCGCCGGAGAGGCCCTTGCTCAAGCACAGCAGGTCGGGCGTGACGTTGGCCCACGTGCTTGCGAACAAGGAGCCGGTGCGCCCGAACGCCACCGCGATCTCGTCGGCGATCACGTGAATGCCCAGGGCCTGCGCCTCGCGGACGACGCGGGCATAGAAGCCGCTCCCGGTCATGGCCATCTTTCCGGCGCCCTGTACGAGCGGCTCGAGCACCAGCGCCGTCAGCTCGTCAGCGTGGGCCCGCAGCAACGCGATCGCGTCGTCGGCCTCGTCCGCGTCGTCGCCTCGCCCGGTGCCGAGGTCGGCCGGCGTGTGGTCCGCGAACTTCGGCGCCGGCAGATAGAGCACGTCGGGCAGCAGGGGGGCGAAGGTCTCGCGGTACGCGTCGGTTCCGCTGACCCCGAGCGCCCCGAGCGTTTCGCCGTGGTAGCTGTTTCGCAGCGCCGCGAATCGCTGTCGCTGCGGCTGTCCGTTCTGCCGGCGCCACTGGAACGACATCTTCATCGCGACCTCGATCGCCGCAGAGCCGCAGTCGGCGTAGAAGACCCGGCCATAGTCGCCGGGCGCGACCTCGACGAGCGCCTCGGCCAGCTCGACCGCGGGGCCGTGGGTGAAGCCCGCGAGCATCACGTGGTCGAGCGTCTGGGCCTGGCGCGTGATCGCCTCCACGATCGCAGGGTGTCCATGGCCGTGCAGGCAGGTCCACCACGATGAGATGCCGTCGATCAGCGCGCGGCCGTCGAGCGTGTGCAAGAAGGCGCCCTGCGCCCGCTCGATGGGGACCGGGGGCAGCCGCTCGTGGTCCGCAAAGTGGGTCGCGGGGTGCCACAGGACCCCGAGGTCGCGCTCGACCAGGCTCATCGTGTCGACAGTAGAGCACATCGCATCGCGCCGCCATGCCTGCCGCAGGCGCGACACGCGGTGGGCCTGGTACGCTCGGGTCGTGCCCGCCGAGGTGGACGCCACCCGACCGCTGCGCGCCAAGGACGGCGCGCTGGCTCTCATGGTCGTTGCCGGGGAGAGCGTGCAGTGGGTGCCACTGGACCAAGCCGGTCCGCTGGTTCTCGGCCGCAGCCCCAGCGCGGACGTCTACGTCGAAGACGGCAGCCTGTCGCGCCGCCACGCCTGCGTCCACGTGGTCGATGACGCCCGCATCGAGGTGGAAGACTTGGGCAGTCGCAACGGGACGATCGTGGGCGGTCGTACGCTCGGCGCGGGCGAGCGCGTCGCGCTGCCGCTCGATGCGCTGGTCGAGCTGGGGTCGACGGTGCTCGCGCTGCGGCGGCTGGCGGGCGTGCCCGAGGACGCCATCGGTCCGTACGGTCGGACGCGACGCCGGGTGCTCGCGATGGCGCCGAGCGAACCGGTGCTGCTGCTTGGTGAGGCCGGGACCGGCAAGACGGCGCTGGCTCAGGCTGCGCTGCCGGGCGCCGAGGTCGTCGCATGTGGTGACCTGCGCGCGGCGGACCTGCTGACCTGGACGACCTCGGTGCCTCGCGTGCTTCAACGCGTCACGGAGGCGCCGCGGACCGTACACGCGCAGCTCGGCGACTGGTTGGCCGCGCCGAGTGGGCCCGTCGTGGTGACGTCTCGGGTGGATCCCGCCACGCTCGCCCGGACTCGGCAAGCGGACCCGCGACTGGTCCGGGCGCTGCCGAGCACCGTGCTCGTGGTGCCGACGTTGGGCGAGTGTGGGCCCGAAGTCGTGCCGTTGGCCCGCACGATCGTCGCGAGCTTGGGGCCGGACTTGTGTGGCGCCACGTTCAGCAAGGAGGCGCGGGCGGCCCTGGCCACGCGCGCGTGGCCGGGCAACGTGGCGCAGCTGCGGGAGGTGATCGAAGCGGCCGCTGCGGCGGCGGGCGGAGGGGTCATCGACGCGTCGCATCTCGAGGCGCACCTGGCATCGCTGTCGGCAGAGGCGCGAGAGCGGCTGCGGATCCTCGCGGCGCTGCGGGACTGCGCCGGCAACCAGACGTCCGCCGCCAAGCAGCTGGGGATGACCCGGCGGGCGCTGGTGTACCGACTCGACAAGTACGGCATCGAGCGGCCGCGCAAGGCTCCGCGCGATGGATGAGCTGCCAACCGGCCCGCTCGACGCGAATGTCGAGCAGCAGCGCCGACAGGGCGCCGCCGCGCTGGGGATGGG
The DNA here is from genome assembly GCA_039024335.1 of Myxococcota bacterium. Lineage (GTDB taxonomy): Bacteria > Myxococcota_A > Polyangia > Nannocystales > Nannocystaceae > CAJXVA01. The sequence goes on from JBCCQM010000045.1 coordinate 29,321, forward strand.
CGGGGCGCCGCTGCAGCCGGGGGCGCAGCTGGGCCGGTTCGTGCTTGGGCCGTCGCTGGGCGCGGGCGGGTCGGCGTGCGTGTTCCGGGCGCGCGACACCGAAGCGGGCCGCGACGTCGCGCTCAAGGTGCTGCGCAATCCGGGGGCCTGGCGCTCCGCGTCGACGGTGCGGCGCGCCTTTTTGGCCGAGGCGCGCGCGCTCGCAAAGCTCGAGCACCCGGGCATCGTGAGGGTCTTCGATGCGGGGGTCCTCGGTGGACACGCGGTGCTCGTGATGGAACTGGTCCAGGGGCCCACGCTCGAGGGCTGGCTGGCCCAGGCGCCGCGCAGTTCGGCGGAGATCTGCGCCGTGTGGCTTGCGCTGTGCAGCGCGGTCGAGGCCGCCCATGCCGTCGACGTCGTTCACCGTGACCTCAAGCCGTCGAACGTCATCGTCACCGCGCCCGGGAGCATCAAGCTGCTGGACTTCGGTTTGGCGCGGGCCGTCGAGGGACGCATCGCGACCGCGTCGAGCACGGTGCACGGCTCAGGGGGCTACACCGCGCCCGAGCGCCTTCGCGGCGAGACCGGCGGACCCGCGGCGGATCAGTACGGGCTCGCGGTGCTGCTCGCCGTCGCGCTGGGCAGTCCCGTTCCGACCCTGGGCTCCCCGGCGGCGCTCCCTCCACACGGGCGCCTGCACGCCAGCCTCGCCCGTGCGATGGCCGAGGACCCGCAGGCCCGCCACGCCAGCGTCGCCGCGTTTGCGCGGTCGGTCCGCAGGGCCACCCGAGCGCGCTGGCCCGTTGCGCTGGCGGCCGCGCTTTTGATCGTCGTCGCGGCCGTGGCGATCAAAAGCGCAGGGTGAGGCCGGGGCCGTTGGCCTGCACGCGGCTGCTGCGTCGCCGAAGCCCCACGGCGAGCAGCGCGACTCCGGTCACCAGCACTGCGCCGCCGACGATCGCCACGGTGGCACCGGCTTGCTGCCGTCGTTCGCCTTGGGCGAGCGCATCGACGTAGCGCTGCTGGTCCGGTTCCGCCGGGGCGTCCTCTCGCAGTCGAGCGCCGCCGGCGAACACGACGCTCCCCGTTGCACCCAGAGCGAGTCCCACGACGCCGAGGCCGATGCCTACGCCCAGCGAGACGCGTCCTGGGGGTGGAGCGGTGGGCTCGGTGGTGGGCGGGTCATTGCGCGGAGGTGGAGGCGCTTCGGGCTGCGGCGCAGGCTCGGGCGGGTCGGGCTGCGGTGCGACGGCTACGGGCGGGATTCCGCCGCAGTCGACGATGGTCTTGCGCGCCTTCGCTGCTTCGTCCTCGGGCGGGCTGGTGCTCAAGAACCGCTCCAGCAGCGTGATCGCCTTGGGGCAGCGACCGGCGTAGCGCTCGGCCATGGCCCACGAGTAGAGGAGAAACGGCGCAGGCTCGCGGGTATAGGCTTCGGAGAAGTACGTCGAGGCGGCGTCGAAGTCCTCGGCGTAGAAGCGCTCGAGCCCGGCGTCGAGCGCTTCTTGGGCGGTTGCGTCTTCGAGCAGCGGCGGCGCAGCTTTGGCGCGCAGCGGAACAAGGGCGAGGGCGAGTGCCAACACCGAGGCGAGCACGCTGCTGCACGACCACCGCACCCCGCCAGTGTCGATCAGCCGGACGCGCGATGCCAGCGGCGTCACGTACCGAAGGGCAGCGGCGAGTCGAGCGGGCGCTTTTTCGCCGCGCGCTTCTTCGAACGACGCCGACGGGATGACTTCTTGGCGGGGCGTGGCTCGGTCGGGGAATCGGCGGCCGGCGCGGTCGGCTCGAGGATCTCGACCGCGTCCCGTTCAGGCTCGGGCGGGGGTTCAGTCTCGGGCTTGTGTTCAGGCTCAGGTGGGGCCGCCGGCTCGGGGGCGACCTCGGTGCCCGAAGATTCGGCGGGGGCGGGCTCGGCTCGCTGGCTCCACGACCACCCTGCGCCCATCAGACCCACGCCCAGGGTTCCGGCGACCGCGGCCGCCAGCCCCCACTGACGTCGGCGCGGCGGCGCGGTGTCGGGCGCGGTGACCACCGACTGCACTTTCTCCAGACCTTCGGTCACCGCCGGCGCCGCGATCAGGCTCGGCGTCGTGGGGGCACACCGCTGCGCTACGTACTCTCCCAGCCGCGCACCCGAGAGCACCTGCCCGGACGTGCCTGCAAACGCCTCCAGCGCGGCGCGAACGGTCGCCGCGTCGGCGGTTCGTGCATCGCGGTCTCGCGCGAGCAGCCCCACGACCACGTCCGAGAGCGCCGAAGGCACGTCGGGTCGCAGGTCGGTCGGGGCGGGCGCGTCCTCCTCGAGGATGCGGTAGAGCAGGGCGACATCCTGCATCGGACCGAACGGGCGCCGTCCGACCAGCATCTCGAACAGAATCACCCCGAGCGCGAACAGGTCTGCGCGGGGGTCGAGCCCTTCGCCCCGCGCCTGCTCGGGCGCCATATAGGCCAGCTTTCCTTTGATCGCGCCGCTGCGGGTCGCGAGCGACTCCACGTCGGCTCGTGCGACGCCGAAGTCGGTCAGCTTGACTGCACCATCGTACGAGAGCAGCACGTTGCTCGGTGACACGTCGCGATGCACCAGGCCGAGGTGTCGCCCGTCGAGGTCGCGGCGGCTGTGGACGTAGCTCAGCCCCTGGCTCAGGCCCACCGCGATCGTCAGCGTGATGCTCAGCGGCAGCGGCTCGCCCCGGTGCGCACGGAGCAGGGCGCGAAGGTCGACGCCCGCGACGTGTTCCATGGCCAGGAAGGAGCGACCGTCGGCCGCGACGCCGCTGTCGTAGACGCGCGCGACGTTGGGGTGGTCGAGCGAGGCCGCGATCCGAGCCTCGCGCAGGAACATCTGCTGGTACTCGGGGTCGGCCGCGTGCTCCGGCAGCGCGCGCTTGAGCACGACCTGCTTCTGCAGCCCGCCGACGCCGCGCTGTCGCGCCAGCCACAGCTCCGCCATGCCGCCGCGCGCGAACGGGGTGATCTGCGTGTACGGGCCGTGGTCGGGCCACGGCGGCATCTCGGGCAGGGCGGCGATACCCAAGCGTACCAGGCGAACTCACCCGCAGCCGGGCAGCGAAACGAACGCGACTGCGTCGGTGACCGGCACGTCCCCGAGCTGTCCCGCGTCGCCACGCCCCCAGCACGCGACGCGGTCCTTCGTCGCGAGGCACGCATGCTCGGCGCCGGTTCCCAGTCGGGTTGCCCGCAGGGTTTCCCCCGTGACGGCCTCGAGCGCGGCGCTGACGTCGGCGACACCGAGCGTGAGGTCGACGTTTTGCGGGTCGCTCTGTCCGAAATCGTTGCTGCCCCAGCAGGCGATGCGGCCGGGGTCGCTGCGGACGCAGGCGAACGTGTCGCCGGCAGCGAGCTCAACCGCATCAGGCACGCCGTCGAGCGGCACGGGCGTTCCCGAGGAGCCAGCACCGAGCAGCTCGAACGTCTGCTCGAGTCCCCAGCACCAGGTATTTCCTCCGACCAGGGCGCACGACAGCGTGCTGCCCAGCGCGTAGTCGTCGACCGCCTCGGTCAGGATCAGCGGTGGCCCCGGCTCGACGGTGGGGCGGTGCTGTCCGTCGGGCGGGCTGCCGCGTCCGAGCTGGCCTTGGTCATCGCGGCCCCAGCAAAGCAGCCGATCGTCCGAGGATTGTAGGCAGCCGTGCAGCGTGCCGGCCTTGATGCTGCGGATGGGCCCGCGGACGGGCAGGGTGTTGAAGCCCGCGCCCGCGTCGGCACCCGTCTGGCCCCAGAACGTGTCGCCCCAGCAGCGTACGTCGTCGCCCCGCGCGGCGCACGTGTAGTTCTGGCCGACGGCGACGGCTTCGACATCGGTCACGGGGACGAGGGTCGGAAGGAGATCGACCGTGTTGCCCGAGCCGACGACCTCCGTGTTGACCTGTCGACCCCAGCACCAAACTCCACCGTCCTCGACGACGGCGCACGCGTGGTCATCGCCCGCGGAGAGGTGAATGACGTCGAGGTCGGCGAGGGCGGCGATCTGGGTCGGCGTTGGGCCGCCATCCCCCTCGCGCCCGAGCTGGAGCCCGTCGTTCGCACCCCAGCACCACACGCCGCCGTCGAGTCGCGCGCAGGTGAACGCGTCTCCACCGGCGAGTTCATCGATCGCACACGTACTCGGGATCGGCCCGCCCGAGCTGCTGCTCGCCTCGGTGGTGACGCTCGTCGAGCCCGAGCCCGAGCCCGAGCCCGAGCTCGTGCTTGGTGGCGTGGTCGTCGAGCCGGTCGTCGACGTCGAGCCGGTTCCTCCGGGGTCGACACAGGTGCCGGCGACCGCGGGCCGGGCCACGGCGGGGAAGCGCAGTCCGCTGGGACACGCCGGGTCCGGGTAGGCACACTCCCCGTCGACGCAGCGACCTTGCGCACCCGCGAGCTGGCACTGCGGGTCGTCGTCGCAGGAAAAGAACGGCGCGTCGGCGCACCCGCTCAGCGCGAGCCACAGCGCCGCGCTCGCCCGCGTTCGAAGCAGCACCCAGCCAGTATAGCCAGCCCAAGCGTCCGTCGCGTAGCAGCGACTACGTGACGATCGCGGCGGTACGTCCAAGTTGGACAATGCGTTCGCGGACGTTGGCGGGACGTCTGCAGGTCGCCCTAAAACTCACATGACGCCGTGGGTTGCGGCGGAGGGTGACGGGCGATGAAGCATTGGGCGATCGGACTGGGGTTGGCGATGGTGCCGGGCTGCTACGCGGGGATTCCGACCGGTGGGGACGACCCGTCGGGGATGCCGGACACCGACGGGGCCAGCGGCGGGAGCAGCGGTGGCGACGCCGACGATGCGGGCACCGACGACGGGCAAACCGGCGGCGAGGACCCGCCGGGGACGGCGGACTGCGCCATGGGCCCTCAGGTCGCGGCCGAGACCCTCGTCCGACTCACGCAGGCGCAGTACGACGCGACGGTGCGCGACCTCGTCGGGGTGGACGCGAGCGTCGCGCGGACGGGCTTCTCCGCCGACGTCCGGCTTGACCAAGACCCCGAGACGCCGTTCGTCGAGGGCGCGCCGGTGACCGCGCTCGTCGCCAAGCAGCTCATGCTGGGCGCCGAGACGATCAGCGCCCAGGTCGACGTGCCCGCCGTGTCGAACTGCGACGGCGGTGAGGCCTGCGTCGAGGCGTTCTTGACCGACATCTCGACCCGCGGATTCCGTCGCCCCGCAACCACCGATGAGCTCGACGTGCTCCGCTCGATCTACGATGCCGAGCCGTCGCACGACGCTGGCGTCCGGGCGGTCGTCGAAGCGGTGCTGCAGTCGCCTTCGTTCATCTACCTCATCCTTCCGGACACCTCCGGCGCGCAGCCAGGCGACGTCGTCGCGCTCGACGACTGGTCGCTGGCGAGCCGGCTGTCGTACTTCGCATGGGGCACGATGCCCGACGCCGCGCTGTTCGACGCCGCCGCGTCCGGCTCGCTGTCGACCGAGGAGGGGCTCGCGGCGCAGCTCGACCGGCTGCTGGCAGACCCCCGCGCCGAGGAGGGGGTGCGCGGCTTCTACGACGCGGTGCTCGAGCTCGAGCGGATCGCCACGCTCACGAAGGCGCCGGAGTCGTACCCGGACTTCACCACCGAGATTGCCGACGACCTGCACACCTCGTTGTGGACCGCTCTGCGGGCGCTGCACTTCGAAGACGACGGCACGCTGGGCGACCTGGCCGCAGGCCTGCCGCTGTACGCCAACGACCGGCTCGCGGCGTACTACGGCTTGCCGCCCGGACCCGGGGAGGCGTTCGAGCCCGTGCTCGACGCGGGAGGGGTGCTGGCCCACCCGGGCATGGCCGCGCTGCTGGCGAAGCCGACCGAGAGTGCGATCGTCGAGCGCGGTGTCTTCGTTCGCGCCGCGCTGCTGTGCAACCCGCTGCCGCCCCCGCCGCCCGAGGTGGAAGCCGAGCTGCCCGAGGGTGGGGACTGGGACTCGCCGCGCGAGCGGTTCGAGGAGCACCGCGCCGACCCTTCGTGCGCCGGCTGCCACGACCTGATCGATCCCATCGGCTACGCGATGGAGACGCTCGACGGTGACGGTCGCGCGCGGACCGAGTACCCCTCGGGCGTCGCCGTGGACCCGTCGGGGGAGCTGCTGCTCGGGTCCGACACGCAGTCGTTCGAGACGCTGTCCGAGCTGGAGGCGATTATCGGGGGCTCGGAGGCGTTCGAGTCGTGCATGGTCGATCACTGGCTGGCGTACGCGACCCGCCGGGTGCCCGGGGCGCTCGACGCGTGTGCGCACGACGACATCGCGGCGGCGACGAGAGAGGCCGGCGGGAGCGTCGAGACGCTGCTGCGGGCCACCGTGCTCAGCGAAGGATTCCGCTACGTGATGGTGACCGAGTGAAGGAGGCGATGATGCGACGACGACGATTCTTGAAGTCCCTGGGTCTGGTCTCTGCGTCCTGCGCAGGCCTGCCGCTGTTCTCTCCCGCACCCGCGCGTGCCGACGGACAGGCGCCCACGCGGCTGCTGGTCTGGTACCAACCCAACGGGTACGGTGAAGACCCGGCTGCGGTTCACGCCCGCTCGCTCGACCGACTCGACGCGTTTCGCGACAAGATCCTCTACCTGCGCGGCATGCATCTGCCGACGGCCGACGGCGGACACGAGGGCCCCATGGAGTCGATGCTGCGAGGCGGGCACGTGGGCGCCTCGTTCGACCAGCAGATCGCCGCATCCTTGGGGGACGCGACGACCCTGTCGACCCTCGCGCTGGGCGTTCGCGCCGAGCCGGGCGGCCACGGTGGATACTGCTCGTACCTCGGCGACGGCGTCCCGACGCCGCTCAGCGAGCGACCCGAAGCGGTGTGGAACGAGGTCTTCGCGGGCCTGTCCGCGCAGGACGACCCCGAAGCCCAGGCGCAGCTCGCCGCGCTGTGGCAGCGTCGCGAGCGGATCCTCGATGGCAGCGCAGCGCTGGCCGACGTCGCCCGGGCCCGGATTCCCGCGCACCAGCGGGCCGAGCTCGATGCCCACGTCGACGCCCTCGACGACATTCGCGACGAGGTCACCTCGACCGGTGATACCTCGGCGACCTGCGTCATCCCGCCCGAGCCCGGCGCCGCGCCGGAGGGGGCGTGGAACGACCACGGCAACTTCGACGAGATCGCCGGCGGGCAGATCGACATGATGGCCCACGCGCTCGCCTGCGACGTCACCCGCGTCGGCGTGCTGCAGTTCCACCGCTCCACGTCGCAGATTCAGTTCGGCCAGGTCGACGGACAGAGCTACCTCGATCAGCACCACGCGCTGACCCACATGCCCGGCAACGCCGAGGCGGAGACCCAGCTTCAGCAGATCCTCGACTGGTACGACGACCGCCTGCTCGACTTGATGATGGCCCTGGATGCGCGCGTCGACGTGGATGGATCGACGGTGCTCGACAATACGATCATCGTGCGCGTGACCGAGTGCATGAAGTCCAACGGTCACCGCTTCGAGACCGGTCACCACCTGCTGCTCGGGGGTGGCAACGTACTGGCGACGGGACAGGACGTGGTGGTGCCCGACGCGGATCCGCTGTGGAAGCTGTGGCGGACGCTGGCGGATGCGATGGGCAGCGACCTGGACGTCGTCGCGGGCTACGACGGCGCCGGTTACGGCGACCTGCTCGCGTGACTGCGCGCAAGCGCGCTCCGGAATGACCTCATGTGGGGATGTGCGCGGGTGTGTCCCCTGTGGTCAGGGCGGTCGGATGATATCCTCATCGTCGGTGCGGACTTGGGGATGTCTGGCCACGCTGTGCTTGGTCACTGCGTGTGGAGAGTCGTCGTTCAGCTGTTCAGACGATGAACAGTGCGCGCGGGATGGTGGCGTCGGGTTCTGCGAACTCGACGGCTACTGCTCGTTTCCGGACGACGAGTGCAACAGTGGTCGTCGCTACGGAGGCAGCGCGCCCGCGGGCGTGGCTGGAACCTGCGTGACCACCATGGGCGGATCGGGCGTCACGGGCGTCCCGACCGGGCCGAGTTCCGCAGGCGGCACGGACAGCACCAGTGGTGGAGCAACCACCGCCGAAACGCTCGAGGAGGGGTCGACCGGCGCAACGAGTCAGGCCGAAGACGCGTCGTCGAGCGACGGCGCGGCCGAGAGCAGCACCGGACCCGCCGCGGAGCCGAACGTGGTGTTCGTCTCATCGAAGGCCGTCGCGCTCGGTCCGGGCATGGTCGAGCGTGCGGACGACCTGTGCGTGGAGCTGGCGGCCGAGGCCGGCCTGTCCGGAACCTACGTCGCGTGGTTGACGTCAAGCTCCATCGCCGCAGTGTCGAGGATTCAAGGCGCGCGCGGTTGGGTTCGCACCGACGGAGCCGTCTTCGTGGATACGGTGTCGGACCTCGCGATGGGGTTCGTCTACCACCCGCCGCTGCTGGACGAGTCTGGGCAGGTCGTTCGCGACGTCCGCGTGGTCACGGGGACGAACGCGGACGGCAGCGCAGCGAAGACTTGTAGTGATTGGTCTGTATTCGACCAGGTTGGGGAGGAATATGCTTTCGGACGCCCCGGCGCCACGTGGCCGCACTGGACGCAATGGGGTGAGGGCGACTGCGCCGAGCCGGACGCGGCCGCGCACGTGTACTGTTTCGGCGTCGACCACGAAGCGGCGCCGTCCGTGACGTCGGTGCCTGGCCGCCGTGCATTCGTGTCGGTGTCGACCAAAGACGGCGATGGAGGCCTCGCTTCGTTCGACGCGATCTGCGAGCAGGAGTCCGTTGCCGCGGGGCTTCGGGGATCCTTCAAGGCATTCGTTGCAACCGACGACGACCCACCGATCGCGCGCTTCGATGCGTTTGGCGAGCCTTGGGTGAACATGTTGGGCGTGCCGCTCGTGTCGGTGGCGTCCGACCTACTGGCGCTCGAGCACATCGACGTGCCCCCAAACGTGTCCGCGACAGGGGTCCCGGTGCCGGGCTTCTTCTGGACCGGGTCACGCTCGCCGTCGCTGTCGGGTTCACAGAACTTCTGCAACGGCTGGACCGGCGCGGGGTTTGGGTTGCACTACCCGACCTCGGGGACAACGGATTGGCTCGACTACTCGGTCACGCAGTGCGGAAACCAGCACCACGTGCTTTGCTTCGAAGAGTGAGCCTCACTCGGCGCTGGCCGAGCGGGGACCGGGTGGCCGCGGGGCAAGCCGCGCGCGAAGGCGGGCGACGCCGGGCAGGTCCGCGTCGGCGTCTCTCCACCGCTGCGCCGCCGCGAGACGGTGCGCGTGCGCGCTCGCGGGATCGTCGGAGGCGTCGTCGACGTCGGCGGCGAGCCGCAGCGCCCACGGGTCGGTCGGGGTGGCCGCGAGCAGCCGCGCCGCCTGCTCTCGGGCGGTGGCGATCGCCGTCGCGTCGCCCGCCTCGAGGCGACACAGCGCCGCCCGCAGGTCGAGCTGCGCCCGCCCGGTCTCGAAGCCACCGCCGGCGTGGGTGAGGACTGTCGAGGGGCTGTCGGGTGCCGGGCAGGTCCCGCGGGAGAGGTCCGCCTGCGCATCGAGCAGCGCCTGCTCGAGCGGGTCTCGGACCCGGGCGGGCGCCTCGTTCGCCCACAGGTCGGCGGCGAATCCCATCGGCAGGTCCGAGCACTGCGGCGGCGTCGACGAGACCCCGTGGCGCCACGCAATCGCGCACCACAGCGCGCGAAGTCCCTCTGCGCGGGGGTGCGCGCCGAGGTCGTCGATCGCGGTCCAGGCTGCGGCCATGCGTCCGTCGTCCATCGCGATGCGCAGCGCGGGCGTGGGGTCGACCGGACGCACGCGTTCAGCCAGCGCCCGGGCGCGGTCGCGATGCCCCATGACCGAGGCGAGCCAGGCAGCGCGCGCCGTGAACAGGGGCGCGTGGGGGTGGGCGTCGACCAAGTCGGTCAGGTGCAGCTGCGCCTCCTCGACCCGGCCCAGCGCGATCTCCAGGTCCACGCGCGCGCGCCGGCGCCGATGCGGCAGGAGAACGTCGTCAGGCGTCTCCAGCGCGGCGAGCACGTCGCGAGCCTGCTGGTGTGCGGGGCCTTGGGGGTCGCGTTCGGCCTCCACGGCGGGCAGCAGGGCGGTGTCGACCCACAACGGGCGGAGGGGGTCGGCGTCGGCATCGACCGTGAAGCGCTCGTCGCATGCCTGTTCGGCCCAGCGGCGCCAGGCAGCGCTCCCCGCCCGCGCTCCTTCGCGTGCGCAGGCCGCCGCGCGTCCAGGGCCGTCGCCCAGCGAGGCGTGCACCGTGGCGCGCCAGAACGTGACCGCGGCGCTGTGGGGGGCGCGCGTGGCCACCCGGTCCAGCACGCGAAGCGCAGCGGCATCGTCGCCCGCGTCGAACATGCGCACGGCCGCGTCCAGATCCATCTGCGCGGTCGCGTCGGGCAGCCCGCGCGCTCGCATCTCCCAGGGCGTCTGCCACCACGTCGCGGCACCGATGCCCGCGACCGCACCCACGGCCGCCACCGCGATCCGTCGCCGCCGCGTGCTCCGCAGCGGGTTGAGCAGGTTGATCGCCGCTGCCGCGGAGGCGGGCCGCTGTGCCGGGGCGGCGCTCATGCAGCGGCCCACCACCCGCAGCAGGGGCCACGGTGTGTCCCGCCTCAGCGCGCGGATCGACGGCGGCGGTCCCGAGGTCAGCTGCTGCACGTAGTCGGCCGGCGTCTTGGCGGTGTAGGGCAGGTGCCCCGTCAGCATCTGGTAGAGCATCACGCCGAAGGCGAACAAGTCCGACTGCACCGACGCGCCCGCGCCTTCCCAGAGCTCGGGGGCCATGTACGCGGGCGAGCCGAAGATCGTGCCGGCCTCGGTCCGAACCAGCGCCTGCACGGTGCTGGCATCCGGCACGCCGCTCGGTGCGTCTTCGATGCCCGCAACCCCGAAGTCCATCACGATCGCGCCGCGGTGGGTGAGCATGACGTTGCCCGGCTTGAGGTCGCGGTGAATGACGCCCACGGCGTGCGCGGCCTCGAGACCGTCGAGCACGTTGAACGCGATGCGCCGGATCTCCTTGAAGCCCATCGGGTCTTCGCTGCCGTCGATGCGCTCCTCCAGCGTTTGTCCTTTGACGTACTCCATCGTGAAGTACGGCAGCCCGCGCTCCTCACCGGTGTCGTAGATCCGGACGACGTGGGGGTGGGTGACGGCGTGGGCGAGCGCGACCTCTCGCAAGAACCGCCGGACGGTGTCGCGGTTCTTGGCAAGCTCGGGCTGCAGCACCTTCAGCGCGACAGCCTTGCTCAACAGCTGGTCCTGCGCCAGCCATACGTCCCCCGTGGAGCCGCTGCCCAGCTGCCGCTCGAGCACGTAGCGGCGGCCGATGAGGTCGTCGGCCGTCCAGGCGGCGGGCGCGATCGCGTCGTCCTGATCGCCGGGCCCGTCCATGGACCGATCGTATCACCGCGCGGGCTTGCGCAGCGCCTGGGCGGCCTCGAACAGGACGCCGACGCCGAGCAGCAGCAGGATCACGCCCATGCCGAGCAGGAGCGGGTCGGTCATGTGCGAGATGTTGATCGCCATGGCGACCAGCGTGCTCGCCATCATGCCCGCCGCGGGGATGGCCGTCGGCCAGATGGGCCACTTGCGCTGGCGCAGATACAGCGACACGACCACGAGCGTGAGGCTCGCAAGCAGCTGGTTCGTGGTGCCGAACAGCTGCCACAGCGCGAGCCCAGCCGGCTTGGCCACGACGGCGTCGCCCACCTGTACGTCGACTTCGTAGAAGGCGAACAGCGCGATGACGCCGCAGGCGACGGCCGAGGCGACGTAGCGGTTCTGCGTGCCGGGGATCTTGAACGTCGCACCAATCTCTTCGACGTTGAACCGCAGCAGTCGGGTCGCGGAGTCGAGCGTGGTGAGCGCGAACGAGACCACGACCATCGCAATGAGCGCGGAGGACAGCTCGGGGCTGAGCCCCAGGCTGGTGAGGAACGACGTGGTCCCCTGGATGAAGGTATCGATCTTCCGCGGCAGCGCCTGGACCGAAGCCCAGTCGTGGTAGATGCCGTGCCAGGTCTCCGAGCTGGAGATGCCCGCCGTGCAGGCGAGCGTGGCCAGCAGCCCCAGCAGGCTCTCGCCGATCATCGCGCCGTACCCAATCGGCTTGGCGTGGGTTTCCTTGTCGAGCTGCTTCGCCGTGGTGCCGGAGCTGACCAGGCCGTGAAAGCCGCTCGCGGCCCCGCAGGCGACCACGATGAACACGAACGGGATCACCGACGGTGCGCCGTCGGGCTCGAGGCGGATCGCGGGCGCGGCGAACTCGTGGCCGCCGACCATCAGCCCGATGTAGGCGAGGCCCAGGCCGAGATAGAGCAGCAGACCGTTGAGGAAGTCGCGCGACTGCAGCAGGGCCCAGACCGGCATGACCGACGCCGCGAAGGCGTACGCGAGCAGGACCCAGGTCCACGTGGCGGGCAGGGGCCACGAGGACTCGGCAAACCCCATGGTCGGAAAGCGCATGCCCAGCCCGATGCCGCCGAGCTCGATCGCGAAGCCGATCACGGCGACGGGCAGCAGGCCCACGCCCTTCTTGTGCATGAGGACGCCCGCAACCATCGCCACGACCATCAGCAGCAGCGAGGGCAGGACCGCTTGCGGGTAGCCCGGAGACCCCGGCGCGAGCTCCAGCGCGAACAGTCGCGAGATGACGTAGACGAACACGCCCATGGCCAGCGCCACGCCGAAGAAGATGATCAGGTGGAGCAGCGTGCGGGCGCGCGGCCCGATGACGTCGCGCGACACCTCGCCGATCGACAGGCCCTTGTGACGCACCGAGAGGACCAGCGCCGAGAAGTCGTGGACGCAGCCGACGAACAGGGCGCCGAGCACCACCCAGCACACGGCGGGCAGCCAGCCCCAGATGACGGCGACCGCAGGCCCGAGCATGGGCGCGAGTCCGGTGATCGAGGCGAAGTGGTGCCCGAACAGGATCGAGGGCCGCGTCGGGATGTAGTCCACGTCGTCTCGCAGCTCGTGGCTCGGCGTGGTGGCCTGCGCGTCGAGGTGGAACACGCGCTGGGCCAAAAAGCGCGCGTAGACGCGATAGCCCACGAAGTAGGCGGCGAAGGCGCAGAGGACGACGACGACAGGAGACACCGGGTTGCGGTTCTAACGCAGGCCGACCGCCGTTGTCGCCAGTCGCGGGGATCCGCGGGAGGCCCAGGGACTTTGCCGCGGGGATCCCAGGGGGCGGGGCCGGGGCGCGTCCCCGACGGTGCCGTGACCTTGGCGCGCATCACCCGAGCGCGGCGGCGATGGCCCATCGGGTGCCCTACACTGGCGGCGTGCGTCGTTGTGGTTGGCTGGTCGTGGGTGGGTGTCTCTGGATGGCACCGGGGTGCCTGATCGAGGTCGCCGACGAAGACGACCCGCAAGGAGACGCGACCGGAGGCTCCGACGACCCCTGCGACGACGTCGCGTGCTCGGTCGACGGCTACTGCAGCGACGGGGAGTGCTTCTGCAACCCGTACTTCGTCGGCAACCCGTACGCGCTGTACGGCTGCCAGCCCTCCACGGCGACCTCGAGCTGCGACACAACCTGTGGCCTCAACGCGTTCTGCGACGACGGCCTGGGCGCGTGCGTCTGCGCGGAGGGATTCGTCGCGGTGTGTGGCACGGGCGATTGCTTGCCCGAGGCGCTGCTGTGCGACGGCAACGACGACTGCGTCAACGGCAACGACGAACTCGCCGAGGTCTGCACCAGCGCCGATGTCCAGCAGTGGGCGGTGACCGACGTCTGCGATGACGGACAGGACATCGCGTGGCGGCTTTGGTCGCTCGACCGCGGGTGGGTGTGGCCGTCGCTGTCGTCCACGTTCTTCACCGACGGCTACGACGTGATCACGTACACGTCGATCGAGTGCGTGACCGGTGAGACGATCTGCCTGGGCGCCGAGCTCGGAGGCGCGAGCTGGGGGGTCGGTCTCGACGGCGTGGGAGACTGCGAGGACTGCTGCTGGCCCTGCCAAGAAGGCGTCGTCGACTTCGGCGCGCTGGCCTGTGGTTGATGTCTCACGCGGCCTCGATCGTGTGCGTCGGCGCGCGCGGAAACGCTCAGGTTCGGTGGACGCGGTTCGGACCCGGTGGCATAGTCCCTCGGCGCCGCGCGACGCGGCGTTTGGGTGAGGCATGACCGAGATCGCTCAGCTCTTCGAATCTGCGCTCCGGCAGAATCGGGCCAGCCTGCTCCGCCAGGCCGCCAAAAGCACCATCGCGCGGATGCCCCCTTCGACCACGCTCAAGGAGCTGCTCGACAGTGACGCGGCGGAGGCGGTTCGCGCCCTCACGCTCACGGAGCTGTCCGAGGCGCTCGCCGAGGCGGGCCTGGAGACGTCTCCCGTGGCGGCAGGCGCGCGAGGCGACGGCGGCACGATTCGGCGCCGACGCGTCGTCGATGGCGGTCCGAACGGCAGCGACTCCAAGCAGTGGGGCACCGAAGCCAGCGACGCCCAGCTGTTCCGCCGCATCCTCGACGCGATGCAGGACGAGCCGCTCACCATCGGTCAGCTGAGCAAGGAAGTCGACGTGCCGGTCGACGAGCTGCGCGGCTACCTCGCGTGGATGAAGAAGGCCGGCAAGGTCGTCAGCTCCGGCCGGGCTCGCGCAACCCGCTACCAAGCCGTGCAGGAGTAGCGGTGGCGGAGGCGAAGGCGCCGCCGAACGCATCCGATGACGCGTCCCACGATGCTTCTGGCGTCCTCGAGATGCGCGAGCACGTTGCCGCGCTCAAGCATGACCTCGCCAAGTACGTCGCGTGGCGCAGCGCGAACTACGATGACGACGCCTGGGAGGCGCCGCTGCAGCACGACTTCGTGGCGTCGCTGCGGGACGACGTCTTGCGCACGAAGGGGGAGCTCGCGGCCTGGCAGGTTTGGGACGCGGCGGCGGAGGCGTTCGGCCACCCGCTGCCGTATCCGCAGCTGCAGGCCGTTGCCGAGGCCGTGCAGACGCTGCGGTCCAGCGAGGCGGCGCTGCGGGACGGCGGCGACGCGCTGGCCGAGGCCTGCCCCCGCATTCGCGCGGCCCAGGGCGAGATTCGAGCCCAGCTGCGGGACCTTCATCGAACGTTGGCGCGGGGGTAGTCGGTGTCGCGAATCCTGATCATCGACGACGAGGACAAGTACTTCGAGCTGTGCCAGCGGCACATCAGCGAGCACGAGTTCCTGCCGCCGGTTCGCAACTACAACGACGCCAAGGCCGTCCTCGACGCGCGCGGTGACGAGATTGACCTCGTCCTGCTCGACGTCCATTTCGACATCCCCGACGACGAGCTGCTGCCCGTCGACAAGACCGAGCTGCTCGCCGGCAAGGACGCGAAGCGTGCGATGGAGCGCCTGCGTCGCGGGCAGGGCCTGCACATCCTCGACGCGCTCCGCCGCCGTGCGCCGGACCTGCCGGTCATCGTGATGACCTCGCAGGACGACCTGCCGATCGAAGCGGACAGCGAGCGACTGCAGGCCGAGGACTACACGTACCTGCTCGACGACGAGTACCTCGACGCGCGTTCGCTGCGGCTGCAGATGGAGAATATCCTCGCGCGCCGCACGAAGCCGGTCGGGGTGGAGGATGAGCCGTTCTACTGGGGCGAGACCTCCCGGATGCAGGGCATCCGTCGGCGCCTGTCGATCCTGGCGCGCGGGCAGATGCCGATCATCTTGCTGGGCGCGACCGGAACCGGCAAAAGCCTGCTGGCGCGGGAGTTCATCCACGCGCGCTCGCAGCGAGAGGGCCCGTTCGTGGCGGTGGACCTTTCGACCATTCCCGACGATCTGATGGCCGCGCACCTGTTCGGCGTGGTCAAGGGCGCGTACACGGGCGCCACGATGTCACGCGACGGCGTACTCAGCCACGCGCAGGGCGGCACGCTGTTTCTCGACGAGATCGGAAACCTCAGCCTCGACGTTCAGAAGTCGCTGCTGCTGGTGCTGCAGGAGCGTCGTTATCGTCCGGTCGGCTCGGTCGACGAGAAGATCGCCGACGTGAAGCTCGTGGTCGCGACCAACGAAAACCTGGTCGAGATGGTTCGCGACGGCAAGTTTCGTGAAGACCTCTACATGCGGCTGAACCCGGCGACGGCGATGCGCCTGCCCAGCCTCACCGAGCGCAAGGACGACTTCTCCACGCTGCTCGAGGTGTTCGTGGGCCGGGTTGCGCTCGAGCTGTACAACGCCGACCTGCTGCGCCAGTACGCC
>JBCCQM010000046.1:0-44594 GCA_039024335.1 Myxococcota bacterium
GATCATACCCGGCGTCGCGCCTCCCTGCCCCCGCGCGGCGGTTTCGACGACGGGCTGCCGGGGCTCTGCTACAAGGAGGAACGCCGCGAGGACGGGGCCACGGATTGAAGCGCGAGAAGCAGAAGGGCGGCGAGGGAGGACATGGTGCGATGCCTTCGCGAGTGGCCGCGTCCTCGCGGCGTTCCTCCTTGTAGCAGAGCCCCGGCAGCCCGTCGTCGAAACCGCCGCGCGGGGGCAGGGAGGCGCGACGCCGGGTATGATCACGGCGTGGGAGCCGAACTCAACGCAGCGGTCGACCAGGCGAAGACCGTCGAGCATGAGGAAGCGGCGCACGAGAAGCGCAACTGGGTGCGGCTGACGTATGACTGCAACGATCGCTGCGTCTTCTGCCTCGACGCGCACACGCACGACGGGACCAACCGCGACCGCGAAGAGATTCGCGCGCAGATCCTCGACGGCCGCCGGAAAGGTGCGCAGCGGCTGATCCTGTCGGGGGGCGAACCGACGATCCACCCGGACTTCATCAAGTTCGTGAAGCTGGGGAGGCTCGCGGGGTACCGGAAGGTTCAGACCGTCACCAACGGCCGGATGTTCGCCTACCGTGATTTCCTCACCCGCAGTGTCGACGCTGGCCTTTCGGAGATCACGTTCTCCATCCACGGTCCCAACGCGAGGGTTCACGACGCGCTCGTCGGCACGAAAGGTGCCTTCGAGCAGGAGGTCAAAGGCCTGCAGCACGCGCTCGAAGACGGCCGCCCGATCATCAACATCGACGTCTGCGTCAACAAGGGCAACGTGAAGACGCTGCCGGACATCCTCTCCACGTTCGTGGGGATGGGCGTCAAGGAGTACGACCTGCTGCACGTCATCCCGTTTGGTCGGGCCTACACTGAAGGTAAGGAGACGCTCTTCTACGACCTGGAGTCGATGCGCCCCTTCTTGCTCGAGGCGTTCGAGTACTCCAAGCGTCCCGACATCCACATCTGGCTGAACCGCTTTCCCGTGCCGCATCTGGAGGGCTACGAGTCCCTCATCCAGGACCCGTACAAGCTCAACGATGAGGTTCGCGGGCGGAAGGAAGAGTATGCGCAGTTGCTCGACCGCGGCATCCCGCTGGACTGCCGCGCCCCCGACCGCTGCCGCCACTGCTACCTCGAGCCGCTGTGCGATCGCCTCGACGAGGTGCGTACGCTGGTCGCCGAGCAGACATTCGAGCGGGTTCGGATCGACCCGCGGTTCGAGGCGTCCATGCCGGCGGTCTACGGTGGAGACCCTGCCACCAAGAAGCGCGCCGAGGCCCTCAACCAGGTCGTCGAAGAGGCTCAAGCGGGCAACGTCGAGGCACGCAAGCGACTGCCGGTGCTGGGCGGAGGCGCGCCGGTGTCGTACCCCAGCGTGGCCGAGCACGTCGCGGCGGCGCAGCGTCTGTGGGTGGCTGCCGCGTCGGTCGAGGATGCGCGGCAGGTCGTTGCCAGCGTTCCGGCGCAGGTCGTCGAACTCGAGCTCGACGAGGTCGAGGGCGTCGGAGACCAGCTGGGCGACGCGACGGTTCATCGCGTGTATGTGTCGACCGTCGACGCGGCGGAGGCTCTGCTCGCGCAAGAGGCCGCGTTCGAGGTTGCCGTGGCGCTTTCTGGGCAGACCGCACCCTGGCTGGAGTCGCTCGAGGAGGCGCCCGCGCGGCTCGTGGTGGTGCAGCCGACCCACGACCGCCTCACCACGGCTGCCCAGCGCGACGTGGAGCTGGGGCCGTTCTTCGAGCGGTTCACGCTGCCTGTTCCCGTCGAGGGCGTTCCAACCTGCATCGCCGGGGACCGGGCTCGGCCCACGCCGGTCACGCTCGACACCTCGATGATGACACCCGACGGTCGCCTCGAGATCTTCCACTACGCGCGTCGCTATGTGCAGACCGACTACCGCGTGAAGTCTCTGCGCTGCAAAGCGTGCGTCCACGTCGACGCGTGCGAAGGTCTCCACGTCAACCACGTGCGTGCGTTCGGCTTCGCTGGCTTGCAGCCGGTGCAAGGATGAAGCGCCCCGACGCCGCAGGGCTGGCGCTGGACGACCTGACCGTTCCTCGGCCAGGTTCCACGACGCTGCGCGAGGTCTGGTCGCGGGCGCTTCGAGGCGCGTTGATCGACCTTCTCACGCTGACGCCACCCGCCGGCAGCGCGTCGTGGCCCTCCATGCGGGCGGCGCTGCTGCGGCTTGCCAAGGCGCAGCCCGGTGCCTTGTTCAGCGCGATTCGTCTGCCGAGCGTCGGCACGAGGATTCGCTGTCTCCGCGATCCGAGTCGAGACGACATCGACCGTCGCGAAGTCTTCGACGGTCTCCACGCCGCGCTCGCAGACGCCCTCGGCGCAGCGTGGACGGGCCCGCCGCCACCCGTTGGGGTGAGCTTCACGTCGTGGCCCCGCCGCGCGATGTGGCGAGACGGTGAGTGGGTCGCAGCGGACGGATCTGGCCCGTTGTTCTTCGACGTCGGTGGCGGCGTCGTGCTGTGTCGCGCCGACGACAGCCCGCTCGCACTGCACGAGGCGCATCCAGACAAAGACGGAAACCGAGCGTCGCTCGGAGGTGAGTTGGTGGATGCGTGGGCGGGCGGACTTCGGCGCGCGCTCGAGGCGATCGAGGTCGCGTTGCCGCCGCTGCATCAAGAAATGACGGTCGCGTTGCGGCAGGTCGTTCCGGTTGGCTTCTACGAAGAGCAGCACCTCTCCGCGTCGTTCCGCGAGAACCTCGGGACCGCGTACGTCAGCCTGCACCCGCAGGACATCACGATGGTGGAGGCGCTCGTACACGAGTTCTCCCACAACAAGCTGAACGCGCTCTTCGAGCTGGACCCGGTGCTGCACAACGCGTTCTCGCCGCTGTACAGCTCGCCCGTTCGGCCCGACGCAAGGCCGCTGCACGGCGTGCTGCTTGCCGTACACGCGTTCGTGGCGGTCGCGACCGTCCATCGAAGCCTCCGTCGCGTGGGTCATCCATTGGCTTCGCATCCGTCGTTCGGCGCCCGACTTTCGGCGATCGAACAGGGCAACGCACAGGGCTTGCAAACACTGCAAAACGCAGAGCCGACCGACGTCGGTCGTGCACTCCTCGACGAACTGTCTCGTCTTGCGACAGTCGGCTGACCGGGTGTTCGGGTCAATCAGCCCCGAACCTTGTACATGTCCCAAGAAGCCACACGCGGGGCTATTGCACCTCGATATCGGCTTCGTTCATAACGGAGTGGGGGCTGCAACCCGTGCCGTAGGGGGACGCGGGGGCGCCATGCCGCGGGTTTTTTCTTCAATCCGGGGCAACCTGACACCCTGTCTGCTGGGACGCCACATCTCATGATTTCTGCGCATTTCTCGACTCTCCTCGCACTTGCTCTCACCACCACGGCACCCGACGGTGACGCGGAAGCTTCCGGAGGTATCTCGCTCGGTGGCGACGGCGCCAAGGCGTCCGGTGACGCGAACGCCGACGGCTCCGCCGACCCGAACAAGCGCAAGGACATCCGTTGGATCGAACGTTGGAAGCCCGAGCGGGGCATGGTCGAGCTTGGCGTCTTTGGCGGCGTCATGTTCCCGCACCCGCGCCTCGAGCTGTTCGAGCCGCAGCTGGACCAGCCCGACCAGGGCTTCCAGCCGCTCTCCTCGCTCGCGCCCGAAGTGGGCGGCCGGCTCGGCTACTACCCGCTTCGCTTCTTCGGCCTGGAGGCTGAAGGCGCCTGGCTGCCAACCGAGACCGAAGGTGGTCAGTCGGTGAACATGTGGGCGGTTCGCGGCCACCTGGTGGCTCAAATCGCGCGCTGGAGCATCACCCCGTTCGTGTTGGCAGGCCCGTCGGGTCTGGCCGTCGCCAGCGGTTCGGATGCCGTTGGCAACGATGTCGACCTGGGCTTCCACTTCGGTGGTGGTCTCAAGTTCTTCTTCACGCGTCGCTTCATGATGCGCCTGGACGTTCGCGACACCATGACGGCGCGCCGCGGCCTGGGTGAGGGCGTGGTTCACTCGCCCGAGGTGCTGCTTGGCATTGGCCTGGCGCTCAACCGGAAGAAGGCGCCGCCGGCTCCAGATCTCGACCGCGACGACGATGGCATCTTGGACGTCGACGACAAGTGCATCGACACGCCCGGAGTGCCCGAATACGACGGCTGCCCGATCCCCGATACGGATGGCGACGGCATCCTCGACCCCGACGACAAGTGCGTCGACGTGCCGGGCGTGCCCGAGTTCGAAGGCTGCCCGATCCCCGATACGGATGGCGACGGCATCTTCGATCCGGACGACAAGTGCGTCGATACGCCCGGAGTGCCGGAGTACGACGGCTGCCCGATCCCGGACACAGACGGCGACGGCATCCTCGACCCCGACGACAAGTGCGTCAACGAGCCCGAGACGGTCAACCAGTTCGAGGACGAAGACGGCTGCCCCGACAAGGTGCCCGAGAAGGTCAAGCAGTTCACCGGCGTCATCGAAGGCATCTACTTCGACACCGCAAAGGCCAGCATCAAGAAGAAGTCCTACAAGAAGCTCGACAACGCGGTCAGCGTGCTCCTGGAGTTCCCGAAGCTGCGCATCGAGGTCAGTGGTCACACCGACGACCGCGGCAACGACGACTACAACCAGCAGCTCTCCGAGGATCGGGCGAAGTCGGTCAAGGAGTACATGGTCAGCAAGGGTGTCGATGCCAGCCGGATCGAGACCCGTGGCGCTGGTGAGTCCGAGCCGCGCGAGAGCAACAAGAAGAAAGCAGGCCGGGCGAAGAACCGCCGCATCGAGTTCAAGCTGCTGAAGCGATAGGGGGTCGGTTCAGCAATATCGACGAGAACGAGGGGACTGAGACGATATGAATACGAAGAAAATGCGGTGGCTGCTGTCCAGCAGCTTGGTAGCCTTGGGCGTGACGGGTTGTGCCGACCCGTGTGCCGACGATGGACTGATTCAAGATGACGCGACCGACTGTCCGGCCGTGTCCGGCGGAGGCGACTCCGAGTCGGACACCGAAGGAGAGACGGAGAGCGAGAGCGAGAGCGAGACGGTCACCGAGTCCGAGTCGCTCTCGGAGGGCGAGACCGATTCGGGTGGCGGCTCCACGTGCGTGGACGGCCAGCAAAACGGCGACGAAACCGACGTGGACTGCGGCGGTTCGTGCGACGAAAAATGCGACGACGGCGAAGGCTGCATGGTCGACGACGACTGCATGTCCGACGCTTGCGGCGACGACGGCACGTGCGATCCGAGCGGGGACACGGACAGCGATCCGGCGTGCGACGACGGTGAGCAGAACGGCGACGAGACCGACGTGGACTGCGGCAACTCGTGCGGTCCCACCTGCGACGACGGCGAAGGCTGCGATGACGCTGCGGACTGCGTCTCGGGTGTTTGTGACGAAGACGGCATGACCTGCACGGCGCCGACGTGCGACGACGGCGTGCAGAACGGGGACGAGGACGGCGTTGACTGCGGCGGATCCTGTCCCGACGACTGCGAGCCGGTC
Organism: Myxococcota bacterium; assembly: GCA_039024335.1. Lineage (GTDB taxonomy): Bacteria > Myxococcota_A > Polyangia > Nannocystales > Nannocystaceae > CAJXVA01. The sequence continues at coordinate 5,491 of JBCCQM010000046.1, forward strand.
TCGTACTGCGTCGACGCCGACGAAGACGGCTTCGGCGATCCCGAAGACTGCGTCGACGTGCCACCCGGCGAAGATCCGCCCGATGGCTCGGTGCCCAACGGAGACGACTGCGCCGATGACAACAACAACGCGTTCCCCGGCGCAGCCGAAGAAGAGCCCGAGCTGTGCGCACTCGACGAGGACGACGACGGGTATGGCGACGACGATCCGCCCAAGGGCATCGACCCCGGCACGGACTGTCTCGACACCAACCCCGACGCGGCACCCGGCGCGGCGGAGAACAAGGGTGACGCCTGCGTCATCGACGTCGATGGCGACGGCTACGGCGACGCGAACCCGCCCGAGGGCGTCGACCCCGGTACGGACTGCGTCGACAGCCAAGCGGGGATCTTCCCCGGCGCCGCCGAGATGGAGCCCGAGCTGTGTACGGCTGACGGCGATGACGACGGCTACGGCGATGACAGCGCCACCGATATCGACCCGGGCGCCGACAACGGCACCGACTGCGCAGACGACAACCCGAACGCCTTCCCCGGTTCGGCACCGAACGACAGCCCCACGGCCTGTCTCGAGGACGAAGACGGGGACGACTACGGCGATGCCGATCCTCCGGACGGCGTCGAGCCGGGCACCGACTGCAACGATATGGACGTGACCGTTCCGTTCGTTGTCGAGGGAATTCCCGAAGACTGCGCGACCGCAGAGCTGCTCGACGGCTCGCTCGGCTGCGAGTTCTACGGCGTGCCGCTGAGCAACGACGCGGACCCGAACAACCCGCCGATCTACCAGCTGCTCCTCGCGAATGCGAACCCGACCAGCGCGGCCAACGTGACGGTCGAGGAGTATCAGGTGGGTGGCTGGGTCACGATCTTCGGACCCCAAGCCATCGCGCCGGAAACCCAGCTGATCCAGAACTTCGCCCACAACTCGTCGTCGACCACGGCGTACGTGAACGCGGGTGCGTACCGGATCACCTCGGACATTCCGATCGCGAGCTACCAGGCCTCGATTTCGCAGTTCACCTCCGACGCGTCTCTGCTCATTCCGCGCGCATCGTGGGACGTCGAATACGACGTGGTCGGCTATGACGGCATCCAGGCCGGCTTTGACGAATCGTTCGTGGTGGTATCGGCTGAGGATGGCACCGAAGTCACGGTCACTGCGGGTGCGGCCACGGTTGCGGGTCCGGGCCTCGCGGCCCTGAACGAGGGGGACAGCCTCACGTTCACGCTCGACGAAGGTGACACGGCGGTCTTCATGTCCACCGGCTCCAACCAGACTTCGGCCGAGGGCCTTTCGGGCTCGACCGTCGTTGCAGACTCACCCGTGGGGGTGTTCACCGCGAACGAGTGCACGAACATTCCGAACGGTGCGCAGTTCTGTGATCACCTCGAGGAGATGCAGACGCCGACCAACACCGCGTCGAGCACCGTCGTGGCCTCGCGGATGCCTCCGCGAAGCACCACGCCGGAAATCGCGACCTGGCAGATTTACGCCATCGAAGACGCGACGGTCAGCTTCGACGCACTTCCGGGGGTGACCGGACTCCCGGCGGGCGACGTGACGCTGGCTGCCGGCGAGTCGATCGAGCTCAACGTCACGGGCTCGGTCGAGGAGCCGGGAGACTTCGTCATCGAGGGCGACGCGCCGCTCATCGTGTCGCAGTACCTGACCGGCTCGACAAACGTCACCGACGTCATCGCGGGTTCGGCCTCGGGCGACCCTGCGCACGTCATCATGCCGGGTGCGTCACAGCTGCTCGAGGCCTACGTCGTGGGCACCGTCAGCGGCAACGTCATCAACCACCTCACGGTGACTCGCCAGATCGGCTCCGCGGACATCGAGCTCGATGATGTGGCCATTCCGGCGGCTGATTTCTCAGCCGTGAGCGCGGAGTGGGAAGTGGCTCGCATCGCGGTGGCCGAAGGCACGCACGTCCTCACCTCCGATGACGCGTTCTCGGTGCTGGTGTCTGGCTACAACCAGGACAACAGCTACGCGTACCTCGGCGGCGGTCAGGCGCGCGCGCTCGTCTGCGAGTAGGCGCTTCGTTGATCGGAAGGGCCCGGCGGATCCCGTCGGGCCTTTCCCTTTGGTTCAATCTTCTTCGCGCTCCATGGCAATGCCCGTCGCGGCGGCGCGACGCCCTTCGGCGCTGCGCTTGGCTTCGTAGAGTCGCCGTCCGCGGTCGGTGACGCGGCCCACGGGGATCAGCGACGCATCTCGCTGGGGTGCGGCGTCTTCGGTCCCGCTTCGCTCGGCCCGGGTGAAGCCGCGCTTCCATTGGGCAAACGACATGGGCGTTACGCTGGGATCGGTGCCGTCGCGCAGGATGTGTTCGACCACTGGCTGCAGCGGCACGAACACGGGCTGAAGCTCGGCGGGATCGTATCCGTCGCCACGGTCGAACAAGCCGCCGCAGATCGACCGCAGCGAGCAGGCGTCGCAGGCCTCGGTGTAGACGTGTCCCCAGTCGGTCTGGCGCACCGTCTGCTTGTCGTCGAGGAAGTGCACGATGCGCTCCTCGCCTTTGACGATCTTGCGCGTCTCCGTACTCGCCCACGCGAAGTCGGTCATGTAGCAGAGGGGAACCTTCTCCACGCGGAAGGTTCGGCCGCTGGCGTGAAGCATCTTCATGGCGCGGAACAGCGACAGCTCGAACTCGGCAAGCTTCGGGGTGAAACGAGCCTGGTTCACCTCGGCTCGCCCCATCGAGGGGTCGAGGTTGTTCCACACGAAGTGGCGGACCTGTGGGTGATGCTCGAGCAGATAGCGGACGTTCTCGTGCAGGTGGCCGGCGTTGAGCCGGTTGATCACGCAGTTGACGTTCACCTCGATCCCGAAGCGGGCGGCGTTGTCCAGCGCGGCGAAGGCTCTGGACAGGGTGTCGTCGGTGCCCCGCAGCTCCGCCTCGACGTCGGGGCGCACCGAGTAGATCGACACGTGCGCCAGCTTCACGCCCGCATCGGCCAGGGCCTTGGCGAAGCTGGGCTGAGCGAGCCGTGAGCCATTGGTGATGAGCCGGACGTGAAGGCCCTGCGCGCTCGCGTATGCGGCGATCTCCGGCAGCTCGGGGTGCAGCGTCGGTTCGCCGCCGGTGAGAATGATGCCGAAGTAGCCGCGCGCGACGAAGTCGTCCACGAGGACGCGCATGCTGTCGAAGTCGTGGGTGTACGGCGTCGTGGGGTTCGAGCAGAACCCGCACAGGTGGTTGCAGTGCCGCACCACCTGCAGGTAGCCGATGTTCGCCAAGGGCGTTCAGCATACGGCTCGTCGGGGCAGATCGGGGCAGCCACGTCGCGCGCTCGGACACGGATGTCGCGGTCGATGCCGTCTTGGGGCTGCAACGTCTCGACTTCGTGTTGGCACGGCTGTTGTATCCAAGGCGGTCGGCTTGTCTGGATTGCCTTGCGGCGCCCGTTGCCATCGGGGCCCCGAAGGTCTGGTTTGGTTTATGCGTCGACTGTCTTGTCTCGTATCGAACCTGCTCGCCTCGTGCGATCACGTTCGTTCCCTGCCCGCGCCGTTGGCGTCGGCTTCTGTTCACCACCGCCACGGACTGCTGCTGGGGGGCCGCAGTCACGAGGCGGTGCTTCCGGCGCCGGCGGTCGAGACCGAAGACGCGGTCGGGTGCTGGCTGGCCGATGCGGCGCACGCCGAGGCGGCATCGGTCGTCGCGTTCAAGGCCGTCGCGCGGGAGCTCGAGAGCCACGAGGCTCCGGAAAGTCTGCCGGCTCAGGCGCGTGCTGCCGCCCAAGACGAGGTTCGCCACGCCGCGCTGATGGAGTCGATGGCGATGCGCTGGGGCGTTCAGCCCAAGCGACCCAAGCTCGCGAGCATCGCCGTTCGCTCGCTCGAGGCGATGGCGATCGAAAACGCGGCCGAGGGATGCGTGCGCGAGACGTGGGCCGCGCTCGAAGCCTGCCACCAGGCCCGCTGGGCGAAGGACCCCGTCATTCGCCGCGCGATGTCGGAGATTTCAGCCGACGAGCTTCGGTACGCGGAGTTCTCATGGGCCGTGGACGCCTGGGCGCGCCGTCGACTCTGCGCCGACGCCCGTGCGCGCGTCGAAGTCTCGAAGCGCAAGGCCGTCTCCGCCTTGTTCGACGCGCTGGCCGTCGAACGTGACCGGAACCTCTGCGTCGAGGCCGGCATGCCGAGTCCCGCCGTCGCGGCCGAGCTCGCCCGCGGCCTGTCCGACGCACTCTGGATGCGCCCCGTCGCGCGTGCCTGAGTGTACGTGCGAGTACAACTTCATCCCACGCCGGGATGGAACGCCGCCGTCGTTCCATGAGGATGCTGTATCGTCCTCGCCACGAGGTTGGGACGCATGGCATTTCGAGCAGGATCGATTGTATTGGCAGCAGCGCTGCTGTTGGCAGGTTGTGGTGACGACAGCGAGCCCGCGGGCGACACCGAAGGCGGCGGCACGACCGGCGCCGAAGAAACGACTGGCGAGTCGAACGAGACGATGCCGGCGACGTCGGGCGGCGGCGAAACGACCAACGACGGCGGCGAGACGTCGGACGGTGACTCGGGGAGCACGACCGACGACACGTCGGAGACCACTGCCGGTGAGGTCTGCGGCGAAGTCCCGACCCGCATGATGTTCTTCGGCGACAGCCTCTACGCCTGCTTTGGTCAAGACGACACCATCAACGGCATGGGCTGCAGCGCTCGGCTCGCGCACGAATATCTCGAGGCCACCTACGCGCCCGGCGTGACCTACGAGAACCTGGCGATCAGCGGCGCGGTCACCCAAGACGTCGTCGACCAGCAGATGCCCGGTGCGAGCGTCGGGCAGCCGGGGCACACGCTCGTCGTCATCTGGATTGGCGGCAACGACATCTCGGGCCTGCTTCTTTCGCCCGATGACCAGGCAGAAGACACGTATCGCAACGACCTGCAGCCGGCGCTCGATATGCTTTGGACTCGCATGCTTGCGTGGGTCGACGACCCCGCCAACTTCCCCGACGGTGCCACGCTCGTCATCAACACGCAGTTCAACCCGTTCGACGACTGCACCGCCGAGCCGTACGGCTTCATGTCGCCGCTGAAGACCCAGCTCCTCGGCGAGTACAACGACATCCTTCGCGAGCGTGTCGCCGAGCGTGAGAACACCTATCTCGCGGACCAGTACCCTGTCTTCTTGGGGCATGGTCATCACTTTGGAACCGCCGAGTGCCCCAACTACACCGAGGGCAACGACTACTGGATGATCGGTGGGACCGACTTGGTCCACCCGAACACGCTCGGCCACGTCTCGATCGCAGGCACCCTCAACGGGACCCTCGACGAGATCTACGGCTGCGACTGAGCGTGGTGCTGCGGCCCCGACTCGGGGCCGCGACCCGCCCATCTTGGTGGGTTGCAGCAGGCCAGGCTTCCACCGAACCGAAAAATCGGCCGACTCGCGGGCCTGGTGTCGTCAGAAGCGACCCTGGCACATGACAGCCGCGCGAGAAGTTGCCATCGTTCGCCCCATGGACAAAGACCAAGTTCTCGCAGCGCAGAAAACCTGGGGTGACGGCATCGTCGCGATCGGGGCCGCGTTCACGAACAAAGGGGACTACGTTGCGCGGGCGCGTGAGCACATCGACACGCTCTACGCCTACGGCGACGGCCGCGAAGTGCTCTTCAAGCCCACCAAGTGCGAGCACATTCAGTTCCGTCCGACGCTGACCGGTGCGCTGTCGTACTTCGTCGGTTCGAGTGACTCGATCCCCGGCTTTCCCGAGGACAAGGGCTTTGCCATTGCGCCGTACACGGCAGTCCGCTTCGAGAACGCGGGCATCATCATCAACGGCGACCGCGCGCTGGCGATGGGCAACTACTTCTTCACCAGCCCCGACGGTACGGAGACCAAGGTCGAGTACACCTTCGGCTACGTCATGATTGACGGAGCGGTGCGCATCGAGCTCCACCACTCCGCGCTGCCGTTCAAAAACTGAGCGGTCAGCCGCCGTCGATCTCCGCGAACATGGCGCCGAAGTAGTCAGCGTAGTCGTTCGCGCAGATCGAATAGATGCCGGGTCCGCTCTGCGGGCCCGCAGTGATGAGTTCGAGCATGCGAACCGGGGGGACGGCTTCGGTCGTTTCGCTTGCGCAGCCGGGCGCGATGCCGAAGTTGGCTTGGAAAGAAGACGCATCCTCCGCGTTGGGGCCTTGCGCGTAGTTGATGTCGGCGCGCGACTGATAGCCGGCTGGAACGCCGAGCAGCCCGAACATGTAGACCTCACCGCCGCCGACCTTCTCGTCGCGCAGCTCATCGAACCAGGCGCTGTACTTCGAGAGCGGGCGGATGACGGCGTCGTCTTCCGACCCGGAGGTTCCGTCCGGCGCCTTGTTTGCGGCGACGCAGCTGTCGTAGCCGGCTGGGTCGCCGACGCATTCAATTCCCGCGTTCCAGCAGACCGCCGAGCTCGGCGAGGCCTGCTCCTCGGGCAAAGACCAAAAGATCTTGGTGCCGGTTTCCTCGAAGATCTCTTGGGTCGTGGGGGAGCAGTCGATCTCGTCGCTGACGATGACGATCGCCAGGTGGGCGTTGGGCCGGAGGAAGCCGAACTCCGGCTGCGCCGGGTCTTCGGTCAGCTTCGTTGCTTTCCACAGCGACTCGAGCGGCGACTCGAATCCACAGCCGTTGACGCCCTGCGGGAGTGCGCAGGAGAGGACTTCCGCCATCGTCACGTCTCCCTCGATGCTGCTTGGCGACAGCCAGGGATCGGTTGCATCGGCCGCGAGCGGCAGCGTGTCGAAGTTGCACTGGTCGAGACACGCTTCGTTCTCGTAGCTCGAGCCGTCGCCGCCGAAGACGAAATCGCTCAGGCGCTCGCGACAGCTGGTGCGCACGAAGTGGCCTCTTTCCGGATCCGTACCGAAACTCTCGCACCAGTAGTTGCCGTCGTCCGTCGTGGTGATCCCGATTCGGTAGTCAAGCCCTGTGGCTTCGAGGCCCGCGATGATCGACGGCGCGCTGCTTTGCAGCTGGGCTTGCGCGAGACCCATCGAGCCCGAGTTGTCGATCACGAAGAGAACGTCGAGGGAATCGATGACCCCAAACGGCGGCACGCACTGCCCCGCGAGGTCGCCTGCTTCGGGGCCGTAGGTTTGGCCCGTGGGGCACGCCGGGTCCGGATAGCTGCACTGTCCGTTGGGCTGGCAGGTGCCCGAACTTCCGTCGGACGCGACGCACGCTTCGTCACCGGTACATCCGGGATCGACGCCGCCGCTGCCGGGTTCGCTATCGCTGCCGGTTCCCGCGTCATCTCCGTTGCCGTCTTCGGTCTCGCCCGCTCCTGAGCTGCCTTCGGTATCGTCCGGAAGGTCGCCCAGGTCCACTTGAGCGGGACAACCGGGCAAAAGAGGGACGCAGAGGGCCAGGAGGAGGGTGTGCTTTCGTTTCATCGTGACTATCCAGGCGCACTCGTCACGAGTGCGTGATCGGCCCTGTCCTCTGTGAACAGGATGCCGCTACTTGCAGGCGGTGTCGATGCGTCCGAGGAAGACGGACGATGGCCAGCGCTTGCGGAAGCGATCGGCGGCGCGAGCTCGGACGGTGGCTGCCGTGTCGGGCAGGGCACAGCGTGCGAGCACCCGCAGAGCCTCGCGGTCTTCGACGAAGGCGCCCTGTGCATACGCACGGGCATGATCGTTCAGTCGTTCGAGGGCTTGGCGGGGCTTGCCGTCTCGCAGCGCAGCTTGAGCGCTGCGAATGAGGCCAAGCTCGGCGGGAAGGGATGCCTCTGCGGTGGCCTCGGCGTTTACGCTCGGCACGGCCTTGCGGGCTCGGCGGGGCGCGGGCGGGGGCGCGAGTTCGGGTTGCGCGCCCGCAACGGGTGCAGGCGTGGCCGCCGGAGCCACGGGAGTGGGCGCGGACGCTGGAGCCGGTGGAGCTGCCACTTGGTGTGCGGGGGCAGGGGCAGGAGCGGGCGCGACCACGACGGACGGGCTTGGTGCGGGGGCCTTCCGGGTGGAGCTTGCGACCGTGGCTGCACCCGCGACCACCGTGACGGCAACAACGGCTTTGCCGACGCCGGTCGAGAGCGCAGCACCCAGCTTGGTGAGGACGGACGCCTCGGGTCCAGCCGCGGGCACACCCGGCGGGGGCGCGAGTGGGACGAGGCTGTGCTCGACCGCGCTCCATACGTCTCGGGTTTGCTCCGCGCTCGCCTGCGCAGGTGCGCTGCGTTCGGCCGCGATCAGGTCATCGAGGTTCATCGGGCCTCCCTTCGGGCGCGGACGGCTTCGCGTTTGACGACGCGTTCGAGCTCGGCGCGAGCGAGTCGGAGCCGCGAGTACACGGTGGCCGTCTTCACCGACAAGACCGCGGCGATCTCCGGCGCCGTCATCTCTTCGAGCTCGGCCATGATGAACACCGCGCGCTTGTCTTCATCGAGATGCTGCAGCATGTCCCGCAGGGTTCGCGCTGCGTCGGCGCGCGCGTGGGGCTGCTCGGGCAAGGTCGGTTGAGCGGCTTCGTATCGCGCGCGCTGCTTCCGTTCTCGGGCGTAGTTGCGACGGGAGGCGCGAGCGACTCGCAGGCAGATCGCGAACAGCCAGGTCTTGATCGAAGCGCGTCCTTCGAACTCGGGCAGCCGACGCGCAACGACCATGAAGACGTCGTGGGAAGCGTCGGGGAGCGCAGAGTCTCCGACGCCGAGGCGAGCGAGGGAGCGCCACACGAACGCGTGCTGCTCGCGGTAGACGGCCTCGAGCGCGCGCCGCTGCATGGCGGCCGCGTCGGGGACCGACAGGGTCCCGGGCGGTGTCATGGCTGCTGCGAGCGCTCCCACACCCGGTCTGTTCCCCGGGGGCCTCGAATCCATCACCCGATTTGCGTCTCGGGCGTTTTTTTTCTTCGCGGCCGACAAACCCTCGTGATTTCAGAGGGTACCGCCGAATCGAAGCTCGAGTCCCGCCGTTGCTCGAACGCCGACGAGCCCCGGCTGCGCGACTGCTCCCGCGCCGCCGACGTTGAAGCTCGGTCGACGGAGTGGAACGACGGCCTCCGTGCTGAGGCGCAGGCCGACGCGGCGAGAGGCCCACCACAGGAGGTGTGGGCCGCCCCGAATGGCCGCCCAGGTCTCGGTGGCGTCAGAGGAGCCCTGCAAGCCTCGGGGGCGAGCGAAGAGTTGACCGGCTTCGAGGGCTCCACACGGTTCGAGGTCCCAGCGGGGCAAAAGCCCGAAGCGGCCGCAGGCTCCCACGCCGACCGCCCAGTGAACGAAGGCGATCGACGAGGAGTCGACGTCGACCGTTCGCGGTGGGGTGAAGGTCGCATCCACGAACGCGCGGGCACGCGTCCAGCCAAGACCGGCATGCGCGACGACGGCAGCCGTGACCCGATCGATCACGCCCCATCCCACGCCCCCCGACAGCGCGAAGTGTCCCGTCACGCCGGGCGGACCGTCGCGTGGCTCGGCTGGTTCCGCGGACATGGGGGTGACCGAAGCTGGCGCGGGTTCGGCTGGAAGCTCCGGTTCGACGCTCGTGGGCAAGGGTGGTGGTGGCGTCGGGATGGGCTCCGGTTCCGGCTCCGGCTCTGGCTCCGGTTCCGGGACCGCGCCGACCGCCGTGGGGTCGATTGCGATCGCGACGACGAGCGCGGCCGCGTCCGCCGCTTGCGCGCATGTCTGGGTTACCGGAAGCACCCGTTGCGAGGCTCCGGCTTCGACGGTTGCCCGCCAGCCGTCCTCGTCCCGCTGCAGGCGCACGGCGTAAACAGCGTCGCCCGCGAAGCTGTCGAGCGAGGCGCCGAGATTCCGCTCCACGGCGGCACGAGCCGTCTGGACGTTCGGGCACTCCGAGGGCGCCGACCACCGGAGCTCGACGCTCGAGGGTAGCGCGGGCGGCCCCCACAGCCCCGCTGCGATCGACACGATGGCCAGCAAGCGCGGGGACGATACCGCAGCGTTCTGGTACGGTGGCGCCGTGTCCGACGGATTCGATCCCGGCCCCCGCCCGGGCAGCGCACTGGGCTCTTCTTCGGGGTTCAACGTGGGCAAGTTTCTTGGCCTGACCGCGGCGTTGGCCGTCGGAGCAGGCGTCGGAGCGGGCGCGTACTACGGCGTGAAGGCCGTCTCGGACCCGGGGACCTCCCAGCCCACGTCGCCGCAGCCCGCAGCCGAGCCCGAGCCAGAGCCCAACAAAGACGAGCCGCGGCTCGACGTGCCCGCCGGGCCCAAGCGCGACATCCCTGCGGTGGACGAGCCGTCCGACCCCAACGCCCTGCGGCTCGATGTGCCCAGTCCCTGGGGCCTTCCCGGGAGCGATGCGCCCAAGCCGGCTCCAGGTGGAGGCGGCGGGGGCGTGACGCAAGAAACATTCTGAGCCGCAGCGGTCTCCACCCGCTCGCAGCGCCGGAAATGCGGGGTCGAGCAGTGTCCAAAGAACCGTGCGAATCGCGACGCCCGCCGCCGTTTCTTTGCTGCTTCTGACCGCGCCGACGGGCTGCGGGGATGGAGCCGGAGGCTCGGGTGGCGGGGAGACCGGCGGGGGTCCGGGAATCGATCCTTCGACGCCCAGCGGCTCGGAGTCCAGCTCCGGCGAACCCGACGACGACACGTCGAGCTCGGGCGCGGACGGAACGACCGGTGGCGACGACGCGTGCATGACCGTGCTGTGTGGTCCGTCGGGGACCTGCTGCGGCTCCGACGAAGACTGTGTCGCCGACCAGTGCCAGCCCGCATGTGCCTCCGGCGTTCGGTGCGGCGAGGCCCAGGACGTGTGCTGCGGCGAGGGCCAGGTGTGCTTGGCCAACACGTGCGAGGACGCGGGGGAGCCATGCATCGATTCGTTCGACTGCGGCGAGGGCTTTTTCTGCGAACCCACGCTCGAGCAGTGCTTACCCCAGCTCGACCCCGTGGAGTGCGAAGTCATCCCCGAGTTCGAGGAGATCGCGGTCACGCTGGAGTGGAGCTTCCAAGAGCACGAAGTCATCTCGATCCCCATCGTCGCGGACCTCGATGGTGACGGGAGCCCCGAGGTGGTCGTGAACGTCACGCAGCAAGAAGGGCTGAGCTGGCCCGGTGGGCGCATCGTCGTGCTCGATGGGGCGACCGGAGCCGTCGAGTACGAGCTGGATGAAAACCCCGCGGCGGGAACCTACGGCGCGCACGGCCGCTCGACGCCAGGCGTGACTGACGTCAACGGCGACGGCTTGCCCGACATCATCTATGCGGGTCGAAGCGCTGGTGGCTCTCCGATCATCGCGGTGGACGGCGCGACGGGAACCTTGCTGTGGATCTCGCAGGACGACGTTGGTGCGACGGCTCGGTTCTCCGTGGAGAACGGCGCGCCCTCGTTCGCCAACTTCGACGCCGACCCCGAGGCTGAGATCGTCTTCGGCGCGGCGATGATCGACAACGACGGCTTGGTCGTCTGGGACCAGGGGGGCAACGGGGCGGCGGTCGGGACCAACAATGGCTACACCGGTGGCATCTCGGCGCTCGCCGACCTCACCGGCGACGGCTATCCCGAGGTCATCTCCGGGGCGCAGGCCTGGAGCGTGGATTGGGTCGACGCGGGCGGCATGCCGGCCGTGTCGGTCACACAGCTGTGGGATGCAGGCGGCGACGATGGCTATCCCGCGATCGCCGATGTCGATCTCGACGGCAACCCCGAGGTGGTCCTGGTCGCCAACGGCTTCGTCCGCGTGCTCGAAGGCGACAGCGGCCTCGCGTGGTGTGGCGTGGACCCGACGCAGGGCCTGTGCAACGCCGACCCCACGATGCGTACCGCTGCCGTCGCGCTCCCTGGAGGCGGGCGCGGTGGACCGCCCACGGTCGCCGACTTCGACGGAGATGGGCGGCCCGAGATCGCGGCCGCAGGCGGGGCCTCGTATACGGTCTACGACCTCTATCGCGAGGGCGAATCCATCGCGGGTCCGTCGAATCCGTTGCCGGGCGACGTCTACGAGCGTTGGTCGCGGGAGACCCAAGACCAAAGCAGCAACGCCACGGGCAGCAGCGTGTTCGACTTTCAGGGCGACGGCGCTGCGGAGGTCATCTACGCCGACGAGTGCTTCATGCGCGTGTACGACGGTTCGACCGGCGCCGTCTTGGTGGAAGAGCCGAGCAGCAGCGCGACGATTCACGAGTACCCGCTCGTCGTGGACGTCGATGACGACGGCAACTCGGAGATCCTCGTGGTCTCGAACGATTCGCACGGGGCGTGTGACGCCATCGAAGGCTACGAGGAGAAGCGCGGCGTCTTCGTCTACGGTGACGTCTTCGACCGCTGGGTCGGCACGCGACGGGTGTGGACGTCACACGCCTATCACGTCACGAACGTCACCTCGGCTGGCAATGCACCGGTGATGGAGGTCGACAACTGGACCCAGACCGGGCTGAACAACTACCGCCAGAACGTGCAGGGCGCGGGGACCTTCAACGCCCCGGACCTCGAGGTCGAGCTGCAGGCGTTGCTGTCCGAGTGCGCCAACTCGGCGCTCGTCGTCGTGGCGACCGTGCGCAACGCGGGCGCACTCGGCGTGCCGGCGGGGATCGACGTCACGCTGTACGAAGGCGAGGACGCGTCGGGCGACGAGATCGGGACGCAGATGACCCCGAACCCCCTGCTGCCCGGCCAGACGACCCAGCTCAGCTGGGAGGTCCCCATCGAAGCCGTGGGCGTCGAGATGGACTTCTTCGTCCACGTCGATGGTGCGGACGCAGCCGCCGGCCCCGTCGATGAATGCGACGAAGAGAACAACGACGCGGTCAGCCTCGACGCCGAATGCCCCGTCGCGGGGTAAGGCTGCTAGAGATTCAGCCGCGCGAGGACGGCCGGGAGCTCGGTGATCGCGTCGATGCACGCGGTCGGGCCGAAGCTTCGCAGGTGCACGATGGGCTGCGCGCCGTAGCTGACCGCGACCGTTCGCACCCCTGCGTCGGCAGCCATGCGAAGGTCCCATTCGCTGTCGCCGACCATGATGGTGTCGGCGGGCGTCGTACCGGTGACGTCGAAGAGTTCGAGCAGCATCTTCGGGTCGGGCTTGGACGCGGTCTCGTCCGCGCATCGCGTCGCGAGGAAGCAGGAGCCCAGCCCCGTCTCGCGGAGCTCTCGCTCCAGCCCGCGTCGGCTCTTGCCGGTCGCCACGGTCAGGGTGAGCCCGCGGTCGCGCAGCGTCTCGAGGACATCTCGCGTCCCGGGAAACAGCGACGCATGATCGGCGTTGGGTGCGAGCCACAGGTCGCGATAGCGCTGGACGAAGCCGTCGACGAAGGCATCGTCCGCGCCGGGGTACAGCGCTCGGGCGGACTCGGGCAGGCCCAGGCCGATGATGCTCGCGAGGCGTTCGTCGGACAGCGGCTGCGCGCCGAGCTGTTCGAACGCGCGGCGAAGGCATCCCACGATCTTCTGCTTGGAGTCCGCGAGGGTGCCATCCCAGTCGAAGACGATGTGCATTAGGGGCACGGGCGCGCAGCATACCCGTGAACCGCTCGGCTGCGGCGCGCAACACCCTGGGCGGTGGAGTGTGGACGGTTGGTCGCGGCGTGTTTCGTGTTGTGCGTGAGCGGCTGCGAGGCGCCACAGGACGCAGAGGGCTGGGATCCGCCGTCTGACACCAGCGGCGGCGAGGGAGACGACGACGCTCTTCCCACCACCTCCGGCGGCTCCGGCGGCTCCGGCGACGCCGAGACTGGGGACGGCTCCTCGGGGGCCATGCAGCCCGCCTGCCCAGAGCCTCCGATCGGAGCCCAGCTCGAACCCGAAAGCTCGACGTGGTGGTGTCCGGACGGGTTCGTCGTCGACGCGGCCTATCCCCTTTGCGTCGACGCGCTCGATGCCCTCGGCCCGTTCACCGCAGCGATGATCGAAGGCTGCGCGTCCTGTGGCGGGGTCGAGTGTGACGCCGAGGTCTGGCCGGCAGACCAAGCGCGAGGACTTCGCGGCGACGAGCGCTGCCCGCCAGGCACTTCGCTCGCCAGCAACGGACTGTGCGTCGATGACGAGTTCGCGTGGGGTCCGTTTTCTCCGGCGATGGTCGAGGCGTGTGATGCCGCGGGCGGCGGGATGGCGTGTACACGCATGCGCTGGGATCGCGCGTTTGCGGAGGCGCTGGTGGGTGATGGCGACGACGAGCCGGAGCCTCCGGTACGACCCGACGCGCCGTGGGATTACATCCTCGACACGGACCACGCGCTCCGCGAGGACGGCCTCGGTGGTGGGCACTTCGGGGCGCCGCGGTCCGGCAACCCCGGTGGGCATTCGGGCATCGACTTTCTCGCGCCCGTCGGAGAGCCGCTTCGTGCGCCTTGCGACGGCAGCGTGCTGGCAGGGGTCGCGGGGGGCTACGGAAACTTCGTCCAGCTCGTCTGCCGAGCCCCCAAAACGCTCGGCGGGGACCTCTGGGTTTCGATGCTCTACGGGCATCTCGACACGCTCTCCGTCGCCAACGGTGAGGCCGTCTCCCGCGGGCAAATCGTGGGCACCGTCGGCAAGACCGGCAACGCGGCCAGCGCGGGCATCAACGCGCACGTTCACTTCGAGATGGCGATTCACGGCAGCGAGAGCGCGGCGTTCTCCGAGACGCACGCCTCGTCGAACCACGGAGGCAATGCCGCGGCCGATGCGTTCGAGGTCGCGCTTACGGAGCAGTGCTGGTCGGACGCGTCCTTCGAGCCGCTGACCGGACCCGCAATGAAGGGACGTCGGCCCGATCCGTTCATGGTGTTGGCGTGCCTGTCCGCAAAGCCGAGCACGACCGCGCCGCCGCCATCGCTTCAGAGCGGGCTCGTCCCCTGGAGCGACCACTACGCGGCCGCCATCGACCTCGACTGACGCCGCTCAGGCGTCGTACTTGCCGCGGATCGAACGAGCCCAGCGGTCGAGGTCCCCGACCGTGGAGGTCGCCAACGCGAGCGACGAGGCTTGGGCTTCGATCGCCGTCTTGAGACGGGTGCGTGCTCGGGCGAGGCGGGTCTTGACCGTGCCGCGTGGGATGTCGAGCGCGATCGCGATGTCGGCCGTGCCCATGTCTTCCCAGTAGAAGAGCTCGAGCGCGATCTGGAGATCGAGGTCCAGGGTTCGCAGCGCCCGAAGCAGGACGACCTGCTCCTCTCGCGCGGCCGCGAAGCCGCTGGGGTGCAGCGTCGAACCGGCGACCGGATCCGAGGACAGCTCGCTGGCGTCGCCTCGGGTCCGCCGCGAGCGCAGGTGCATCAGCAGCTTGTTGCGGGCGATGCCCAGCAGATAGGCGCGAAATGCGACGTCGTCTGGGAACCGGTCTCGGGACTCCACTGTCGCGACGAAGGTGTTCTGGACGAGTTCTTCGAGGTGTCGGGCTTCGACGCGGCGTTCGAAGAACCGCGCGACCGCGTCGAAGTGGCGACGCACGAGCATGTTCCCCGCCGCAGCGTCTCCGCCACGCCACCCGTCGAGCAGCTGTCGGTCGTCGGGCTCCAAGCCCACGCAGCGTACCTCACTCCGGGAGTGGATGAGCGCTCAACCATGCTTCGATCGGCCTCGCTCGGGTGCCGGCGTCCATCGACAGGAAGACGCCGAGGGCTGAGCGCGCGAGTTCGACGGCCTCGGCCCGGTCCCGGTCGACGAGCAGCTTCGCCAGCTCGAAGCGTGCTTCGGCGAGTTGTGGCTTGGGCCGTCCCAGCTCGAACGCCGCGACGGATGCCCGCAGATCGTCGAGCGGTCGCGCTCCAGCGAGGATTCGGGCTTGAGCGCGCCGGAGCAGCACGCTGGCGCGGTCGGCCTGTGCGTCGACGGCTCGCAGGACGTCGAGCGCCCCGTCGAACTGCTCCTCGGCCTCGTCGTGGCGACCGAGGTGCGCGAGCGCGAGGCCGAGGTTTGCGTGGGCGTTGGCGATGAGAGGATTTTTGGGGCCGAGCTGCGCCTGACGCATGGCGAGGGCTCTGGCGTGGCCAGCGCGGGCTTTCTCGTAGTTGCCGATACGGGTGTGGACGGCAGCAATGTTCTCCACTGCGATGGCGATGCGCGGGTGACCCTCGGGAAGTGACGCTTCGTAGATCTCGAGCGCCCGCTCTTGGTGTGCCAGGGCTTCGATGTAGTTCGCGAGTTCGAACTCCACGACGCCGACGTTGATCAGCGTGCTCGCAACGACGTGGTGCTCGTCTCCAAGGGAGTGCTCCACGATCTCCAGCGCGGTCAGCAGGTTTTCGCGGGCCACCTGGAGCTGGCCCATCCCCGACTGCACGCCCGCGAGGCTGCTCAAGGTCGTGGCGGTGTCGGGGTGCTCCAGGCCCAGGGTTGCGCGGGTCTCGGCGTAGGCGTCTTGAAAGAAGCCAATCGCGCGCTCGGGGTGCCCCTGCTCGTTCTCGATGACACCCAGCGCCATGCGGCAGATGCTTGCGTCTCGATCCTCGCGCACGGATTCGTAGAGTTCCAGCGCGTGCTCGAAGCGGTCGCGGGCGACATCGAGGTCACCCGAGGCGTGCTCGAGCAGGCCGAGGTTGTACGCCAGCGAGGCTCGGTGGCGCGTGTTGTCGGAGAGGCGCTCGAAGGCATACTCGGCGCGTCGGGCCCACTCGCGCGCGAGCTGCTCGTTCATGAGGTGGCGTCCGTGGACCGAGACCAGGCGGACCGATGACGCGGCGGCCAAGCGGTCGTGCTTGCGCCCCTCCGCGTTGAGATACGCCTGCTCGAGATAATCGGCGCCTTCTTGCAGATCGCCGAGGGAGACGGCGAGCAGTCCCACTTCGTACATCGCTTCGGCGCGGGTGGGCTCGAAGCCCGTCTCGGTCGCGCGGGCGAGCCCTTCCTTGGCCAGCCGCATGCCGGCGTCGAAGGTCCCGGCGGCGTGATGTGCTCGAGCCTTGGAGAGCAGGTCGCGAATCTCGGCGACCTGCAGTCGCTTGCGTGGGTCCTCGGGCGTGGGCGGAAGCTCGTTTTGCCGCTCGGGATCGAGGCAGTGGCTCGGGGGGACGAGCTGAGCGACGAGCCGTGGCGCACGAAGCAGGATGCGGTCGTCGGCGTCGTCGACCATCGACAGCACCGCTTCGAGTCGGCCAAGGCGCTCGCGCAAGCACACCCGCCCAGCGTCCACCCCGGGGTCGGCGCGGGTTTCGGGGGAGCACAGGGTAGTCGCGGCGGTGGTCCACGACTCGACGAACGCGTCGATCTCGGTCCCAAAACGAATCCGGCCCTGCTCCGCGTACGCCATCTTCGAGCGAGCCCATCGCGCGTCGACGTCGGGGCGAGCGTTTTCCCAGGTGTCGACCGCCCCGGTGACCCGCGGCTCGCACGGTGGTGGCTCGCGCGTCGCCGCAAACGCGGCCCCCGACCCCACGAGGACCAAGCCCGCGGCCAACAGCACGCGCCGCAGGCCCGAGGGATTCAGCCACCGGCGAAGCTCGGTCGCCAGGGAGTCCATGCCCGGATAGCGGTGAATCGCATGGGGGCTGGTGGCTCGCGTGAGCACGTCGACGAGGCCGCGTGGAATCTCGCGGTGCTTGAGCCAGCGGCCAGGGACGCCGTCGAGCTTCACGGCGGGCAGCTCGTCCTTGGTCGCGTACGCAAACGGATAGGCGCCGGCGAGTGACTCGATCAGGGCCATGCCGAACGAGTACTGGTCGGCTGCCGCATCGAGCTCGGACCCGTCGTGCGCTTCGGGGGCCATGTACATGGGCGTGCCGGCGACGACGCGCTTGGGCTCGCCGGTCGCATCGCGCTCGCCCGTCCGGCTGAGCGTCGACATCCGCTGCGAGCTGTGCAGCGCGAGCCCGAAGTCCAAGACTTTGACCTGCCCATCCGCGGTGACGAACACGTTGGCCGGCTTCACGTCGCAGTGAACGATGCGTCGCTGGTGTGCGGCGGCGAGGCCGTCGGCGACCTGGAGGAACATCTCCACGATCTGTTCGTGGGTTCGCGGCGTGCCCTTGAGCCACGTGTGCAGCGGTTCCCCGTGCAGCAGCTCCATCACGATGAACACGTCGCCCCCGTACGCGGTGTTATCGCCTTCGACCTGCCCTACGTCGAAGATGCGGACCACGTTGGGGTGCTGAAGCTGCGCGGCCATGCGAGCTTCGCGAATCAACGCGTCCGCGCCACCGAACCCGTGTTCGCGCTTGCGCGAGCGCAGCAGCTTGATCGCGACGGGCCGGTCCAGCGCCGGATCGTGGGCCCGGTACACGATGCCGAAACCGCCGCGGCCGATCTTTTCGACGAGGGTGTAGCGGCCCAGGCGGATGGGCTCTTCCTTCTTGTCGAAGAGGGCAGACTCGACGGCCGCGAGCAGCTTCGCGCGATCGATGCGTCGCCCATCTTCGCTCAGGTTGGGGAGCGTTGCCCCGTCGTGTCCCGCCTCCCCCGACACCGCGCAACAGTATCGACGCAGGCTGCCCCGCCGAGCAAAAGCGAGAAAGGCCCGCGGGACGGGAAACGCCGCGGACGCCGTTCGATCCCGGCTTCCAGGCCGTTCCTCCGCTATCATCTCGGCGTGGACGCACATCCTTCTCTCCGCGCACAAGCCGATCTGCATCTCTTCGAAACGCTGATGAAGAACGCCGATGTTCGGCGGGCGGCGGAGGCGGCACTGGAGGACAGCGACCAGGTCAAGATCCGTCGGCAGCTGCTGGCTACCTCGGTTCGGCTCACGCCAGCGCTGGCGCCCGACCTCCACGCGATGATCGACAAGTGCAAGGAGCGGCTCGACCTCGACTCGAAGTTCGAGCCGTATGTGTACCCGAGCGCGCAGTGCAACGCGGCGGTGGTCAAGCCCGAGGACGGTCGCGTCTTCTTGCTGTTCAGCTCGCAGATCCTCGAAGTGTTCGACGAGCAAGAGCTGCTCTACGTGGTCGGCCACGAGCTCGGCCACCACAAGTTCGACCACCACGCGCTGCCGGTCCGTGCCGTGCTCGAAGGCACGAAGATCCGCCCCGCGACGGCGCTGCAGCTGTTCTCGTGGTCACGGTTCGCCGAGGTGTCCGCGGACCGTGCCGGCCTGTATTGCGCCGGGTCGATCGAAGCGGTCGGACGCGGCCTGTTCAAGCTCGCGTCGGGCCTGCGCGGCACCAAAACCAACCTCGCCATCGACGCCCTGCTCGCGCAGATGGAAGAGATTCAGGCAGACGGCATCGCCAAGGGCGACGACCGCGATCGCAGCGAGTGGTTCTCGACGCACCCGTTCAGCCCGCTCCGCCTCAAGGCGGCGCAGCTGTTCGCCAAGTGCGAGGTCATGACCGAGGGCGGCACCACCACCGAAGCGATGGAGCTCGACGTCAGCGCGGTCATGGGCATCATGGAGCCGGGCTACCTCAAGGCGAAGACCGACCAGGGGCGGGCGCTTCGTCGGGTGCTGCTCGCCGGCGGCATGATGGTCGCGGCCGCGTCCAACGGGATCTCCGAAGAAGAGGCCGAGGCGCTCGACGATCTCCTGGGCGAAGGGACCGTGAGCGACAAGCTCAGCGTCGACGCGCTGCGCGAAGACCTGCCCTCGCGGATCCGCGACGCGAAGGCCGAGGCTCCCGTCGCGCGGCGTGCCCAGCTGCTGCGAGACCTCTGCCTCATCGCGCTCGCCGATGGCCATGCGGACAAAGCCGAGCGCGCCGTGCTCCGCGACATCGCCCGCCGGCTCGAGGTCGACGTCACGCTGGTCGAGCAGACCCTCGACGCCGACATCGAGCTCGACTAGCGCTGCCCTCCATCAGCAAGGGCCGACGTCCTGCAGGTCTCCGTAGAGATCGCCGCAGGGCGTGTTGCCCGGGATGTAGCCGTCGGGGTTGTACTCGTCGCAGGCGAGGCCGGCCATGCAGGCTCCGAACGCGTCGAGAGCGGCTTGAACGTCGGGGCATGAGCCCCAGTAGTCGGTCCCCGAGTCGATGCACTCTTCGGCGGTCGGGAAGTACGTCCCGCCGCATTCGAGCGCACGACGGCACATCGCTTCTTGGCCGGTCTCTCCGGGCAGCACACCTGGACCTGACGTGGGCACGTCGCCGCCGGAGGATTCGCCGCTCGAGGTCTCGGTATCACCGGTGGTTTCGACGTCACCGGTCGTCTCCTCAGCGCCGGTCGTTGCTGGAGCTCCGGTCGTGCTCGGGTCGTCGGACGTGGTGGCGCCGGTGGGTTGTCCAGCCGTGGGGTCGACGGCGCCACCGGTCGAGCCGTCGCTCGTCGCGGTGGTGAGGCCGTCGGTCTCGACCGCGCCATCGTCTCCGCCACCACCGTCGTCGCAGGCGGGCAGGAGCAAAGCGGACACGAGCAGCAGCGTGGAAGCGCGCATGCCGGCAATGACGGCATCGCGTGCCGGAGGTTGCAGCGCCGCGTCGAATTCAGCGTCGGCGGCGAAGGCCGAGCAGCAGCAGCCCGAACGCGAAGATCGGTGCGTCTCCGTCGGGCTCGTGCCGACAGCTGCAGCCGCTTTCGCCTCCCTCGGATGCAGCAGCGCCGCTCGAGGAGCCCCCATCGCCAGTCGTCTCGACGTCGGTCGTGTCCGCGCCGCCGCCCGAAGGGTCGCTCGTCCCAGCGCTGGTCTCGGGATCGATGCCGGTCTCGCCTGCGCCGCCGCTGCTGCTCTCGTCGCTGCCGGTCGAACCGGCGCCGCCCGAGTCGGCCGACGCGTCACCGACTTCGATCGTAATGCTGGTCTCGGTCACGTTGGCCGACCAGTCCCGCGCGGTTGCGGTGATCTCCCAGGTGCCGTCGGGAAAGAGGACGCTGGGGATCGCGTACGGCGGAGCCTCGAAGACGGCCTGCGTCTCGTCGGCGAATGCGATCGACACGTCGAGGATGCCGGACGCGTCGGTGACGTCGAGCTCGATGCGCGTGTCGAATCCGCTGGGGTATGCGCCCGCGGCGGGCTCGAGAAAGTCGACCGCGGGGGCCTCGAGGTCCTGCGGCTGGCCGTTCGCTGCGCCGCAGGTTTCCCCCACGGGGCCCTGTGGTCCGGGGCCGCATCCGCTCGCCCAGCTCAGGCCGTTGTCGCTGCCGGGGTTGGTGGGAAACGAGCCGCAGCCGGGGCCCGGGTTCCAGGCGCCGTCGGCATCGTGACAGGGCGTGATGTCGATGCCCGCGTCGGCTTCGATCCAGGGGACGGCCGCCCACGCCGGGATGTGCTGCGAGCTTCCGCCGCAGGAGCCGGGCACCGTGGACGCGATGCCGAACAGTCGCCAGCTCCCATCGTCGAGCTGGGCATACGCCGAGCCGCCCGAGTCGCCGTTACAGATCCCCGTATCGGGGTCGTCGTAGAAGATGCCGATCTGCTTGCCGCCCGCGGGGAAGCCCGCGACGTCGCCTTCGATCCACCGCTTGGTTCCGAAGCCGCCGCCGCCGTTCGAGGTGTTGCCGAACCCCACCAGCCACGCGCGCGTCCCCACCGGGAGCTGGTCGCGCTCGCATCCCATCATGATCGGCACGATCGGAACGTCGGTGACCGGCTGGGCCAGCTTGCAGTACGCGTAGTCGAAACCCGTGGCCGGGTACTCGGGTGCGCCCGCGCAGTAGTCGGTCGAGACGGTTCGCTCACCGCCGGTCGTGCCGAAGCGGATGGAGCCTGCGTTCGGGCAGTGCGCCGCATAGAGCACGATCTCGGGGTGGACCAACGTGCCGCTGCAGCCCGCCATCAGCACGGTCATGGGCCACTCGCACGCGTCTGCCACGTCGCCGCCGATGACCGGCAGCGGAGCGGGCTGCGGGACCGCGAGCGAGCCTGCAAGCACGAGAAGAGCCGACGCCGCGAGCATGCCGGGAGCGTAGCAGCGCAACCCGTCCAGCCCCGCGGCAACCCGTCGCGCCTCGGGGGCTGACGGATTTCGGTCCGAGTGGGACCGGCCCGGCACGACGTGCGCGAAATAACCGTGATCACGTCGGCCCGCTGCCGGACTACCCCTGCGAAGTCTCCCGCGTCCGTCGCGGCGCAGCGTTCACCAAAACGACACGAGCACCAGCCATGCGCAACCGTATCCTGCAAGCCTCCCTCTGTCTCTGCTTTGGACTCACCTCTGTCGCCTGCGATCTCGATGGGGGCGAAGACACGCTCACCCAGGGGGCGGAGGATACGGGCGGATCCGATATGGGCGACGGCGAGGTCGTCGCCGAGTTGGTTCTTGGCGGCGAGACGTTCGTCTTCAACGGTCCCCCGAACTACCGGATCCTCGAGGAGGACGGTGAGCGGACCTACTCGCTGATCGTGAGTACGGAGAGCGTTGATCGGACGCTGGTCATCACGATGGAGGACCTGCAACCCCTGACGGAGTCGTCCTACCAGTCCGAGATGTTTCTACAGATCCAGATCCCGCCCGGTGGGGGCAATCCCGGGCAGGCGTTCGGCAGCTTCGCGGGTAACCCGGGCGTCGCCGAGACCACAACGCTCACGATCACCGAGACGGATGGCGACCGCTTTACCGGGACCGTGGAGGGGACGCTGATCTCAACCGACGGAAGCATCGAGCTCGAAGACCGCGAACGCCTGACGATCAGCGGCAGCATCAACACGCCGGATCCCGAGTTCATCTAGCCCAGCTTGCGGCGGGCCGCGCGGGCGATGGCCGGGGGAACGTCGACACCCTTGGCCAGGCGCCGCAGCTCGGTCCGCGCGACCCGGTCGAGCAGGCGGATCGCCACCTGAGGCGGCGTCTTCGGGTTCGAGACCAGCGCGGTCACGATGCGGGGGTCGCGAACCCAATCCTTGTTCTGCGCGATCTTGCCGAGCGCGTCGGGGTTGGCGTTACGAAAGCCGGCGATCATGCGGATCTCTTCCGACGTGATCTTGCGGTTCTTGAGCAGCAGGCTGTGCAGCGCCTTGTTCGAGTCTTTGAGGATGGCCATGCGCGCTGGCCGGTCGCCGGTCAGCGCGAGCTCCTGCTTTTCCAGCGAGTTCATTCGCGTGATGCGGAGCCGCAGATTCTCGCCTCCGGCACTGCCGCCGCCTCCACGCGCGCGCTGGAACAGCGGGTCGAGGCGCTTGCGGGCCGCGGGGACGTCGTCGAAGGCAAGGCCGACGGTACCGTCGCCGCCGACGTGAACGACGCGCGCGTTGACCTGAGCCTTCCCGCCCGCAGACTCGACCGAGAGCTCGATGTCCGTCATCGGTGCAGGCGCATCACCGTCGAGCGGCACCAGCATCCCGCCATGCTCCAGGTGAGCCTCTTGCTGCAGAAGCTGCTCAGGCTCCAGCGCGACGTGGACCTTCTTCGGCACGACGAGCGCGACTGTAACACCAGGTGGGCGTTTCCTCCGGTTCACCGCATTGCTGCCCGCGAGCCGTCCCCGCTATTGTGGGCGCATGCGTGGGTCGGTGTGCGTTGGTCTGTTGTGCCTGAGCGTCGGCCTGGTTGCGTGCGGCGATGACGGCGGAGCGGCCGATGAAGCCGGTGACTCCACCACGGCTGCACAGAGCGGAAGCACCGGCACTACGTCGGCCGACGCAAGCACGAGCACCAGCACCGGCGCCGATGCGTCGTCGGGGGACGAGAGCAGCAGCGGGCCGCTCGTGGATCCCTACGACGGTGAGCCGCTCGACGTTCCCGTCGATGGCGCTTGGCACTTCGTCGACATCGACGGGATGGCGTGCAACGGCGGGGTACAGAGCGGCGTGGGCGTGCGCCGGGTCGAGGGCTCGAGCAAGCTCGTCCTCTACTTCAAAGGCGGCGGTGCCTGCTTCAACGGGACCACGTGCAGCCTCACCAGCGGGTTGATGGCCACGGGAATCGAAGCGATCGACCTCAACCCCGATGGCGTTCTCGACTTCACCCGCGACGACAACCCGCTGCAGGACTACAACATCATCTACTTCCCGTATTGCACCGGGGACGTTCATGCGGGCACCGTCGGAGAGTCGACCGTGGACGGGACCAACGAGACGTGGAACTTCGTGGGGCACGACAACGTGCTCGCGGCGCTCGATCGGATCGCGCCCACGTTCCCCGAGCCCGAGCAGCTCGTCGTCCTGGGAACCAGCGCAGGTGGCCTGGGGGCTCTGGTGAACTTCCCGTACATCCACGCCGGATGGCCGCAGGCGGACACGCTGCTGCTTGACGACTCCGGCGTCATCCTCCCCGACGCGTTTTTGAATCCCTGCCTGCAGGCGCAGCTTCGCGAGCGGTGGGGCTTCGACGGGCTGCTGCCCGGCGGGTGTTCCGACTGCTCGCTCCCCGACGGCGGCGGACTCTCGAGCCTCTTCACCTACTTGCCCGAGCGCTACGAGAACGTGCGTTTCGCGATGATCGCCTCGGACAAGGACCAGATCCTTCGGTTGTTCTACGGCTTCGGCAACGACGACTGCGCGCAGGACGTCGGCGTGCCCGACCTGGGCGTCGAGCGCTACACCGAAGCGCTGACGGCCCTTCGCGCCGAGCGCCTCGATGGCCGCTTCGCGCAGTTCATCATCGACAGCGAGACGCACACCTGGTCGACCACGCCGGCGTTCTACTCGACGGAAACGTCGGGTGTGTCGATGGCCGACTGGTTTCGCGGCGTCCTGGATGGCGACATGGCCACCGTGGCGCCGTAATCGGGGCCGGTTCAGGACCAGCTGTTACGGTCCACGCATGGGCGAGACCGTGCCGGTGACGTGTCCGTGGTGCTACGAGCAGCTCGACCTCTGGGTCGACGTCGACATCGAAGGCGCGATGGTGCAGGACTGCGACGTGTGCTGCCGCCCGTGGCAGATGCACGTGTCGCGCGATCCGGAGACGGGCCGCCCGATGGTCATGCTCCAGCGCAGCTGAACGCTCTAAAGCGCGAACGCGGCGACCGAGGCGGCGACGGCCGCGAGGCTGAGGACGGCGCCGGCCCAGGCCGATGCGGCGGAGGGCCGGGCGTCGACGGCCTGAATGCGGATGGTGCGCCTCGACAGCGCCATGGTCGTTTCTGCTGCGATGAACGAGGACATCAAACCCACTCCCGTTGGAACGCATCGACCGCTGGCCGCGTCCCCCTGTGGGGTTCTACGGCGCAGCCCTGCATTGGTTTCAGTGGCGTCTGCTTTTCATCCAGAGCCCGGGTGGGTTTTCAACCAAAATCAAACGCTTGCGCGTCGAAACCAGTTTGTCGGAGTGTGTGGCGAATCTTCGCACTTTGGGAACCTCTGGACCCCGTCTTCTCACTAGGGAGGCGCGGGTAGACGATGACGGTCGGACTCAAAGAAATGGCGGGATTTTGCGCATTTGCGCTCGCAACACTGCTCGGCGGCTGCGACGCCTCCGAGCCTGCTGGGCGCGCCGAGGATTCGGCGGCGTTTGCGGGCAGCTGCGAGGGCTTCTGCGGGGGCATGTCCCCGGCGGGCTGCTACTGCGACGCCGACTGCCTCGACAGTGGCGACTGCTGCCCCGACAGCGAGCTGGTTTGCGACCCCATCGCGGCCAACGAAGAAGACCCGTGGATCGGGACGCCCTGCATCCCCGGTGACGAAGACGCCTGCAACTTCGAGGCGGACGGCCAGCGTGCCGAGTGCTTGAAGTACGAAGACGACGACGGCGCTGCATACGGCTTTTGCTCGATCCCCTGCGCCGGCACGTGCCCGGACGCCTCGGGTCACGCGACCACGTTCTGCGTTCAGGTCGAAGGTGAGGGCCAGTGTGTTTCGAAGTCGTCGAGCACCTACAACGACAACTGCGAGGGCATCCCGGGCACGAAGGCGAAGTACCGCTCGCGCCACACCGGCTCCAGCGGCGTATCGGCGTCGTCGGCCAGCGTGTGCGTCCCGCACAAGAGCGCCGCCATCACCGGTGACCTCGCCGTTGACCTGCTCGAACTCACGCAGGATTGCGAGCGCCTCGACGGCACCTCGCTGTTCCGGACCGACGCCGGTCGTGCCCGCACGATCGAGATGTGCAAGCTCGACGGCGCCATCTGGTGGCGCGCCGACGCGGACATCGACTGCGACGGCGGCCGCTCCGAGCCCTGCATCTCCGACCCCTGGTACCAGGCAAGCACCAGCTCCAAGGACAGCACCGGTCAGTTCGTGGACTCCGCCACGGTCCCGCACTTCGTCGTGCCGATGCAGGGAAGTGGCTTCAAGGCCTCGGACTACGGTATTCGCACGGGCTGGGACGCGGTCGGAAGCGCGGGCGCTATCCTGTACGACGGACAGCTCCTCTTCGCTCCGTACGCCGACGCCGGTCCACGACACGTGCTTGGCGAACTCTCGGCGGCCGCTGCCGAGGAGCTCGGCATTCCGAACCACCCGATCAGCGGTGGCGTACCCGACGGCGTGACGTACATCGTCTTCACGGGCGACGACGCCTACGTCTCGCCGATCGAGAGTCGCGAAGCCGCGGTATCCGTCGGTGAAGAACTCGCCCAGCGATTGCTCGAGAACAACTGATTGCGGTCGTCCAACGAGGCGCCGCCGTTCGATGACGGCGGCGTTTTTCGTGGTTCATCGGAGGGGGCGGTTCGTCCCTCCGATTTTTTTTTGCGTAACCGCGTGCCGCCGGACTCACTACGGCCCCTCGACACCGCGGCCACTCCACACGGTCGCTCGGTGCAGAGAGATTCTCATGCGCAAACTTTCCTTCTTGTTGTCGACCTCCCTGCTTGCATTGCCCGCTTGTGACTCGGGTGGTGGAAGTGGCGATACCGACTCTTCCGATGCGTCGACCGGCGACGCGGATCCCTCGACCACGGATCCCGCGACCACCGATCCTTCGACGGATCCCTCGACCACGGATCCGTCCACGACTGGTGAAGATACGGAAACCGCAGGTGACGATACGACCACCGACGATGGTGATACCGACACCGATGATTCGGACACGGAGACGGCGGGCGCCGTCACGTTCGAGCTGCGAATCGAGGCAGTTTCGGAGCCTTCCGGTGTGTTCGGAGCGGGCGCGTTCGATACGCCAGAGGGCGCAGACGGCCCTGGGCCAGCGTTCCCGGGCGATTCGTACGAGGTCTCGTTCGGCGCCGCGCCGGGGCACTACCTGAGCTTTGCGACCATGTTCGTGCAGTCGAACGATTTCTTCATTGCGCCAGACCCCGCCGGCATTCCGCTGTTCGACGAGGACGGCAACCCTCGCATCGGCGACATCACCGATGAACTCCTGATCTGGGACGCGGGTACCGAAGAGGACGAGGAGCCCGGCACGGGTCCGAACCAGGCGCCGCGCCAGGACGGTCCGGACACGGGCCCCGACGACGACAACCCCGAGATTCGACTCGCCTCGGACGAGTTCCCCGACCTGCCGCCGATCACGGCATTGGTGGACGCGTCACTTTCGTACGACGGCGAAGGCGTGTTCACGCTGACCATCGAAAACGCGTCCACGCCGACCACGCTTGCGTTCGACGGCGGTGCGACGGCCGTGCCGCTGTCGCCGGGTGCGTATGCGGTCCACACCACCGACGTCGAGTTCTTCGAGCTGGGCGGCGAAGCGAGTCCCGGCCTGGAGGCGATGGCAGAGGATGGCGCCGCCGCTGGCCTGGCCGATGAGCTGGGCGCCCTCGTCGGGCTTGCGGTTCCGCTGTCGCCGGGCGCGTACGTGGTCCACGCCGAAGACGCACCGTTCTTCACCGAGGGCGAAGCAGACCGCGGGGAGGGACTCGAGGCCATCGCCGAAGACGGTGACCCCTCGGGTCTGGTCGAGTCGGTCGAGGGTGCCGTTGCCTTCAACACGCCGGACGGCGCCGACGAGCCAGGGCCCGTGTTCCCGGGCAACGCGTACGCGTTCCAGTTCGATGCCGAGCCTGGCTACGCCGTCTCGTTCGCCACGATGTTCATCCAGTCGAACGACTTGTTCTACGGCCCCGACTCGAGCGGCATCGCGTTGTTCGACGAGGATGGGAACCCGCGCTCCGGCGACATCACCGACGAGGTGACGCTGTGGGATGCCGGGACCGAGGACAACCAGTGGCCGGGCGCAGGCCCCGACCAGGCGCCGCGCCAGGCCGGACCCGACACCGGTGGTGGTCGCTCCGGCAACGTTCGCCTGGTCGATGATGGCTTCACGTATCCGGCGGACG
The DNA here is from genome assembly GCA_039024335.1 of Myxococcota bacterium. Classification (GTDB taxonomy): domain Bacteria; phylum Myxococcota_A; class Polyangia; order Nannocystales; family Nannocystaceae; genus CAJXVA01. The sequence goes on from JBCCQM010000046.1 coordinate 33,367, forward strand.
ACCAAGTCATCCGCGTCACCCTGTCCGTCGTCGAATAGCGACGGGCGGAACCTCCGAGAGAGCTGCACGCTTCGGGGCCGGGTCCATCAGGATCCGGCCCCGTTTTTTTGCCTCAGCCTGCGAACTCGATCTCGCTGACGATGACCGAACCGTCGTCGCCGGTCGCGGTCATGTCGAACTCGAGGCTGGCGAGGTTGGCCAGGTCGAGCATCGGCTCCTGCTCCACGAACCACGCGAGCGGCAGATTGAACGTCTCGAGGACCTCGAGAGGATCCGAGTGCGGGTAGAGGTGCTCGAGCGGCTTGGCGTCGGAGAGCAGCAGCTCCGCCACGCGACCATCACCGTCCCGCAGCCGGACGAAGAAGTCGTTCTCGTCGAGTCCCTGATTGAGCAGGCTACGACGAGAGACGACCCGCATCGTCAGGGCGACGTGTTCGGACGCGTCGTAGCCCTGCAGCGAGAACGTGGCCATGGGCTCGGCCGGTAGCTGCCAGAGCAGCCGGGCGACGTTGCGAACGTGGTTGAAGAACGGGTCGCAGTCCTGCTCGAAGCACGCCTCGAACAGGAACCAGTCCTCGTACGCGTTCTGTCCGCCCAGCGCGTTCTGCAGCGGCGCGCCCGGTCCGGCGAAGTCATCCACCAGCACGCGCGAGTCTCCCGAGTAGGACCAGCGCATCTGCAGGTCTTGTTCGGCCCACAGGTCGAACGACGTCGGGGAGGGGGCCGTCGCCTGCATGAAGTCTTCGGGCTCATCCGTGGCGGCGAGGGTCCGCTCGAACCAGCTCCCGAGCAGCGCTTCGAGCGTGTGGGTCTGGGCGAGCTTCTGCGGGTCGTCGGGCGGGGTGCAGAACGGGTCGTTCGGGTTGCCGAACAGGTCCCACTCGGAGATCTGCCACTGCGTGTTGAAGAAGTTGTGGTTCGCCCCCAGCAAGAAGACCTGCGAGCGGCGGGCGCCGTCGTCGAAGTCGATCGATCGGTCGTAGTGGTTCATCCCGGACAGCGGCGCGACGTCGCGGTCGCAGCCCGGCAGGAGCACGGCCAGGTCCGTGCCCGGAACCTCGACGTTGTGGAAGTCCGTGGGTGCCACCGCGAAGACCGAGCGCACGTTCACCCCGGGAATGGGCGCACTGGCCAGCACGCCTGGGACGTTCGAGGCTGCATCGCCGCCGCGGCTGTGCCCGACCAGGCCCACGCGGTCGAGGTCGACGGCGCCCACGAAGGAGGCCGACGTCTCGCCTTGGTCTGCGCCGTTCCACGCCGACCAGTGGCGCAGGTGCTCGCCGATCAGCTCCGCCCGCTGAAAGATGAAGTCGTCGCGGCAGTTCATCGCGTTGCCGCTGATGCTCACCGCGATGTACCCCTGCGCCGCCAGCGTCTCGAGAAAGTAGACGTAGCCCTCGGCGTTGGGCGTGGTGACGCCACTGGGGTCGTTGCAGTCGTGGTCCTGCGTCGTGATGCAGTAGTCGTTGGGGCTGTTGATGTTCGGCCGGCAGTTGCCGTGGTTGCCATGCAGCGCGACCACCAGCGGGTACGGCCCGCCATCGAGGTCGGCGGGATACCGGACCACGCCGTAGAGCGTGGTGTCGAACGGCACGTTTGGGACATCGACGTCGCGCACATCGTACTGGTCGGCGCCGATGCGGTAGGTCGCGCGAGGATCGGTCGCGCCGCCGTCTCCGAATGCGGTCACGCTCACCACGCGGACGAAGCCCGCGTCGGCGTCGAGCGTGTAGGCGTGCAGCTGTTCGTTGGGTTCAAGATCGGCGACGCTGGTCCAGGGTCCGTCGGCCGCGTCCGAGACCTCCACGCGCAGCCCGGTGATCGCAGCCGACTCGGGCGGCTCCCACGCGAGCGTGACCTGGGTTTGGCTGAGGTCTCCTTCGGCCGAAATGATCCGGAATCCGGGAACCGCGAACGCGTCGACGACGTCGAACCCGACGTCGCACGTTGCCGTGTTGCCGGACGCGTCGCTGGCTTCGTACGTCACCGTCGTGGTGGCGTCGAACATGGCCGGCGTCGCGGTGACGGAGGGGGCCTCGTCGCACACGTCGGTCGCATCGATGGCGGGGGCGGTGAGGAATGCGTCGGCGCTGGGGCGAACGAGCGTGCCCGGCTCGGGGCAGGCCAGCGTGGGGGCGTCCTCATCGACGACGGACACCGTCACGCTGCACGATGCCGTCTCTGCGCCGTCGTCGGCGGTGAACGTGACCTGCGTGTCGCCGACGGGGTACGCGGTGGGGGCGTCACTCTGGAGTGTCCACGCGTCACACGAGAGCGCGGGCTCATCGAGCGCAACGGCGGTCTCGGGCCCCTCGCATGCCACCGAGACGGGGTCGCCGCACGTGATCTCGATCGGTCCGCAGTCCGTTGCGTCGGTGTCGCTGCCCTGGGTCGTCGCCGTGGTCGCAGCGGTCGTCGACGGCCCGCTCGCGTCGGTGGAGCTCCCATCGCCGTCCGTACCGCCGTCGGTCTCGAGGGAGGCAACGTCGTCGCCGCACGCGGAGAGAAGCAGGAGCGCGGCCGCAAAGCGCTTCATCGCACCGCCCCCAGGTCGTCGAGCCGTACGCGGGACTGCGCGTCATCGCCGTACTGCACGTAGACGATGTCTCCTTCGGACAGACGGGCAACGTCGTCGAGCTCGAAGCGGAGCGTGGTCCGGTCGACGTGGGTGTAGTGATGGAAGTGCAGGCTGCCGATGTAGAGGACCGGGTCGAGCGCTCGGGCTGGCCATCCCGCCGGCGAGTGCAGGACGAGACCCCGCGGCGCGGACGCGTCCACGGTGTGCCCACGCCCATCTTCGGCCCGGTCGGCCTTGGATGGTTCGACCGCAAGCGTGGCGGTTGCGTCCGCCTCCGCGTTGGATGTGACGGTGGCAGCGCACAGAAGCGCGCCACCGATGCAGGTTCGTTGGACCCACCCTCGACCGAGCATGGGCCGAGGGTACCTCACTGCAGCTGCGCTACTTCGACGCGCATGCAAACGCGCCGAAGCCGGAGCCGATCGGCTCGCAGCGTCCGTCCCCTCCGCAGGTCGTACCCTTGGGGGACGGCGCGCCGGCGGCTTCGAAGGCCTCGACGCAGTCTTCGTTGGTGGTGCACGTCTGCGAGCAAACGGCGCCGATGCACGCCTTGTCGTAGTCGCTGAAGTCCCAGCACACGCCGGTCGCGCATTCGCTGTCGTCGGTGCAGTCCTCGCCGATCGCGAGACCGGCTGCGCCGGTGCTGGTGCTGCCACCAGTCGAGCTACCGCCGGTCGAGCTGCCGCCGCCGGTGTCGGTGTCGGTGTCGGTGTCGGTGTCGGTATCGGTGTCGGTATCGGAACCGCTGGAGCTCCCAATGCCACCGGTCGTACCGTCATCGGCACCGGTCGTGCCGGCCGTATCGGTTGTGGGAGGGCCATCCGATCCCCCCGACGCAGAGGCACTTGATTGGCCGTCGGTATCGCCCCCTGCGGTGTCTCCGGGCTCTCCGCTCGTCGACGGCAGCGTACCGCCGGTGGCGGAAGCATCGGTTTGCGGAACGCCGTCGTCGCTGCAGCCAATGCTCAGCAGCAGCGTCCCTCCCATCATCCAACTCAAAACCAAGCGCATGACGACAGAGTACAACGGGGGCGGCGTGCATGGTGAGTCGCCTGGTACGATCGGCACGCGGTGGATTCTCTCCAGGCATGGCTCGCGGACCCGCGCGTGTGGACTGCGGTCGGGGTCGTCTCGGCGCTGCTCTTCGTCGGCACCCTGGTCGCCATCCCGCGGGTCGTCGCGCGTCTGCCGGTGGATCATTTTGCGCCGGACAGAACGCCGCGCCCCCGAGGTGGCCTGCTGGTTCGCGTGAGCCGGAACGTCCTGGGCGTGGTGTTGATTCTTGCGGGCATCGCGATGCTGGTGCTCCCGGGGCAGGGCATCCTGACGCTGCTCATCGGCCTTGCAATGACCGAGTTTCCCGGAAAGCGGCGGATGGAACTGGCGCTCGTTCGTCGCTCGTCGATCCGCACGAGCCTTCAGTGGCTGCGCAAGCGTCGTGCGGCGCCACCACTGCGGTTCGAGGTGGACGCATGAGTGACGTCGAACGCAGCAAGCGGCTGGCGTACGTGTTGCGTCACCGCCCCGATTCCGTGGGAATCGAGCTCGACGCGCAGGGATGGGTGGACGTGGACGTGCTGCTCGAGGCGCTGGGCCGGCACGGGACGCCCATCTCGGCCGCGCAGCTCGAAAGGCTCGTCGAAGTGGATGGCAAGCGCCGGTATGCGTTTGACGAGAGCGGCACGCAAGTCCGCGCGCTGCAGGGGCACTCCGTCGAGGTGGCGCTCGAGCATCCCGTGGTCACGCCGCCACCGGTGCTGTTCCACGGCACCGTCGAGCGTTTCGTGGCATCGATCGAAGCGGACGGACTTCGCGCCGGGGAGCGCCATCATGTCCATCTCAGCGAGGACGAGGAGACTGCGCGCGTGGTCGCGAAGCGCCGCGGCAACCCCGTCGTGTTTCTCGTGGATGCGGCGGGCATGGTCGCGGGTGGATTCACCTTCCAGCTCGCGCCCAACGGTGTATGGCTCGTAGCCTCGGTCCCCGCGTCGTACCTGCGGCGCATGTGAGGCCTGGCACCGCAACCAGCGAAAAACGGCGAGCGCCCGAAGGCACCCGCCGCTTTTTGTTCTCGTTCCGCTAGCGGCGGCGGCGAAGGGCCGCGAGCCCGAAGAGGCTGAACAGGAGGACGCCGGGTCCGCCGTCGTTCGACGTGGTGCAGCTGCAGCCACCGTCGTCGTCGAGCGCGGTATCTTGGCCTGCACCGCCGCTGCTGCCTCCATCGGCCGCCGAGTCGCCCGCGGTGTCATCGGCCCCGTCGGAGCCGCCTTCGGTCTCGGCGCCGTCGGTTTCACCTGCGTTGCCGCACTCTTCAGCCGAAGGGAAGTTGAACTCGCAGTTGTGGGTGGCGAGCTGCGTGTTGATGGTGTCCGTCTGGTTCACCAGCACCATCGGTGCGCCGGCGTTGCCCATCTCCGCCACTTCTTCTTCCCAGGGCATTTCATCGTCGAAGTCGGGCCAGCTCGCGTCGGGCGCATAGACCTCGCGGCCGTCGGGGAGGGTCCAGATGATCGAGGAGCCACAGCCGGTCCCGCGCTGCGCGACCTGGAAGGTGAGGTCGACGGTCTCGAGGTCGGGGTTCTCGTAGAAGAACGGATCCTCGGTCATCTCGCCGGGCGAGATGGTGGTGTACATGCGGGTCAGGGTGGGGAACGACTGCAGCGCGTCGACGGCGTGAGCCCCGGGGTCGATGATGCGGGCAAGCATGTCGGCCGAGAACAGCGCGCCGTCCCAGGCTTCAGCGTCGATGCTGTCGGTGTAGCAAGCGAGGCAGCCGTAGAAGTCGACCTCGTTGACGCCGTCGGGCACCGGAAGATAGCGCTGCAGCAGGCTGCGCAGCAGCGGGTGGTTGTATTGGCAGCTGGTGCCGTCGCCACCGCCGGTGGAGGTGCCGCCGGTGCTGCCGAAGCCTCCGCCGTCTTCGAAGCAGGTCATCAGGCCCTGCGCTTCGAGGATGTCGACGACGCCGACGGGGTCGACCTTGGCGAACGGAGCCGCGTCCCAGCTCTCGCTGAACAGGTTGAAGGTCGGGACCACGTCGCTACCCGCCGCGTACTCGGTGACGAACGCGCGGCCGTTGGCCTGGTCCGCATCCACGGCTTGGGTGATGACCGACTTGTAGTTGCTCGCCGAGGAGGGCCAGTCCAGCTTGAGCGGGTTCACGAGCACGTGCTTGTAGGTGCTCGGGACCACGCGGTTGTCGCTGAGGAAGAACGACCGGATGTCCATGTCGTCGACCGCGGCGATGCGGGTGAGCCGAAGCGGGATGCAGGCTTCGTTCTCGTTGAAGCGCAGCGTGATCGGGTGGATCTCGGAGGTCTCGGCGTCGTTGTTGAGCTTGAACGCCGCGAAGATGTAGCCCTCGCTCAGGTACTCTTCGATGATCGGGTTGGCGTTCTCGTCCTGGGCGTAGCCGTTGTCGTCGAGCCAGGTGGTGAGCTCTTCGAGCGACTTGCTCTGCAGGACGGTGATCTCGAAGGCGCCGACGACCTCGTTGAGGAGAATCTCAGGGCCAGGATCTTCCCCTGCGCTGTCCTCGGCACCGCTGCTCTCGCCACCGTCGCCGCCAGTGTCGCCGGTAGGGTCACCGGTCGAGAATCCGCCATCGGTGTCGCCGCCGCATTCCTGGCCGGTGAAGCTGTTCTGGAAGCCGTACTGCGGCACGGTGGAGTTGAGGACCGCGTCGAACAGCAGCTCGGAGCCGACGCCGAACTCGGGCAGCGAGGTCAGTGGGACGATCCACGCAAACTCCTCGGCGGGCGCGGAGGGGTCGTACTGAATCTGGATGTGGGCCTCGGTGTAGTCCTCGCCCATCAAGAAGAGGATGTTCTCTCCGGTCTGGTCGACGGGCATGGCCGTGGGGCCGGCATCGCAGAACGTGCCGCCGCAGGCCTCGGCCTTTTGAGGGGTGGCAAGGACGAAGGCGCCAGCAAGCGCAGCGCAGGAAAGAGCGAGCTTTTTCATCGATGAAACCAATCTGGTCGGGCGCAAGCCGTGCCCCCAAACCGCCGCTAGGCTACCACCGAGGCCCCGCAAACGCCCGTTTTTCTAACGAGCGTTCTTCCCACGACATCGGTGTCAGACCGCGGCGCTGCACCGCGACGCCGATGTCAGATCGGCTCGCCGACGGTGAACTCCATGCCTTGTGCGCGTAGGCGGTCGAGCAGATGCGATCGCATGCTGAAGGCCGGCGTGCCGATGCCGCCGGGTGTGTCGAGAGCGTCACCATCGAGCGCGAGACACAGCGCCGACTCGCCCAACATCTTCGCGGTTTCGCCGTAGCCGGGGTCTGCTTGACCCACGACCCTGCCGCGAATGGATGCCGGCCGACCCGACGCGTTGCGGCCCTTGCCGATGAGGTGGATCTCGAACATGCCGCGCTCTCGCTCTTCGCGGCTGGGTCCTTGGCCGGGCGCGGGGAGCTTCGTCATCAGGAGCTTTCGCGTGGGGCCGAACGTCGCGCCAGCCATGATGCCCGCCACGCCACCGGCCAGCGAGGCGGCCCGCATCAGGCCCTTGGGCCCGCCGCCGGTTCCCGAGCACTCGGAGTATCGGAAGTCGCGGCCGTAGGGGTAGCCCATCAGCGCGTTGCTGCGGCGGACGACGCGGGTGTTGATCGACGCCATTACGAAGGGAGCAGTCCAGCCGGGCAGGTCGTCGTCGTAGCGCACGCCCTTCTGGTCGCCGACATCGGGGCCCCGGCGCTCGCCCTCGGGGTTGAGGCCGTACGGGTTACCGATCTTGCGCAGAATGCTGCGGTCCTCTCGGACCTCGTCGATGACCTGCATCATGCTCGCGATCGTGCCGCCGGAGACGCCACCCTTCATGCGGCCGGTGATCAGCTTGACCTCGTCGAGGTTGATGCCGAAGCGTTCCTTGGCCTCGGTCACGAGGGTCCACGTCCCGATGTCGGACGGGATGGAGTCGAAGCCGCAGCAGTGAACGATGCGGGCGCCGGTTTCGATGGCGCGGGCCTGGTGTTCGTCGATCATGCGGCGGACGAACTGGGGCTCACCGGTGAGGTCGCAGTAGTCCGTACCGGCCTCGACGCAGGCCGCGACCAAGTCTGCGCCGTACTTGGCGTACGGGCCCACGGTCGTGCAGACGACTTCTGCTTGCGCGGCGAGGGCGTCGAGGGAGGCGCGGTGGTGACTGTCGCCCGTGAGCAGCTCGAACCGCTCTGCCGCGGAGTCGATCGCGATCAGCTCTTGCTTCACGGCCTCGAGTTTTGCTGCGTTGCGGCCCGCCAGCGCAATGCGAATGTCTTCGCTCCCGTGTCGGCGCAACAGGTATTCCGCGGTGAGCTTTCCGGTGAAACCGGTCGCGCCCCAGAGGACGACGTCGAAGCGGCGGGAACGATTGCGCGTGCGCGGGAGCTCCATGCCGGACGCATACCCCACCCACGACATCCTTGTCGCTCTTGCGCGGTGAGAAACGTTCTCCCATGATGCTTTGGCGCGGCTCGCGTTGGGGCTGGCAGACAAAAGTAGGTAGGACGATGCGTCGAGGATGGATGCGCGTAGCGCTGGTGTGCGCCGTGACGATGGTGATGGCGAGCTGTGACGAGACCGAGGCAGAGCCCTCGATCGAGGCTGAGGGAGAGGTTGAGGCGGAGGCGGAAGACGCGGACGATGCGGTCTCGCCCGAGTTCTCCACGTGCGAACAGCTCGATGCCGAGTGTCGGGACGAAGCGATCTGTGACGTGTGGACATGTGGTGGTCCGCCGGCGCTCTACAACCACGGGGGGTGTCCGCGTACGCCGTGTGCTTCGAACGATGACTGCGGGTCGGGGGAGTCCTGCTATCCGCGGGTCTACGGCGGACCGTGTCTCTCGTCCGAGGTTCGCTGCGCGGGAGTCGATGGCGCATGTGAGTGCGAGCCCTCCGATGACTGCGACGGAACGCTCGACGCACACTGCCTGCCAGTGTCCGTCTACGACCCCGCGAACTACTGCGATCCGTCGAGCATCGCGTGTGCTGACCTCCCCGCGTGGATGAGCGCACTTCAGCAGGCCGCGGCCGAGCACGACGTCGCAGCACCGGAGATGGCCGCCAGCCTCCGTGCGTGTGCAGCCCAAGCTGCCGACGCGGCCCAAGGCTGCTAGCGCTGCAACCTCAGCGGCCCGATTTTTTCGGGAGCCGCGTGGTCGTCTCGCCCGGCTGAGCGGAGTACGCCCCGGCGCGCTGGATCTCGACCGACATGTTCTTCCGCGTCTCGCGGTAGGCGGGGAAGTCCCGCTGCTTGCGGCGCTCGATGAACTCGAGCTCACAGCTGCCCAAGCGCACGGTGTCCCCAACGTTGAGCTCCGTGGGCTGCGTGATCTGCTCGCCGTTGACGAAGGTGCCGTTGGTGCTGGCGACGTCGGCGACCGTCAGCATCATCCCGTCGTCGATGAAGATGGCGTGCTCGCGCGAGATGCTCGCGTCGGGGAGCGCAATGTCGCAGGCGGGGTCGCGACCGACGACGGTGCGACGCCGCACCTCCACGATCGTGCCTGCGAATGGGCCACGCACCACATAGAAACAAGCGAGTCGCGGGCCTGATTCGGCCTTCATCTCCGTCATCCGTCCGATACCCATCAAGCTACGCGATGCAACCTCACGGCGCTCTCGTTTTAGACCATGTCGCCCGTGGACATCCAGCGGTGGGGGGATCGAAACCCCGGGCGACTCGCGAAATTGCGCAGGATGGCGCGGTGGCTGCGTCGAATCGGGGCGTGGGCACCACGATCCCGGAACGAGGCCGTTCCTTTCCCCACCGGTAGGACGGGTGGCGCCAAGCGCCGATGCGGTCGCTGCGCCCGCACCCTTGCGGGCTTCGCGAGTCATGGTCTCTTGCACCATTAGTCCTCGAACCGCCGGACGCGTGCATGGCAGTACGGTTTCTTGCCCGTCTTTGCGTAGTAATCCTGGTGGTAGCCCTCGGCCTTCCAGAACGTGTCCGCCTCGCGGAGCGTGGTCGCGACGTCGTAGCCACGGTTCTTCAGGAGGCCGATGAGTTCCTCGGTGTCGGCCTTTTGGGCGTCGTCCACATAGAAGACCGCCGAGAGGTACTGGTTTCCGATGTCGGGGCCTTGTCCATCTTGCTGGGTCGGGTCGTGAATCTCGAAGAAGCGCTTCGCGAGTTCGCGGTAGCTGACCTTGCTGGGGACGTAGCGGACGCGGACGGCTTCGAGGTGGCCGGTGGTGTGGGAGACGACCTGCTCGTAGGTGGGCTCGTCGACGTGGCCGCCCATGTACCCGGACTCCACGTCGAGCACGCCGTCCATCTGCTCGAGGTAGTACTCCACGCCCCAGAAGCACCCGCCCGCGAAGTAGGCGAACTGTTCGTTCTGTGGAGCCTCGGACGCGCCGCGCTTTAGGGTGGGCTGGGCATCGGCCGAGGCGGGCTCCTGTGTGGATGCCGGCTCGGATGAAGACCCGGAGCAGGCGGCAAGCAGCAGGGCGAGGCAGGCGAGACGTCGCATCGTGGAGAGTCTACGAGGGGGCGATGAGATTGCTACGCATGCCCACCCGAACGGTGGAGCGCGCAGCGCAGACGGGTCGGGGTAGCCTCTCGCGGTGACGCTGCGCGACCTCGAGGTGCTCGTGCTCGATGCCCAGGCCACGGGTGCATCGCCGGCGCACGGCCACCTGCTCGAGCTGGGCTGGGCGTGGACGACAGCATCGCGGGAGAGCCTGAGGGTGCAGGCTCATCTGCTGGCGCTTCCGGACGAGGCAACCCTGCCTCGGATCATCACGCGCGTGACCGGCATCGAGCAGGCCGACCTCGACGACGCCGCAGACGTGGACGCGATCTGGGATGGCTTCGTCGACGAGTGCAGCGCACGCGCGCCTGCCCGAGCGGTGATTCACTGCGCGCGCTTCGAGCACTCGTTCTTGCAGCCCCGAATCGCGCCCGAGCAGACGCTGCCGTTCGCGTCGGTGTGTACGCTGGAGCTCGCCCGGCGGTTACTCCCCGATTTACCTCGCCGCGGACTCCGGGCGCTCGCCGGGTATTTCGGCTACGGCGTCGACCAGCTGCGTCGCTGCGAAGACCACGTTCACGCGACCGCGTTCGTGTGGCGTCACCTCGTCGACATGCTGGCGGAGCAGGGGGTCGAGACGTGGGAGGAGGCGGCCGCGTTCGCGGGTACGGCGGCGCCCAAGCGAAGCAAGAAGCGCGTGTTTCCTATCCCCAAGGAGACGCGGCTCGCCGTTCCGGATCGCCCCGGCGTATATCGCATGCTGCGGACCAATGGCGACGTTCTGTACGTGGGCAAGGCGACGTCGCTGAAGCGCCGCGTGAACAGCTACTTCCAGAAGCAGTCGGGTCGGAACGAGCGCATGCTCGAGCTGCTGTCCCAGGTGCGGGACCTCGACGTCACGCCCACGGCCACGCCGCTCGAAGCCGCGTTGCTCGAGACCGACACCATCAAGATGTTGCAGCCGCCATACAACATGGCGCTGCTCGAAACGTCGCGGGAGCCGTGTTTCGTGACGCGAGACCTCTTGGACGCCGCGCCCGAGGCGAGCGAGGCGTACCCCGTGGGTCCGCTGCCGTCGTCCTGGCGGCAGCAGCGATACGTGGGGCTGCACGGCCTGCTCGCCGGAGACCGCACGACGGACACGATCACCCGTGCGTTCGGCTGGGAGCCCGAAGCGCTGCCCGA
>JBCCQM010000047.1:0-44406 GCA_039024335.1 Myxococcota bacterium
AGGAGCCGGCGCGGCAGGAGCCGGCGCCTGACCCGGGGGCGCCCATCCGACCGGCGCACTCCCGGGCGCGGCGGCAGGACCTGCCGCCGGCGGCGGCGCGCCCATGGCCCTCATCGTCTTGGCGGGGCCTGGCGCAGGGCCGGGTGCAGCCGCGCCATGCACGGCCATCAGCTGCAGCGTCGTCTGGCCGACCTGGAACCACTGCCCGGGCTCCATGCCGAACTCGGTGAGCCGCTGCCCATTGAACCAGGTTCCGTTGGTGCTCCCCGCATCGCGGACGCGAACTTGCCCGCCTTGGAACACGACCTCGGCGTGCCGACCCGAGGTTTGCGGGTCGTTGAGCACGATGTCGCCCGATTCTCGACCCACCGTGGTCGTGGGAGCGCTGATGTTGCGCGTCTCAGGCGGACGATTGACGTATTGGATCTTGAGAACGTAGTAGCTACTCACTCGTTCCTCCGGGGGGAGTGGGCGCGAGTTTCGCAACGCTGGCGCACCGACGCAAGGCCGATCCACCGCCTCACGCCGGCTCGCGAGGACCTTGACGCGCGATCGACTCCCACGTTGCACGGCGAAGACCGGCCGCTCGACCGTCTCCACCGCGCACGGCCCGCGGGAACTCAGGCCGCCAACGCGGCGGTGGCCCCAGCCTCACCCCACGTGGCGGCGACGATGGCGTCCGACTCGTCCGGATGCTCGCGCAGCCATTGGAGCGCCGCGGCCCGGCCCTGCCCCATCCGTTCGGTCCCACAGCTGAACCAGCTCCCGTTCTTCGCGATGGTGGAGCTTGCCAGCCCTGCGTCGAGGATTTCGGCCGCGCGATCGATGCCGCGACCGAAGCCAATCTCGAACTCGGCAGTCGAGAACGGTGGCGCACACTTGTTCTTGGCCACCTTGACCCGCGTTCGACTCCCCACGGGCCGGTCGCCCTCCTTGATGGTGGCAATGCGTCGAATGTCGAGGCGAACGCTGGCGAAGTACTTCAGCGCGTTGCCCCCGGTGGTCGTCTCGGGCGAGCCGAACTGCACGCCGATCTTGTGCCGCAGCTGGTTGATGAAGACGATCGTGGTGTTGGTCTGATGGGCGACCCCGGCGACCTTCCGCATCGCTTGGGACATGAGCCGCGCCTGCAAGCCCACATGCGTATCGCCCATGTCGCCCTCGAGCTCCGCCCGAGGGATGAGCGCAGCGACGGAGTCCACGATGAGCAGACCCACCGAGCCCGTGCGCGCCAGCGTGTCCACGATCTCCAGTGCCTGCTCGCCATAATCGGGCTGTGACACCAACAGCTCGTCGAGCGACACCCCCAGCGCCTTGGCGTACTGGATGTCGAGCGCGTGCTCGGCGTCGACGAAGCCACACACGATGCCCTTTTTCTGCGCCTCGGCGATGAGGTGCAGGGTCAGCGTGGTTTTGCCCGACGACTCGGGACCGTAGATTTCGACGATGCGGCCTTGCGGCACCCCACCGATGCCCAGCGCGCGGTCGAGCCCGAGTGACCCCGTGGGGATGGACTCGAACCGCGGCCGGTCTCCCGCGTCGGCGCCCATCGCCATGAGCGCGCCTTTGCCGAACCGGGTCACGATGGTGTCGACGGCTTTCTTGATCGAGTCTTGGACGTTGCCTTTGGTGGGAGCTGAAGATTTCTTGGAGGGCTTGTTGGCCATGCGCCGGAGACGTTGCGCAGACCGTGCCAACGAGAATCCGCCCGGGCGTCGGAGTTGATGAACGCACCGTGGCCCACCGGTTGGCCAAGGCCTGGCCCACCCCGGCCACGGCGACCTATCCTTCGCGGGTGCGGACGCTCGCCCCGCTTGTCCTGCTTGCCGCCTGCGCGCCTGCCTCAACGCCCCGCGCGCCCGCTCCCCATGCGACCGCACACTTCGACCCCAAGAATCTGCTCGCCCAGACGCGGCGCTGGATGGCCGTGCCGCGTACGCTGGGCCACCCCGAGCGGGACCGGGGCATCGACGCGCTCGCGCAAGCGTTGGCAGACCACGGCGCTCGCGTCGACCGGCAGCCCTTCGACGGCATCGATCCGCTCACCGGCGCCGCATACCCCCTGACCAACGTGTTCGGCAGCATCCGGCCCGAAGCACCGCGCCAGTTCGTCCTCGCGACGCACTACGACATTCGGCCATGGGCCGAGGAAGACGCAGACCCAGCCGCCCGCGACCACCCCATCCCCGGAGCCAACGACGGTACCAGCGGCGTCGTCGTGCTGCTCGCCCTGCTCCCGGCGCTTCGAGACGCCCTGCCCGCCGACGTGGGGTTCACCGTGGTGTTCTTCGACGGAGAAGAGCTCGGCCGCCCGAGCGAGGGAGGCTACTGCGCCGGGTCGCGGTACTTCGCCGCACACGTCGATGACGCGCCCGCGCCCCTTCGAGCGGCGGGCTTTGGGATCGTGCTGGACATGGTCGGCGACGCAGACCTCCGCATCCTTCGCGAGCCCAACGCCGAAGCCCAACACCCCGCGATGGTGGACCACGTCTGGCAAACCGCCGCGGCCCGAGGCGTCAGCGCCTTCGTCGATGCGCCCTCCCCGGTCGCGATCATCGACGACCACGTGTACCTGTCCCGGGCCGGCATCCCGTCGATCCTGCTCATCGACTACGAGTATCCCGCCTGGCACACCCGCGCAGACGACATCGACAGGGTCTCCGGAGAGAGCCTGGCGACCGTAGCCGACGTCGTGTTCGCCGCGGTCGTGACCGCGCCTCAGTGAAGGACGCCGCCCCGGCCCACCGGGGCGGGCTCGACGTCGGGGTCCCCGACGGGTGCGAAGGCCCCACTGCTCGCCGACGCGCGCGCGGGCAGCCCGTGCGCACGCACGCGAATCCCTCGAGGCACGATGTGGAACGCCGCGGGAAGACGACCGGGCTGCTCCCCGTCCATGGAGATCAAGACGACGTCGCGGTCGTCGTGCGGGACCATGCGGATCGTGCGAGAGCGCGCGGCATGCACCGAGCGCGCACCGACGTGCTTGCCCGAGAACACGCGCGCCAGCAGCCCGATGAAGTCGAGCTTGCCCTCGCCGCCGGTGAACAACACGTCGAGCCAACCGTCGTCGCACTGCGCCTCCGGGGCGATCCACATGCCGCCGCCGAAGAACTGACCGTTGGCCATCACGGCGAGCGTCAGCGGGATTTCGACGGGCTTGTCGTCTTCGAGGATGAGGGTGATCGGCTTGTCTCGATGCTCCGCCAAGCTCCGCACCGAGCTCCACACGTAGCTCGCCGCCGGGCCCAAGAACCGAGGCGCCCGCTGAACGTGCTTGCTGACCAACCCGCTCACCCCGACGCTGGCCTCGTTGAGGAACGGACGCGTCAGCGGTTTGCCATTGTTCGAAACCATCTGTGCGACGCCATAGTCCACGGCGTACGCCTGCCCCCGGGTGACGGTTTGGATCTGCGCCTCGAGCGTGACCGGGCCGAGGTGACGGACGAAGTCGCTGCCCGTGCCGGTGGCGATGATGCCCAGCTCGGCACCCGGAAAGCGGTTCACGCCCTCATCGTCGACGAAGCCCGCGAGCACCTCGTTCGTGGTGCCATCCCCACCAACGGCGATCACCAGGTCCGCGCCGCGTTCCAGCGCGTCGCGAGACAGCACGGTCGCGTGCCCGGGGCCTTCGGTCTCTCGAAGCTCGAGCGCGTCGAAAGCGGCGGCGAGCGGGCGCTCGACGTCTGCGAGTCGCTGGCGGGTCCGGCCTCCGGAGGAGGCGGGATTGAAGATGCACACGACGTGGCGCTCGGTCATGGGGGCAGCGCAGGGTATCAGAGCGAGTGCCTCAGGCACCCAGCGGTAGGTCGGGCAGACGCCGCAGCGAGGCTGCCATGGCGATCTCACGGGGGCCGATCGGGGCATCGACAGGGTCGTCGGGACGCTTGAGGTCAACGAGCGTCTGCGCCACGCGACGCAGGCGGTGCCGCGCCCGAGGGCTGAGCTGGCGCGTGGCGGTGATCGACGTCAGCACGCCGCGCGCTCCGGGAAGCAAGGGACACATCGCCTCCATCAGCCCGCCGTCGGTCGGCACGTCAGCGTTGCGAGTAAGGCCCGTTGCAGCCAGCCGCTCCCGCTGTCGCGCACGGGCCACCGACACTCGCGCGCGGATCGTCGCCGACGACTCCTGCGGCGTGCCGTCGAGCATCGCGGGCGGCCGCATGGGGACGACGAGATCGATGCGGTCGAGCAGCGGCCCGGACACCTTGGCCTGATAGCGCTGCACCGCCGAGGACGAACACGTACATTGACGCTCGGGATGCCCGAGGTAGCCACACGGGCACGGGTTCATGGCGGCCATCAACTGGAACCGCGCTGGAAAGCGAAGCGCGTACGCAGCCCGGACGAGCGAAACGGCGCCCTCCTCCAGCGGCTCGCGCAAGCCCTCCGCACAGGCCCGCGCAAACTCGGGCAGCTCGTCGAGAAACAACACCCCGCCGTGCGCGAGGCTGACCTCGCCAGGACGCGCAGGCGTCCCTCCCCCGAGCAGGCCCGCCGTGGACACCGTGTGGTGCGGCATTCGGACCGGCGGGCGCCGCCACAGCGCACGCGGCGGACCTGCTCCGCGCAGCGAATGCAGCTTCGTGACGCACAGCGCGTCGTCATCGTTGAGGGGCGGCAGCAGGCCCGCGGCTCGACGCGCGAGCATCGTCTTGCCGACCCCCGGCGGACCGTGCAGCAGAAGGTTGTGCCCGCCGGCTGCCATGACCTCGACAGCCAAGCGCGCCGACGCCTGATGCTGCACGTCGGCCATGTCTGGACCGTCGACGCGGCCGTCGTCAGTGGCCGCGGGGGCGTGGGGAGCCAGCGCCGCCTCCCCACGGAGGTGTTGCACCACGGCCGGAAGTCCGTCGGCGGGCAACACCGTGAGACCCGGGCATAGCGCCGCCTCCTCGGCGCTCTGTCGGGGGACGATGATCGTCTCGAAGCCGGCTTGCCGAGCGCAGTCGGCGACGATGAGGGTACCGACCGCCGGCCGCAGCACCCCGTCGAGCCCCAGCTCGCCCCACAAGACGACCGAGCGGAGCGCGTCGACGGGCACGATCTCGTGGCTGGCCAGCAGCGCCACGGCCATCGCCAGATCGATGCCGGGCGAGTCTTTGCGGCGGTCGGCCGGGGCGAGATTGACCACCTGCTTGCGGGGCCGAACCGGATGTCCGCAGTGCGCGAGCGCGTTGCGAACCCGCTCGCGAGCCTCGCCAACCGCACCGCTGGCACGCCCCACCACGGTCAGCCCCGGCAACCCCCGCCGGACATCGGCCTCGACGGTGATGAGGTAGCCATCGACGCCATCGAGGCCGGCACTGAAGCTTCGCGCGAGCATGGCCGCCGATACTGCAAGCGCGCGGCCAACCCCGCTTCGCTGCCGTTTCGTGTCTGCCTCGAGCGACGCGGCCAGGGGGCGGGCCACCGCGCGTCCGAGGTTGGCCAGTCAGCTCTCAGGTGCTGGGTGAGCGAAGCCGTGGGACGCTTCGATCAACCACTGCACGACCTCGAGTTCCGCGTCGTCTCGGGGCCCGTACACCATCACGACGTTCATCGGAATGAGGCCCCGGACCGCCATGGGATGGTTCTCGGCCCAGCCCTTGTCGATCGCCACGCGCCCGACATCGTCGGGCAGGTTCAGGTGCAGGCTGCCGTCGCTGGGCGGATGCAAATGGCAGAACTCACGACCCACCATGAACGCGTTGGACGGACCCGCGTGGCACGAATCGTGGAGCCACATCGCACGTGCACCCGGCACCGAAATCTTCGAGGGGGTCTCTTCGACGCAGGTCAGGCTGAACATGAACGCGGCCATCTTTTTCTGTAGATGGACAGGCGCGATCTGATCGAGCTGCGTGTGGGGGTTCGTCGGCGTCGTTTTCGGGCGAGGACCAGGGCGGGAGGGCAGAGTTTCCAAGGAGAGCGTCATGGGCGGTTGTCTCTCGTCGTTCGGCGCCGTGACGGAGCCGCTACAGCTCGCAGCGAGCAGTCCCAGCAGCATCAGTGTCATCTTCCGCATGGCACGTGTGAGACGTGGCGGCGCTTGTCCATCGCGACCACGTCGCTAGGATAGGCACTTGGGGACTCGGCGACCAATAAGGTTGTTCGGACACCAGCATAAGCAGCGGCTTATCGACCCCCGCCAGCGCCAATCATGAAACTCAGACACCTCGAGGCGTTCCTCATCGTCGCTGAAGAGCTGCACTTCGGGCGTGCGGCCGCGCGACTGCACGTGGCCCAGCCGGCGGTCAGCCAGACCATCTCCGCCCTCGAAGAGGACCTCGGCGTGCAGCTCTTCGACCGCTCCAATCGCCGGGTCCGACTGACCGCGGCTGGCCAGGCCTACGTGGCCGAGGTCCGCGGCGTGTTCGCGCAGCTCGACCATGCCTCCAGCGTGGCGCGAGACGCCGACGCCGGACTTCGTGGGCGGATCACCGTCGCGTACACAGCGGTGTGTACCCTCGGTTGGCTCCCCACCGTGCTGGTCGAATTCATGCGGGAGCTTCCCGAGGTCGTCGTGCAGCTCCAACAGCAAGGCACCGCCGAGCAGGTCGAGTCGCTCAACCGCGGCTCGATCGACGTCGGCTTCAGCATCCTTGCCGCCGAACACGGGCCCGTGCATGCCGAGCTCGTCGCCCCGGACGAACTCCACCTGTTCTTTCGCACCGACCACCCCTTCGCGGCACGCGACCGCATCCCCGTCGCCGAGGCGCTGCACGAGCCCTTCTTGTTGATGAGCCGGACCCGCGAGCCCTGCGTCCATCGGTCGTTCCAGCGGATGTGCGACCAACACGGTACGCAGGCGGAGATCGTTCTCGAGGTCGACCACCTCGAATCGATGCTCGCATTCGTCGGCGCAGGTCTGGGCGTGTCGCTCGCGCCGTCGGTCGCCTCGACGCTCTCCCTGCCCGGCGTCACGTCACGGCCGCTGGACCCCCACATTCCGGCGGGCATCAGCGCGATCTGGTCTCCCGAAACGATGAACCCTACGACCGAACGCTTTCTCGCGTTCGTGCGCGCGCGGACGTAGCCTCACTCCGCGTCGCGGCGGGCTTTTTTCACGTGCCGACGGATCGGGTACACCCGGCCGGCGGCCTTCGTCACAACGAGCATCTCTTCGATGAGCACGTCGAGGCGCTTGGTGATCTCGCTGAGTTCTTCCGTCGCATCGGAGAACGTGCCGACCGCGGTCTCGAGCTTGCCCAGGGCTTCGTCGGTGTGATCGAGTACGGGGCCGGTCTTCTTGAGCACGCCGTCGGCGCTCTGCACCATGTCGTCGGCGCTGGCGACCAGCGCGTCGGCGCTCTCGAAGACGCCGGAGGCCGAATCCAGCGTGGAGCCCGACTTCTTCATCACGCCGTCGCTGCGCCGCAACACCCCGTCGAAGCGCTTCACGGTCGCGTCGAGGTCGGCAACGGCGTCCGCCACCTGCTGGTAGAGCGCAGCGTCATCGGCCAGCATCTTGCCCGCGGTTCCCTCGCCTGCCTCGATACGCGCCGAGACGGCCTGCATGCTCCGCATGACCTTCCGCAAGCTGCCGTCGGGGTCCGTCGCTTCGTCGGTCAGCAGCCGCAGGTTTCGAACGAGCACCTCGAGGTCCTGCACCAGCGGGTCGGAGCTGACGCCGGGCAACATGTCGGCGATGTGCTCGGGCTCGACGGCGTCGATGACGTCTCCTTCGGCCAGAACGGGCATCTGCGGCGACCCCGGCGAGACCGTCACGCCGATGCCCGCGAGCACCCCCTGCAGCCCGAAGCTGGCCTCGAGCGTGGCCTTGGAGTCGGCGCGAACCTTCTCGGCGAACGCAGGACGAATCTCGAGCTGAACCTTGACCTGGTTGTCATCGGTGATCCGGACCTGTGAGACCCGGCCGACGTCGATGCCGAGCATCTGAACGCGGCTGCCCTCGGTCACGCCGTGGCCGTCGGCGAGCATCACGACGTAGTGCACCGGGGCGTCGAACGCACCGCCGCCGCGCGAGACCAGCAACAACGCGAGGAGCGCGGCGGTCCCGACGATCACGATGAGCGCGCCGGCGACCCACTCGGCGCGCCGCAGCCGAAACGGAACGCTCACGAAGCCACCTCCACCGCCGCCTCGAGCGGCACGACGCGATCGACCAGCGGGCGCACGAAGTCGAGGTCGTCATCGGCAATGAGCATGGTGACGCCGCGTGCCGCGGCTTCGGCGTGGAGAGCGGCGACGATCTCTCGCCCCTGCGGGTGCAGGTACGCGCTGGGGTCTTCGGAGAGCAGCACCGCGGGCTCGAAGAGCAGAGCCCGAAGATACGCGAAGCACTTGCACAGCTCGGCGGGCGCGAGGCAAGCCCGCAGGTCGGCGTCAGTCTGCAACCCGACGGCGTCGATGCGCGCTCCGACCTGGTCGCGCGCGTCTGCGGCCCGAACGCCGTGATAGCGCAGAGCCAGCTCGAGGTTTTCCCGAAGCGTCATGTTCGACAGCAGCCCGCCGGCAATCGACACGTAGCCCAGCGACTGCCGAAGCCGCAAGAGCGAGACCCGATCGGCGGTGCCGACATCCGTCCCCGCAACGGTGATCCGGCCCTGTCGCACCCGCTCGAAGCCAGCGCAGGCCCGGATCAACACGCTGAGGCTCGGCTGATGCGAGCCGACGACAGCCACGCGCTCACCGGGCGCGACGTGCAGCGACACGTCTTCGATGCAGGCGCCGGGTCGCTGCACGCTGACCCGCTCGATGTCGATACCACCCATGAAAAGCTCAGCTCACAAGGAGATCAGGGCGAGGACGGACGCGAGGACGGTGCAATGGATGACCACTTCGACGAGTGCACGGGCAACGCGGCGCGGCATCTCGGTGACGTCACCGCCCACCGAGAGCCCGTGATAGCAGACCACCGCGGCCGTCGTGACGCCGAACAGCGCGGCTTTGGCCAAGGACGTCGCGACGTCGAACGGCTGAAGCGCGCTCGCGTAGCTCCACACCACCGCCATCCGCGCCGGCACCACCCCTGCCTGCACGGCCGTCCCGAAGGCGGCGGCAAACACGGCGCCGATGAACACCATGTTCAGCCCGATGGTCGAGACGACCATGCCCGAGAAGCGCGGGACCAAGAGGAGGCGGACCGGGTCGATGCCGACGCTCTCGATCCCCTCGACCTCCCCGCGCGCGCTCATGTAGCCCAGCTCGACCGTGATTGCGGACCCTGAGCGCAGCGCCACGATCACCGCGGTGACGAAGGGCGCGATCTCGCGGACGAGCAGCCTCAGCAGCAGGTCGGTGACCATCCGGTTCTCGTCCGCGCCCCCGGAGTACGTGAATGCGGCCGTAAGCGTCACGACAGAACCGACCGCGCCCAAGAAGCCCACGAGCCAGACCGCGTCGAGGCCCGTGAAGATGATTTGTCGCGCAGCCTGCCCCCACACCACGCCTCGGCCGGCGGCACTGCGCGCAAAGACGGCGCGAAAGGTGACCCACGCCAGCGTGGCGTACGAGACGACCCGCCGAAACTCGGTCAGGACGCCCCGACCGAGCCGGATCAGGAACTCGTGGGCCACGCTCGGAATCGTACCAGGCGAGGACACGCGCGACTTCGCCCCGTGCGCTGGCTCCAACCGACCTGGCGCAACCGCGGCCGGGTCTGCCCGTCCTTCCTCGCGAGTCCGAAGGAGTCCGTCATGCCCGTCACGCTCACCACGCTCGCCCTCAGCGGCTTTGCCACCACCGTGATGCCCTACGCGCGGACGGACGCGAGCGCGCTGAACCCTCCGGGCTGGGATCACCACGAGGTCGTTCGCCTCGGCCGAGACTTTGGCGATCGCAGCCACGAGGTCGTCGTCGACGCCTGGTCACCCGAGCGCGCCCCCGACTCCATCGCAGATCTCCGCTTTTGGTGGGTCAACACCGAGAAGGCCGACCAGCGCAGCCCTTTCGGCAGCAAGCTGCGCAAGCACGTCGGGCTGCGCTTCGTCCCGAACGCGCCCGGCGACTGGACGGTGCATCTCCGTGGCGACCGCAAAGAGTTCGTCTTCGACGTCGAGCTCGATGACGATGGGGTCGCGGCGGCGTTCGGAGACGTGCAGACCGAGGACGGCGTCGTCGAGCACTGCCGCGCGACCCAGGGCACGTTCATCGCGCGCCGGCTGCTCGGGGTCCCGATCGGACTCAAGGAACTGCAGGTCACGTGCGTCGACCCGGTCGGTCAAACGATCGAAGGCACCTTGCCCTACCGCCCGCTCAAGCGAGGCCGGACGTGGACCGGGAGGTGAGCGAGACCACCCACGCGTTTGGGGCGTGACGCGTCACCGCGTCGGTCAGCAGGTCTGCCCAACGCTCGGTACATTCGAGGACGCGCGCGTCGGAGCTGCAGGCGATCGCGTCGGCATCGATGACGACCTGGTCCGCGTCGTAGGGCAGCTGCACCGACCACGCAATGTCCACAGGTGCAGCGTCCCGGAGCCAGCCGGCGAGGCGGCCGCTGTTGGACACCGGTCGATCGAGCACCCAGGTCACCGACGCGGGGGCCCACGACACCAGCGTTTGTACGAGCGCGTCGATGGCCGCCGCCGTCGCCTCGACCCGACGGTAGCTGCCGTGCACGCTGGCCAGGTCGCGGAGCACCCCGTCTGCGCCGCGCAGGAGCACGCCCCCCGCGAGCGCGGTCTCGAGTCCGATCAGCACGTTGAAGCCGTCGATCGCCAGGGCCTGCCCGGCCACCGCATCCTTCGCCACCCTTCGTGCTGCCCGACGCGCGAGCTGGTCGCTGGACGCCGCACCCCGGCTGATCGCCACGCGCTGTCGCTGACGCAGCCGGTACCGATCCCCCACGAGCTTCGTCGCCGACGGATCAACGTACCCGCGCCCATACAACCAGCCCAGGTCAGCGACGGCCTCCTGCAGGATCGGCACCTGCGACGCCGAGAACAGCGTTGCGTCCGCCTGATGTGCCCCGCGGCCCACGGGGTGCAGCGTAGCGTGCTCCGGCGTCCCGAGTCGGGACGGACCCTGCTACGCTCGCGGTCCGATGAGTGACGACAAGCGCACCGTGATGGAGGTGTTCGAACGCGTAGCCGACCGCAAGGCCGAACAGCCGGCGCTGCGATGGAAGCAGGGCGACGCGTGGAAGTCCAAGAGCTGGTCCCAGTACCGCGACGAAGTCCACCAGGCCGCCAAGGCGTTCATCCACCTCGGTCTCGAGCCTGGAAAGAGCGTGTCGCTCATCGGCTTCAACTGCGCGCAGTGGGTCGTCGCCAACATCGCGGCGATCTATGCGGGGGCCCGCCCCGCCGGCATCTACACCACGAACTCCCCCGAGCAGTGCCAGTATGTCAGCAGCCACTCCGAGGCGCAGATCGTGGTCTGCGAGGACCAGGCCCAGCTCGACAAGTTCCTGGAGGTTCGCGACCAGCTGCCCGAGGTGAAGGCGTTCGTCCTGATGAAGGGCGACTCGAGCCACGACGACGTCTACGGCTGGCCCGAGTTCCTCGCGCTGAGCGAGAAGGTCGGCGACGACGACCTCAAGGCCCGCATGGACGCGCAGAAGCCCGATGACGTGTGCACGTTCATCTACACCTCGGGCACCACGGGCAACCCCAAAGCGGTGATGATCTCCCACGACAACATCACGTGGACCGCCAAGGCTGCGCTGGACACCCTCGGGTACTCCGAAGGCGACCTGGTCGTGAGCTACCTGCCGCTGTCGCATATCGCCGAGCAGATCATGAGCCTGCACGGGCCGATGGTCACCGAGGGCACCACCGCGTTCGCACAGAGCATCGAGAAGCTTGGCGACAACCTCAAAGAGCTGCGGCCCACCATGTTCCTGGCCGTGCCTCGCGTGTGGGAGAAGATTCAGGCCAAGATCGTGGCGGCCGCGTCGGCCAACACCGGCCTGAAGAAGAAGATCGGCACCTGGGCCCGTGGCCAAGGACTCGCCGGTGGATTCGCCGACCAAAAGGGTCAGCCGCGGCCGTTCTTCTACGGCATCGCCGACAAGCTGGTCTTCAGCAAGGTTCGCGAGCAGCTGGGGCTGGACCGCTCCCGCATCCAGATCACCTCGGCGGCCCCCATCAGCCGCGACACGCTCGAGTTCTTCCTCAGCCTGGGCGTGCCGATCATGGAGGTGTACGGCATGTCCGAGTGCACCGGGCCCGCGACGGTCTCGGTGCCCGGCAAGTACGCCACGGGCAAGGTCGGGCCGAAGATGCCCGGCACCGAGCTGAAGATCGCCGAAGACGGCGAGGTCCTCATGCGCGGCCGTCACGTGTTCAAGGGCTACTTCAAGAACCCCGACGCCACCGCCGAGGCGATCGACGACGACGGCTGGCTGCACTCCGGGGACATCGGCGTCATCGATGACGACGGGTTTCTGCAGATCACCGACCGCAAGAAGGACCTGCTCATCACCGCAGGCGGCGAGAACATCGCGCCGCAGGTCATCGAGGGCCAGCTCAAGGCGATCCCCGCGGTCTCCCAGGCCGTCGTGGTGGGCGACCGCAAGAAGCACCTCTCCGCCCTGCTCACGCTCGACGAGACCAAGCTCGAGGCGGTCAAGGCCGAGTCGGGCAGCGGCGCGTCGGCGATGGCGGATCTCGCCGCCGACGACAAGGTCAAGGAGTGGCTCTTCGCTCAGGTCGAAGAGATCAACAAGTCGCTCGCGCGCGTGCAGACGATCAAGAAGATCGCCGTGCTGCCCGCCGACCTTTCGATCGAAGGCGGTGAGCTCACGCCCACGATGAAGGTCAAGCGCAAGATCGTGAACAAGAAGTACGCCGAGATCATCGACGGCTTCTACGGGGGCTGACCTGGCTCCCAAAGACATCCTCTGGGTGTTTCTTGCCGGCGGCACTGGTGCGTCCCTGCGGGTCGCGTTGGTGCCGCTGCTCGACGCGCGCCTGTCGTCGACGCTGCCCCACGCCGGTACGTGGCTGGTGAACATGATCGGCTGCTTGGTGATTGGGCTGGGCGCGGCTGCGCTGCCCGAAGGGTCGCTGCGGCCGATCCTGCTCGGCGGACTGCTCGGCGGCTTCACCACGTACAGCGCGTTCGGGCTGCTGACGTTCGAGCACGCGCGTGACGGTCGCTACGCCGTGTTCGCGGCCCAGGTGCTGCTGCACGTCGCGGTGGGCCTGGCCGCGGTCGGCTTGGGACTGTGGCTGGGCAAGGGCCTCGCCCCGGGGGAATCGTGATCGAACCGACCCACACCCTGCGCCGGCATCCGTACGGACCGCTGGCGACCCGCATCGCCGAGGCAGCGCTCGAGGCCGTACGGCCCGAGACCCTGGCACAAGCGTGGGCCGCGGCGCACGTTCCCACCGCCGGCCGGGTCTGGATCCTCGGGGCGGGCAAGGCCAGCGAGGCGATGGCGCGAGGCGTACTCGCGGCGCTGGGCGACCGCGTCGCAGGCGGGCTGCTGGTCTGCAAGCACGCCGAAGACTCCGCACTCGGGCCGCTCGAGCTTCGATGCGGTGCGCACCCCGTTCCCAACGAGACCTCGACCGCGGCGGGGGCGGCCATGCTCGCGCAGGCGGCCGAAGTGCGCGACGGGGACGTGGTCGTGGGCCTGCTCAGCGGCGGCGCGTCGTCTCTGATGGTCGCGCCGGCATCTGACCATGACCTCGAGGGCATCGTCGCCCTTACCGAAGCCGCACTGCGTGACGCCGTGCCGATCGAGTCCCTCAACGCTCGGCGTGCAGAGACGGATCAACTCAAGGGCGGCGGGCTGGCGCGCGCCATCACGCCGCACGCTTCGATTGCCGCCGCGGTGCTCTGCGACGTCCTTGGCGGGACCGCGCACGACGTGGGCTCGGGCCCGCTCGACGATCCCCGGGTCGACGCAGACGTGCTCGCCGACAACGACACCGCGGTCCAGGCCGCCGCCCGAGCCGCCCGTGCCGAGGGGCTCGAGGTTCAGGTCGAGGCCCCGCTGCGCGGCGAGGCGCGCGTCGAGGGAGCCCGCTGGGCCCGCGCGCGGATGGACGCCCCACCCACGGACGCCGTGCGCTGCACGATCGCCGGGGGCGAGACGGTGGTGACCGTCCGTGGAGACGGGCTCGGCGGACGCAACCAGGAGTTCGCCCTCGCCGCGGCGCCGCAGCTGCTGCATGCCCCGCACGCGCTGCTACTCAGCCTTGCGACCGACGGCGAAGATGGGCCGACCGACGCCGCGGGTGCGGTCGTCGATGGTGCGACGGTCATCCGCGCCCTCGAGGCCGGTCTCGACCCCGACGCGTACCTCAAGGCCAACAACGCCTACGCCTTCTTCGACGCGCTCGACGACCTGTTGCGCACCGGCCCGACCGGTACCAACGTCTGCGACCTCAAGATCGCGTTCTCATGACCCGACGTCCCCGCATCGTGCTTCCGCGGGCGCTCCCGGAGGCCTGGCTGACCCGGCTCCGCGCCGACGCGGACGTGGTGTGCGGACCTGCGGAGGGACTGATGCTGACCGAACCGGTCCGTGCAGCCCTCGCCGAGGCCGACGGCGTGCTGACCATGCTCACCCAGCGCGTGGACGCGGCGTTCCTCGATGCGGCGCCAAAGCTCCGCGTGGTCAGCAACATGGCCGTGGGCGTCGACAACATCGATCTGCAGGCCTGCGCTCGCCGAGGCGTTGCCGTAGGGCACACGCCCGGCGTACTCACCGACGCCACCGCCGACTTGACCCTGGCCCTGCTGCTCAGCGCGGCACGAGGCTTGCCGCTCGCGGCTGCCGACGCCGCCGCGGGACGATGGGGCCCCTGGTCACCCACGGGCTGGCTCGGGCTGGAGCTTCGCGGCGCGACGCTGGGCATCGTCGGGCCCGGCACGATCGGCACCGCGGTCGCCCAGCGCGCGGCCGCCTTCGGCATGCGCGTCGTCTATACCCACCACCGAGCGGTGCCGCCCATCGTGCCCGGCGCCGTCCCCCTACCGCTGCACGCGTTGCTCGAGGACGCCGACGTCGTGTCCCTGCACGTCCCACTGACCGACGCGACGCGCGGTCTCATCGGTCCGGACGAGTTCGCGCGGATGAAGACCGGCGCGCTGCTCATCAACACCGCCCGTGGACCGGTCGTGCAGACCGACGCGCTGCTAGAGGCCCTACGGGCGGGTCGGCTCGCCGGGGCAGCGCTGGACGTGACGGATCCGGAGCCGCTGCCCGCAACGCATCCGCTGTACGCCGAGCCGCGGGCATTGATCGTGCCCCACATCGGGTCCGCGACTGCGACGACGCGCCGCGCAATGGCGACGCTCGCCGTCGACAACGTGCTCGCTGGAGCCATCGGCGCGCCTCTGCGCCACCCCGTCCCCGGCTGACGCGGCGCCGCCCGCGGTCCCACCCGCGATCGCTCCCAGCGCGCTGGCACGACGGACCTGAGCGCGGCACCATGAGGGCATGCTCGCAGCGGCAGCAGCATGGGCGACCACGGGTGCAGCCTTCGCGTGGTTGGCTGTGGCACCCGCGGAGCCAGCCGATACCGCCGAGCCGCCCCGACTCGTGCTCGCGGGCGGCCCCGTGCTCGGTCCCCACGCGATTGGCAACGAAGAGTGCCGCGCCGAGGCCAAGCGATGCGAGACGCGTGGCTCCTTCTTCGGCACCGGCGTGAACGTGGAGGCGCGGCTGCGCTTGGTTCGCTCGCTGTCCCTGCACGTCCGGCCCTGGGTGGTCGGCAACGTCGCCCCCGACAAGGTCTACAGCGGGGCCATCGGTGGTGCGCTCGGCCTGGGCGTGTACGGCAAGCGAATCTTCGCTCGCGGCGAGTACATCGCGCTGCATGCCTGGGGTGACGCCAACTTCACGCCGCCGTTCTTCGAGGGCGAAGTGGCCTCGGACGACTTCGGAAACCACGCGGGCATGGTTGCGATTGGCTTTCGCCAGCCCGTCACGAAGCGGCTGAAGGTGGAGCTGTGGGGTGGCCCGATGTTCGGGCCAAGCTCGCGCCGCTCGTACCCCGACGGCGAGGCCGATGACCGGACGCTCGTCACCTTCATGCTCGGGCTGGGCTTCTCCTTCGACGTTCGTTGACGCCCGCCCGGGGCGCCCCGCGGGATCTACCTCGAAAGCGGCGCCGAGCCGGGCCTGCTGGACGAGGCGACCGCGCGCTTGCTGCCGCATCCGGGCCCGAGTACACAAGGCTGCGCGATGGACCTGAGCCATCTCAACCCCTCCCAGCGCTCGGCGGTGGAGTGCATCGATGGACCGTTGCTGGTGCTCGCGGGCGCAGGCTCGGGCAAGACGCGGGTGATCACCCACCGGATGCAAAACCTGATCGAGCTTGGCGTGCCCGCCGATCGCATCGTCGGCGTGACGTTCACGAACAAGGCCGCCGGCGAGATGCGGGAGCGCCTGGGCGGCATGGTCGGGCACCAGCTGGCCAATGAAGTCCTTCTCGCGACGTTCCACAGCCTCGGCGCTCGCCTGCTCCGGCTGGACCCCAACGGCTTCGGCCTGCCCTCATCCCGCTTCTCCATTCTCGATCAGGGCGACGTCTTCGGCATCGTTCGCAGCCTGATGCGGGAGTTCGGACATCACGGTGCAGGAGGCGACCGGCGCTTCGACATTCCCGCGATCACCCAGCGCATCAGCCTGTGGAAGAACGCCTTCGTGCCGTTCGAAGAGGAAGCGGTGGAGCGGCTGATCATCGACGAGTACGACGTCGTCGCCGCCTCGATCTATCCCGCCTACGAGGACCGACTGCGGACGCTGGGCGCCGTCGACTTCGACGACCTCGTCTGCCTGGTCGCGCGCACGCTCGCCGAGAATCCCGACGTGCGCGCCAAGTGGCAGCACTCGTTCGACTACATCATGGTCGACGAGTACCAGGACACCAACGACGCCCAGCTGGAGTTCCTGCGACAGCTCAGCCGGCCGCCCCACAACCTGTGCGTCGTCGGCGACGATGACCAGGCCATCTACGGTTGGCGCGGCGCGAAGGTGGAGAACATCCTGCGCTTCGACCAGATGTTCGCGAACACCAAGGTCGTCAAGCTCGAGGAAAACTATCGCTGCCGCGCGCCGATCCTCCACTGCGCCAACGAGGTCGTCGCGAACAACAAGACCCGGCACGACAAGACGCTGATCGCCACGCGTGGCGAGGGCAAGCGCGTGCAGATGGTCGTGGCCGGGGACGGTCCGCAAGAGTCGACCTGGGTTGGCAAGAAGATCCACGACCTCATCGTCGAAGACGGCGTCTCGCCCAACGACATCGCGGTGCTGTATCGCTCGGCGCTGCAGGCAAAGTCGATCGAAGAGGAGCTTCAGCAGCACGGCATCCACTACCGAGTGCTTGGCGGCCAGTCGGTCTACGACAAGAAAGAGGTCAAGGACGTGATGGCCTACCTCAAGACCATGCTGACGCCGCGCGACGAGCTCGCGGTGCGACGGGCTCTCGAGACGCCCCCGCGCGGCATTGGGCGGGTCTCGATGACGCGGCTGTCCGCCTACGCGCGGGAGAACAAGGTCAGCATGCTCGAGGCGGTCCACCGAGCCGACCGGGTCGAGGGCATCCCCAGCCGCGCGCGCGAGGGCCTCGACCGCTTCTCACGAATGATCAAGAGCGCCCAGATCCGGGCTCGCGAGCATCGCGATGCCGCCGCCGCGCTCGAGTACGTGCTCGACACCATCAACTTTCACGACCACGTCCGCAAAGAGATCGGCAACGAAGAGGCCGCTGCCGCCCGCCTCAAGGGCGTGGACTGGCTCAAGGGGAGCATCGCTCGCTACGAGGCGCGAATGCGGCAGCAAGAGAAGAAGCCGCGCTGGTCCGAGTACTTCGGCATGGTCACGCTCGACAGCAGCGATGACAAAGACAAGGAAAAAGAGGCTGAAGCCAAGCGCAAGGGCCAGGTGTCGCTGGCCACGATGCACAGCTGCAAGGGCCTCGAGTGGGACTACGTCTTCATCATCGGCATCGAGGAAGGCGTCCTGCCACACCGCCGGGTCTCGTCACCGCGGGCGAGCGATGCCATCGCTGGCGACGTCGAAGAGGAGCGCCGGCTGTTCTACGTGGGCATCACGCGCGCCCGCGAGGTGCTGTGGCTGTGCCGCAGCACACACCGCGTGGACCGGGGCAAGACCGTCCCGCGCGAGCCCAGCCGCTTCATCGAAGAGCTCCCCGAGGACGGGATCGAGGTCTACGACATCTCCAGCGAAGAAGAACTGACCTCGGACGCGATCGGCGACATGGCGGCCGCGTTCCTCAGCCAGATCAAGCCGCCCGGCGACGATGAATGACGGCGGCACGCCGCCGTCGAAGCGCGTCGTGAACCTGCGCAACGCGATGGTGATGGGTGTCTTGGCCAGCCTGACGGCCGGCGGCTGCGAGACGATCGTCGACGACGACCCCCCGGTCTTCGACCCGGTCTCCGTCCCCGAAGACAAGCCCCTCGACGACCTCGATGAGGACGAGCAGGACGCGTTTTGCGACGAGGCCCTCGACTTCGCGAATGAAGTGTTCGCTGCCGTGCCCAAACTCGAGTGCGTCACCGTAGGACTCGAGGCCGCCGTCGGGCCCGATGGAAGCATCGACCGGGCCGCCTGCGAAGCCGCCGAACAAGAATGCCTGCAGAACCCCCCTGACTCTGGGATCAACCCCAGCGACCTGCAGTGCGACCTCTCCAACCTCGACAGCTGCGACGCCACCGTCGGTGAATACGCCGCCTGCGTGGAAGAGCTCGCGGCCCTCTTCGACGCCATCGTCGAAGACACCACGTGCGCCAAGTTTGCCGCCGGCGACCTCCCCGACGCCGACGACTACGCGCTCGACCCCGCCTGCGAGGCCCTCTTCGAAGCCTGCGGCGAGGATGAGACCCAGAGCGAGCCCGTCCCGCCCGAGTAGTCGGGGCTGCCGCCCAGCGGCGCACCACGAAAAAAAGCGCGCCCCGAGGGACGCGCTTTTTCGTTGGGCCGAGGCCCGGTCGGCTACTCGCAGAACGAGGCGACGACGTTGCCTTCGAGGTCGACCGTGGGGTCGACGCAGGTCTGGCCGTCGGCGCAGCCCTCAGCAGCACCGTCGACGTTGCGGCACTCGCCGCAGACGCCGAACTGCAGGAGGCCCATGATGTCTGCGGTACCGCAGAAGTTCATGCAGGCGTCGTTGCCGTCGCCTTCGAGGTCGCAGAAGTCGCCGTCAGCGACGGACTCCGGTGCGACGCACGTTTTCTCTCCGCTGATGTTCGCGACATCGACCGCGACGTTGCAAATCGTCTCGTCCGCGCAGTCTTCGGAGGTGATGCACTCCGAGCAAGTGCTGGCGCTGAGGATGCCGGGCACGTTGATGATCGGCGCGCAGTCGAGACCTTCTTGGCAGACCTCGGCGGTCTCGCAACCTTGGCCGAGCGAGCCGTCGTTGCAGAACGAGCCGGTGGGCGGGGACGCGAGCGGGTTGGGCAGGCTGCAGCCGCCGCCTTCGCAGTCGGCGTCACCGGTGCATTCGCCACAGACGCCGCCGAGCGGGCCCGCGAGGAAGCACGCGCCCGACTCACACATGTCGTTGGTCGTGCAGGTCGAGCCGTCGGGAAGCGGGTCTTCGCCGGTCGGGTCTTCGGTGTCCGTGGCGTCGGTCGGATCTTCGGTGTCCGTGGCGTCGGTCGGATCCGTGGTTTCGGTCGGATCGGTCGGGTCCGTGGCGTCGGTCGGGTCCGTCGCATCGGTCGGGTCCGTCGCATCGGTCGGATCCGTCGCGTCGGTCGGGTCCGTCGCGTCGGTGCCGGCTTCGGTGTCCGTGGTGTCGGCAGGCTCTTCGTCGTCAGCGGGGCAGCCCGTGCCGAAGCCCAGTGCCGCTACGAGAGTAAGAGAGGAAAGAAAGCGTAGATCGAGTTTCACCCTAGTCTCCTGGTCCGAGGCTTGTCGCCCGGTTGGTTCCCCGCATGGTCGCCCCGAAGATGCCGGGTCGTCCAGCGTGTTTTTGTAGCGCAGAGCAAAAACCTCGAAGGCGCAGGGCCACGCACCACTGGTTGGATCGTGACTCCTGGAGACACGAGGATCCGCCGAGTGCGCGCCCTGTTTGTTCGGGAGCCGGGTCTGAGCTCACGCGTTCAGCATGGCAGGGACGTCGACGACGACATCGTCTCCGTCGACCCGGCTGCGAAGGCGCACCAGCGACTGTCCGGAGCACGGCCCGCGGTCGCACAGCCCGGTTTCGATCTCGAACGTCGCGCCGTGGACCCGGCAATAGAGCCGGTCGAGCTTTGCGACGTAAAACTCCGCGGTGCCCATGTCGAGATCGAACCCGATGTGGGGACATGCGTTCTGGTAGGCGACGACGCCCTCACCGGTCCCGACCACGAAACCTCCGTCAGGCTTTCCTCCGGCCTCGAAGACCTTCGCGTCGCCGCGATCCAGCGTCGCGGCCCCAGCAACCCGGACTTCGTCGTGCTCCGACACGGCCCCGCGCCTATCGAACGACGCGCTCGCGCACGAGGTCCTTCGCCAGGTTCTTCTGGTGCGCCTCGATGGTGCCACCGCCGATCTCGAGCAGCTTGGCGTCACGCCACAGGCGCTCGACCGGATACTCGCGGCAGTAGCCCGCGCCGCCCATGACCTGCATCGCGTAGTCGGCCACGATCTTGCCCACCGGCGCCGCAAACAGCTTTGCGGCGTCGGAGCCGATGCGGTTGCGAATGTCGGGACCGACCTCGCGCGCAACGTTGTAGACGAGGCACTTGGCCGCCTCGGTCATCGCGTAGCCGTCGGCGACGTAGCGCTGGATCTGGCCGAACACACCGATGGGCTTCCCGAACGCGGTGCGCTCGTGGGAGTACGCGACCATGATGTCGACGCAGCGATCGGCGATACCGACGCTCATGGCCGCGAGGGCGAGGCGCTCGATCTCGAGGTTGCGCATCATGTGCGTGACCCCTTCCCCTTCGGCCCCGAGCAAGTTGGCCTTCGGAATGCGGCAGTCCTCGAAGATGAGCTCGGACATGGTCGAGCCCCGCATGCCGCACTTGTCGATGTGGTTGCTGGTCGAGAAGCCCGGGCAGTCACGATCGACCAAGAACGCCGTCACGCGGCCTTCCACCTTCGCGTAGAAGAGGAAGCAGTACCCCTCGCAGCCGTTCGTGATGTACGTCTTCGTTCCGTTGACGACGTACTCGTCTCCGTCCGCCACCGCCGTGGTGGTCATGCCGAGCACGTCCGTCCCCGCACCCGGCTCGGTCATGCCCATGCCCGCGACCCACTCGCCGCTGAGCACCTTGGGCAAGTACCGCGCACGCTGCTCGTCGTTGGCGCAGTAGTAGAAGTTGTTCACGAACAGCATCGAGTGGGCGAGGTACGCCAGGCAGAACCCCGGGTCGTACTTCGAAAGCTCGTGGTGGACGATGACGGCCGCGACCGTGTCCATGCCGGCACCGCCGTCGTCCTCGGGAATCGTGATGCCGAGCAGGCCGAGCTCGCCGAGCTGCTGGAACAACTCGCGGTTGAGCACGCCCTTCTCGTCGTGCTCGGCGGCCTGCGGGTCGACGTGCTTCGCCGCAAACTCCGCGATCGTCTCCCGAATCATCTGGTGTTCGGGGGTGGGATTGAACAGCGCGTCGTACCGGGACTCCGACATCATCGGTAGCTTGCGGGTTTCCCGTGCGATCGGAAAGCCGAGTTCGACTGTGAATCCTCTCGCGGCGAAGATGCAACACGGCGCCGGTGACGGCTCCTGGGGCCCCAACAAGCCAGCTTCGCGTCAGCGTGCGCGATATCGTGCAATCCCGCGCGGATCCGCTGCAATTGGCTCCACGACGCGACCAAAACGCTATCTTTAAAATCAAAGGAGAACGGATACCGAACATCGCGCCCAGCATCAGCCGCATAGGCCGCCGAGAACACGCCCGGCGTGGTCCGTGCATTGATGACCGGCGCCCATGCCTCGGATCCCGACCCTGCTCTCCGCTCCGGCACGCGCCGTTTTGGTCCTCGCGCTCGCCTGCACGTCGTCGTCGACGCCCGAGACCGACTCGACCGCACCGGACGCCGTCGACACGACGGCGATCCCGACGTCGGGCCCGCCGCTGCACTTTCCCCCTCCGCTGACCCGGCGGGACCGACGTCCGCTTCCACCGAGGTTCTCCGCCGTCGACGACGATCCCACCGAGGCGCTCGCGGTCGAATACCCCGAGCTCGATGACGCGGGGCGCTGGGAGATGTCGGGCAACACGGTCACGGTCCGTCTCAACCACGCGGCCGTCCGCGCGAAGAAGGCAAAGCCTCCGGTCACGGTCACGCCGGCAGTGGCTGGCAAGGCGCGCTGGAACAGCGACTGGTCCCTGTCGTTCGAAGCGGACGAACCGTTCGATCCCGACGTCGACTACACCCTCGAGGTCGGTCCGCTCGCCGACGAGGCCGGGCACGCGCTCTCGTGGACGGGGACCTTTCGCGCAGACCCTGCCATCTGGATCGGCGGCAAGCTCATCACCTACCTGCCGGCCGAGGGCAAGCCCCGCGTGGTGACGTACACGCCGTACGACGGCGTCAAGACCGGGCGCACGCCAGAGGTGACGGTGCTGTTCGACCAGCCCGTCTCGCCCAAGCAGGCCCGATCGTTGATGTCGATGACCGACGCCAAAGGTCGCTCGGTCCCGCTCAAGCTCCGGCACCCGCGCAAGGGCCTGTACGACGGCACCAAAGTCGACCGCAAGTACGTGATCGTCGCGCGACCCAAGCGACCGCTCAAAGCGGGCACGACCGCGACCTTCGCCGTCCACGACTTCGGGCTCGCACCCGAGCGGGCCGAGACCATCGACCTCAACGTGGCCGAGCCCCTCGCCTTCGACAAGGCCGAGTGCCGCTATAGCTCCGACCGCTGCGAGACCAAGGGCGGCACGCTCCACATCGGAGGCCGCGAGGTCGCGCTGCGGTTCAACAACGCGATCGAGGGCGGCAAGGCGCTCACCGACGCGATCGACGTCGAGCCGTACGTCCGCAACCTCTCGGTGTGGTCCGACCGCTGGAGCAGCAACGGCTCGGTGATCGTCAGCGGCGCGTTCGAGCCCAGCACCAGCTACACGATCACCCTCGACGGCGCGAAAGACCGGTTCGGCTCCAGCCTTCGCGCGCCGGTCGAGATCAACGTCGAGACTGCCCCGCGCACGGCGAGTGTCTCGATGCCCGAGGGGCTGCAGTTCCTCGACGACACGCTCAGCCGGACGTTCGCGGTGACCAGCCGTAACGTCGACGGGTTCGAGCTGCGCGCCTGGGAGGTCGGAGACTCCGACGCAGCCTGGCGTGACGCCAACGGCCGCGTCGGCCGGCGTGAAGCACCCGCGGGCGCGCCCACGCTGAAGATCCCTCTGAGCCCGGCCGCTGCGCTCGACACCAGCGTCACGACCAAGGTCGACCTGCTCGCCCACCTCGATCCCGGCAAGGCCTACGTCGTGGAGCTCGCCCGCACCTCGATCGCGTTCGACGCACCCACGCCTGACCACCCTAGCTGGTCTCGCGCCAGCAAGAACCCGCTCGCGCTGCTGATGGTGAACGATGACCGCGCGATGGTCGTGCATGCGCGCGGCAGCGGCGACAAGACCTTCGTTCACGTGGCCGACATGCGCACAGGCGCCCCCGTCCAGAACGCGGCGCTGTTCGTCAACGGTGCCCGCGCCGCGGGCATCGAAACCGACGCGCAGGGGTTTGCGGTGCTCGACGTGCCCGCAGACACCAGCCGAAACGCCCTGCTGCGGGTCGAGGCCAACGGCGCGCGCACGATTCTGCCGATGGCGCACCGCGTGCAGACCGAGCGTCACCTCGTCCCGGAGCTGGCCGGCGGCGTCGTTCCGACCGACACCAAGGCTCGTGGTCTCGTGATGAGCGACCGCGGCGTCTATCGGCCCGGCGCAACGATTCACGTCAAGGGCATGATGCGCACCCCATCGGGCGCAGACCTGCTGCCGCGCGCGGGCGAGTCGGCCCGGCTTCGCTTCGTCGATCCCACCGGAAAGACCGCCTTCGAGCAGACGCTGACCGCGGATGACATGGGCAGCGTCTCCGCGTCGTGGACCACCAGCGAAGGCTCGCCGATCGGGCGCTACCAAGTCCTGCTGCAGTCGATGCCCGACGAGGCGACGCTCGGCACGGCCCAGGTCCAGGTCGCGGAGTTCGAGCCTCCCAAGTTCAAGGTCGACGTCGCCGCCGCACGAGGCCGCAAAGGCAAAGACACCACGCTCGAAGCCGACGTCGTCGGCAAGTACCTCTTCGGCGCCGCGATGGACGGGGCCGACACGTGGTGGGTCGTTCGCCGCAGCGAGGCACCGATGCCCAGCGGCGCGTTCACGGCCCGCGGACTCCGCTTTCGCAGCGGGTGGGTCGACAGCGGTTGGAGCCGCAGCGGCACCGGCAAGCTCGACGCCTCGGGCACCCTCGCCGTCGCCCCGGTCATCGAAGTCCAGCCCGGCGTGGGCCCGCAGAAGTTCACGCTCGAAGCCGAGGTGACCGACAGCAGCCACCGCGCCATCGCCGGGCGCGCGAGCGTCGTCGTCCACCCCGCGCCGACCTACGCCGGCGTGCGCGTCCGAGACCGCTGGCCCGACGTGGGCAAGGCGCTCGACCTGGAGCTCGGCGTGATCGACACCGACGGTCGCGCCGTCGCCGGCAAGACCATCACCGCAGAGCTCGTCCGCCTGGACTGGAAGCGCACCCGCAAGCCGGGCCCGGGCGGCTCGACCCGCGTGGAGTGGCACGAGGTCGAAACGAAGGCCGGCAGCTGCACGGTCGCATCGAAGAGCTCGGTGGTGGCCTGTCCCCTCACCCCGAAGACGTCCGGCTCGTACGAAGTTCGGACCACCGTCGACGGCCGCGCCGGCGGCACCGCCCACGTGTGGGCCTGGGGCTCGGGCTGGTCGAGCAGCGAGCCTCAGCCGGGACACCGCCTCGAGCTGGTCAGCGACGCCAAGTCCTACGCCCCCGGAGACACTGCGAAGGTCGTCGCTCAGAACCCCTTCAAGCGCGCCACCGCACTGTTCACGCTCGAGCAGGGCAGCGTCCTGCGCCACGAAGCGCGCGAGGTGGAGGCAGGACCGGTCGAGTTCTCGGTGCCGATCGACGGTGGCCACGCGCCGCACGTCCACGCCTCGGTGACGTTCTTGCCGCGCGACGTTCGCGGTGAACAGCTCGCCCAGTGGAAGTTCGGGGCCGTGCGGCTGCCCGTGTCGCTCGAGGGCGTGAAGCTCGACGTGGCCGTTCGCTCGAACGAGGACCACTACGAGCCGCGCGACCAGGCCAACCTGACCGTCGCGGTGACCCACGGCGGTGCACCGGTCGCGGGTGCCGAGGTGGCGTTCGCCGTGGTCGACGAGGGCGTACTTCGACTGACGAACCACCGCGCGCCCGACCCCGCGAAGGCGTTGCGCCCGGGCGCCGCGTTCCGCTTCAGCATCGCCGACACCCGGACGGAGCTGGCCGAGCTGCTCGAGCGAAGCCATACCGCCGGAGACGGTGCAGACGCCGGCGGCAACGCGAGCCTCGTCTCCACGCGCAAGAACTTCGTGCGCACGGCCCTGTGGCGTCCGCACCTGCGCACGGGCGAGGACGGCACCGTGTCAGTCCCGCTCGACCTTCCCGACAACCTCACCGAGTTCCGCATGATGGCCGTCGTCCTCGACGACAAGGGTCGCGGAGGGAAAGGCGTCGGCAGCTTCGAGGTTCGCAAGCCGCTGATGATCCAGCCCGCGGTGCCGCGCTTCGCCTTGAAGGGGGACACCTTCGAGGCCGCGGTGATGGTCCACAACGGCATGGAGTCCGCCGTAAAAGCCACGGTCCGACTCGGCGATGCCACAAAGACCGTTGACCTCGCCGCGCGAGGCCGCAGCCGCGTCGCCTTCGAGCGAACCGCGACGACCCCGGGCGACGACCGCCTGGTGTTCACCGTCGAGGATGACACCGGCGCCGTCCGGGACTCGGTCGAGGCCATCGTGCCCGTGCAGGCCGTGGGCATCGACGAGCGCCCCCGACTGGCCGGGTCGTTCACCGGCGCCCAGGAAATCCTCGTCGAGATCCCCGCCGGGGTCAGCACCGACCTGGCCGACGACGCGGTCGTCCACGTCACGCTGGGCCACCACACCTGGCCCGAGCTGGGCTCCCGCCTCGAGTACCTCGTCGATTACCCGCACGGGTGCGTCGAGCAGACCACCTCGTCCACGCTGCCGTTGCTGGCCGCACGTGACGTCCTGCCTCGCCTGGGCTTCTTCCGCTACAGCACCGAGGAGATCGATGCGATGGCGCTCGCGGGCCTCAAGCGTCTCGCATCGATGAAGACCGGGAGCGGTGGCCTCGCGTACTGGCCCGGTGGCTACGAGCCCAACCTCTACGGAACCGCATACGCCATGCGGGCCGTCGCGCTGGCCAAGCAGCAGGGCGTCGAGGTGCCCGGACTGCTCGAGGACATGGCGGACTACCTGCAGGACCGACTCGACGCCGACACGGGCACCCACCGTCGCGACGTCGAGGTGCGCGCCTCGATCGCACTCGCGCTCGCCGAGGCCGGCCAGCTCTCCGCGTCGAGCAGCGACATGCTCATCGACACGCTGGAACATCAAGGCGCGTTCGGAGCCGCTTCGGTCGCGCTGGCACTCGGCGCGCTCGAGGGCCACGACGAACAGGTGCAGAAGGCGGTCGAGGTCGTCATCGCGTCGTTCGAAGCAGACGGCACGCTCAAGCCCATCAAGGACGACGACAGCGACTTCTACTACTTCGGGTCGTCGACGCGCACCAAGGCTCAAGCCGCGCTGGCGCTCATTCGCCACCGCCCCGAGCACGCCCTCGTGCCGCTGCTCGTCGACGCTCTGGTTCGAGAAACCGGCTCGTACACGACGCAGTCGACCGCGTTCGGACTGCTCGCCATCCGCGAAAAGGTCGTGACCGCCGAAGTCGAAGACGCCCGCGTGGTCGCGCGCCTCGACGGTGTCGAGCTGGTCGCCGACCCCGACATGGCGGCCAAGATGGGCAGCGGCGCTGGCCGCTTCACCATCCCGCTCGCTGAAGTTGCGGGCCGGCACGCCGTGCTCCGCCTCGCCTCGACCGGGGAGAGCGCGGTGTCGTTCCAGGTCGCCGCCGGCTACCGCCGCCCGTTCGCAGCCGGGGACTCCCAAGTGGAAACCTCGGCCGCCAACGGCCCGGAGGTCTACCGCATGTTCACCGACGCCAAGGGCAACGACGTCGACCTCCGCGCGGTCGAGCCGGGCACCGTCGTCCGGGTCGCGCTGCTCGCCCGACTGCCCGAAGGCCTCGCGAGCGAGCGTCGCGGCTACCTCGCGGTGACGGACCGAATCCCGGCCGGGTTCGAGCCCATCATGCCGGACCTGTGGACGGTGTCTCGACCTGCCGACCTCACCGATGCGCACCCGCTGTACAACCTGCTGCAGTGGGGCTCGGTGGACGCCAGCCACGTCGAGCTTCGTGACGACCGCGTCCACCTGTACTTCGACCGCATCTGGGGTGAATACGTCGCGGGCACGTACACGATGCGTGCGACGACGCCGGGCACGTACACGGTGCCGCCGGCGATGGCGGAGCTGATGTACGAGCCCGACAGCACCGGGTACTCGAAGGACGCAACCGTGGTGGTGGTCCCGTGAACCTGCCCGTCGCCAAGGCGGCGCCCGCGTGGCGTCGCTGGCGAGTCCGCCTGGTGTGGCTCGCCCTCGTCACCGCCTCCCTGTCCTGGGCGGGATGGCGAACCTACCGCGCCGACGCGGGCGACCCCTCGGCGCTGCTCGACGACGACTGGTTCTCGGGTCACCGCATCGTCGACCGCAACGGCACCCTGCTGCGTGAGCTGCCCGGAGACGAAGGCCGGCGTGGGCGTCCCATCTCGCTCGCCGAGGTTGGGGACCGCCTCGTACTCGCGACCTTGGCGGCCGAAGACGCTCGCTTCGCCCAGCACGACGGGGTCGACCGCCTGGCCATCGCCCGCGCCGTAGAGCAGAACCTTCGGCATGGCGAGGTCGTTTCCGGCGCCAGCACGATCACCCAGCAGCTGGTGAAGCTGCTCGATACCCGCGGGCTGCCCGGCAAGCGAAGCCTGGCGATCAAGCTGCGCGAGGCCGCCCGGGCACAGAACCTCGAGGCGTCCGCTTCGAAGGACGCGATCTTGGAGGCGTACATGCACAGGCTGCCGTATGGGCACGGCTTGGTGGGGCCCGAGGCTGCCGCGCGTGGCTACTTCGGCGTGCGCGCGCGCGACCTCAGCTGGGCGCAGGCCTCGTTCTTGGCCGTGCTTCCCCGCTCCCCATCCTTCCTCGATCCCTACGACCACGCGGAGCGGGTCGTCCTGCGACAGCACGCCCTGCTGGACGAGATGCTCGAGGCGGAGCTGCTCAGCGGGCAGGACCACGCGCGAGCCATCGTCGAGCCCATCGAGGTCCGCCCGCTCGCACGCGCCTTTGCAGCCCCGCACTTCGTGCAGCGCCTCATCGAACGCGCGCACTTGTCGGACGGTTCACAGACCCGCACGACCCTCGACGCCACGCTGCAGGCCGACGTTGAAGGGCTCATCACGACGCACATGGGCGAGATGAAGGCCCACGCGGTCGACAACGCGGCCGCCATCGTCGTCGACAACGCCACCGGCGACGTGCTGGCCTACGTCGGCAGCGCGGACTTCTTCGACCCCGAGATCGCCGGCCAGGTCGACATGATCCGAAGCCGCCGTCAGCCGGGCTCCACGCTCAAGCCGTTCGTCTACGGGCTCGCGTTCGAGCACGGACACCATGCCGCGCAGATGGTCGCGGACGTCCCCACTACCTTCGTCGAAGACGGCGGCGCCCACTATGCGCCGCGAAACTTCGACGGGGGATACCTCGGCCCCCTGCCCGCTCGAGAAGCGCTGGCAGCCAGCCTCAATGTCCCGGTGATCCGACTCGCGGCCGACGTTGCGGAGACCGCGGGGCACGACGCCTTGCTCAACCGACTGCGGGCGCTGGGCTTCGACAGCCTCGACCGCGACGCGCACCACTACGGCCTCGCGCTCGCCTTGGGTAGCGGTGAGGTTACCCCGCTCGCACTCGCGCAGGCCTACGTCGCGCTCGCCCGAGGCGGTGAGCGCATCGAGCTTCGACTCACCGAGGACGACCCCGAGGCCACGCCCGTGTCTGTGATGCCGACCGCGATCGCGGCGTCGGTGACCGAAGCGCTCACCGATCCTGGCGCGCGCGTGCGGCTGCTTCAGGGGCGGAGCCCGTTCAACATCGGCTTCCCGCTCGCGTTGAAAACCGGCACCAGCTCGGGCTACCGCGACGCGTGGACCGCTGGCTACACGCACGAGCGCACCGTGGTCGTGTGGCTCGGCAACGCCGACGGCTCACCGATGCGAGAGGTCACCGGAGGCAGCGGCGCTGGCCCGCTGTTCGCCGACATCATGCGACGGGCGATGCGCGACGTATCGACTCGGGGGCCCCTGTGGCCCGAGGACGCACTCGAGGTCGCACACGTCTGCCCGCTCTCAGGAGCGCTGGCCTCGGACGCCTGCCCCGAGGCCGTGACGCGACGCGTGCCCGCCGGGGGAGGCCCCACCGAGCCCTGTACCGTCCACCGCCACGCCACCCGGACCGCGGGGGGCTTCGTCTGCGACCCCGAAGGCGAGACGGTGGCCGTGCTCCCGCCCGCCTTCGACGACTGGCTCGATGACCGGGCGCCCGGCGCCCCGGGCCTCGATCCGCATGGCGTTCCCTGGCTCTCCAGCCACGACGTCGAAGGCTGTGGAGACGCCCAGGGTCGTCCCGCGCTCGCTATGACCGGTCCCACGGCGGGCACCGTCGTGCTGCTCGGACAAGACGGTTCGGACCGCGATCGCGTCGCGCTCACGGCCACGTGGAAGGGGCCCACCAGCACGCGTCCCGACGCGGTCGAGTTCGTCGTCGATGGCGACGTCGTGGGAACGTCGTCCCATCCGTACCGCGTCCTCGCCAAGCTCGGGCCCGGCGACCACGAGGTCTACGCACGCCCCCGCGATCCGAAGGCCGGCGCTCGACTGGACGGCGTCAGCTTCAGCGTTCGCTAGCGGGCCCGAACGCATCCGAGCACGGTCGACACGAGGCCGGAGGACGCGCGGCGAACGACGCCCGGTCTGCATACAGCGCGAGCCCGTCCGCCGAGACCTGGTGAAGCTGCGTGACGTCGCCCCCCTTTTTCGTCGTCTCGATCAAGAAGCGGCCGCCGTCGACCACCGCGTACCGGAGCCCACGTCCGTCGTCATCCTCATTGTGCGCCTCGGCGACGATCGTCCCGTCGGTGCCGACCACCACCACGCTCCACCGCTTGTCACACGCGGGCAGCTGGGTAAAGACCACCTTCACGCCATCGACGTTGCAGCGAAGCAGCGCGGCGCGTTCGTCTTCGGTGTATCGCTCGCCGAGGCCGGATGCCGTCACGGTGGCTTCGTCGGGTGCACCACACGTGGTCGGCACGGGCGATGCGTCCCCGATCCCTCGCATGATCGGGTTCGCCAGCTCTGCATCGCTGCCGCGCTCGATCTTCGCGGTCCCTGCCTCGATGCGCACCGTCTTGGCATCCTCCGCCGCTGCGCCGGGTGCCGCGACGACGAAGCCGCCGTCGACGGCGTGGACCGAACCGGGAACGCCCCCGAGCGGTCCAAGTGCCCACGGGACGCGGGTGTTCGTGTCGAGCAGCGTGTAGCTGCCTTCGCTCTCGTCGCACGTCGTCTTGAACATTCGCTCGACGAGCACGTACCGCCCCTCGTTCGCCTCGGTGCCGTGCAGGGCGGTCGCCCGCATCAAGCGTCGACGTCCATACGCCACCGCCTCCTCCAGGAAGACCTGGCGGATCGTTGCGCCGCTCCACGGCGTGGTCTCGTAGCGGACATACGTCCGTGCCGGGTCGAGCGACAGCGGCGCGCGGGCGGCCCCCGTCGTCCCGAAGACCTCGACCTCTGCCACCCGAAGCTCCTCG
Source organism: Myxococcota bacterium (assembly GCA_039024335.1). Taxonomy (GTDB): domain Bacteria; phylum Myxococcota_A; class Polyangia; order Nannocystales; family Nannocystaceae; genus CAJXVA01. Next base: position 30,830 of record JBCCQM010000047.1, read on the forward strand.
TTTTTCTTGCCCGCATGAAGCTCCGTCACCTCGATGGTGATGCGATCGGTCTCTACCGGCGACGCAAAGACGAGGTAGCGGTCATCGGCCCCATCTTTGACCGTCGCGTCGACGTACCCCTCGCGGGTGTGAACGCGGATCTTGGCGGGTCGCGGGTGAGCTTTGTAGTTCGGCCAGCTGACGGTTTGCTTGGCAGGTTCCACGTCTGGGCCACGCGTTCCGGCGGCGGCGTACAGCCGCACGGCAACGACCGATGCCGAAGTGGGCAGGGTCAGCTCGAGTGCACACGGCTGGTCGTCGGAGGCGGTGCATCCCCAGGCCGTGAGGAGGTTGTCGTCGCGAGAGGCCGCCACGTGTTCACCCGCGCGGCCCCAATCGGGCGTCCTCACCGAGGCCTCGAGCGCATACATGCCCGCGAGCGCCTTGTTCCGAACGCCCAGGCTGCGAACCGGCTTGGCCTCGACCGCGAGCGGGGTTTCGGCACGAAACGCTTCCTCAGGCGAGGACACCGCTGGAGCGGGCGCAGTGGTCGGGATCGGGGCAGCCGGCTCTGCCTGCGCGTCGCTCGGAGCGACCGGCTTCGGCTCTGGCTTCGGCTTCGTAGACGTCGGCGTCACAGCCGGGGTCGGCGTCGCATCGGGCGGGGTCCCACCATCGCAGGCGAACGACAACAGGCTCGAGGCGATCAGCATCCGTACGGAGCGCGTCATGGCGTGCTCGCATCGTACGCGATCGATGGTGCGGCCCCGCAGCCTCGTTCACCGCGAGCCGACGGTCTGCGTTGCGACGTACGTCCGGGCCCGCGGGATACCCGGCTTGCCTTCGTTGACCGCAATCTGCACGTGCTCGACGTCGCCCTCGATGAATACGCGCACGATCTGCTCCTCGGCGTCCGGGTCGAGCTGGGCCATCGTCCCTGCGACGGCGTACCAGTGCGGTGTGTCGACCACGGGCTCGTACACCTCGAGGTCGAGGCGCTGCTCGACCAGTCCCTCCCTCGCGCCTTCTCGGCGCACGCCGTCGGCGGGGATCGAGGGCGGCAGTGCAGGGTTGCCGAACGCCAGGACCATCAGCGCCGGACCGGGGATCTCCCGGACCTCGATCGGCCCCGGTCCCCAGCCCAGGCTGACGGTCCCGTCATCCGCACACGGCAGGTACAGCATCGTTCCCACGCCGCCTTCGCGCACGCTGCCCTGACGAGGCGCCTCCGACGACCCGTAGTCGTAGGTCCGCGCGACCGCGGGGCCGCCCATCACCGGCTCCAGCCGCAGCGTCTTGCCGAGCTGAAACGCGCCATCGCTGCAGGATGCCTTGAAGCGATCCCGAACGTCGCCGTCGCCGTTGAGGTCGAACGCCCGGCCCGAACCGAGCACGTTCTTCTCCCGTACGTGACCTTTGTGGGGCGCGCCCGTCACGGTGAACGGCTCGGCGGTGTAGCGCACCGGACCCGACCACGGCCGCGCATCGTCGGCGCGCGTGAGCCGGACCTCGACCTCGGTCGTGGTCGTGATGCGGACCGCTTCCACGACGGGCGCACGAAACCCGCGACCGGGCGAACGAGCCTCTGGCAGCGGGGGCTTCGACGCGGGTGCTGCCGCCACGTCCTCCTGCGCGTCGCCGGAGGGCTTGGGGGACGCACTCGAGGCTGGCTTCGATGTCGACGTAGCCACCGAACATCCAAGGCCCAGCAGCACTGCTATCGCGGCGAGTCGACGCATCGCGGCAGGCTATCAGCTCCTGCCTCGCCACGAAGCGCTCGAGCCGTGCGTCCTGCTGGACATTTTCGACGGGCAGCGCAACCGTGGACCCGCATGCGTCGTGCGGATCGGCTGTTCCAGATCGTGCAGGTCCTCCAGCATCGGCGCCTCACCACGGCCGCGATGCTGGCCGAACGCCTCGGCGTCTCCGAACGAACCGTGTATCGCGACATCGCGGATCTCGGTCGCTCGGGCGTTCCGATCCAAGGGGAAGCCGGCGTCGGCTACCGCATGGGCAAGGACTTCGAGCTCCCGCCCCTCATGTTCACCACGCGCGAGATCCAAGCGCTCGTCCTCGGCGCGCGCATGGTCAAGAGCTGGGCCGACGCCCCGCTGCGCGCGGCTGCCCAGAGCGCGCTCGAAAAGGTGGAGGCCGCACTGCCGCCGAGTCAGCGCCCACGCGTTCACAACACCGCGCTGTTCTCGGTCTCCTTCCACGTGCCCGAGCGCGCGCGCACCTTCCTGACTCCGCTCCGCGCCGCGATCGATGCTCACGAAGCCGTTCGCATCACGTACGAGGACAAGGCCCGCGTCCGAACCGAGCGCGTGGTTCGTCCACTCGGGCTGTTTTTTTGGGGCGTCGGTTGGACCGTCGGCGGATGGTGTGAGCTGCGAAACGCTTTCCGCAATTTCCGTTTGGATCGTATCGTGACGTTGGTGTCCACAGGCGACACCTTCGCCCTCGAGCCCCCAGTCACGCTCGACGCGTACCTCGCTGCCGTGTCGGACGATGAACCCTGATGTCCTTGTAGGTACACTCAGCGCATGCGTTGGGGAGTTCTCGCTGGGTTGCTGCCGTGCCTTCTGCCGTCGATTGCGATCGCGGAAACGCTTCAGGTGGGTCCAGACAAGCCGTACACCCGGGTCTCCGATGCCCTCGCCGCCGCCGCTCCTGGTGACGTCATCGAGGTCGATGCCGGCGAGTACATCGACGACGTCAGCACGATCACCACGGGTGACCTCACCATCCGCGGCGTGGGTGAGACGCGGTCGCACCTGCGCGCCACCCAGCCCCTGTTCAACGACAAGGGCATCTTCGCGATCGAGCTGAACACCGGACCGATCGTCGTCGAAAACATCGAGTTCTCCGGGGCGTTCATCAACGCCGCGGGCGACAACGGAGCTGGGATTCGCATGCAGGGCGAGTCGCTCGTGGTCCGCAACTGCTACTTCCACGACAACCAGAACGGCATTCTCTCCGGCGGCACGCCCGACCACACCGTCCGGATCGAGAACTCCGAGTTCGCCTACAACGGCAACCCGGGCTCGGGCCAAGAGCACAACGTCTACATCAGCGGCAGCGTTGCCCGCTTCGACTTCATCGGGAACTACAGCCACCACACCTTCTCGGGACACACGCTCAAGACGCGCGCCCGCGAGAACCACATCTTCTACAACCGCTTCGGCGACGAAGACGACGGAAGCAGCAGCTACCTCATCGACATCTCAAACGGCGGGCTCACGTACATCGTCGGCAATCAGATCCAGCAGGGGCCCACGGCCGAAAACACGGGCACCCTCGTCCGCTACAACGCCGAGGGCGTCAGCGGCCCCGAGAACCGCCTGTTCGTCGTCAACAACACCCTCGTCAACGACAACGGATCGAACCCCGCGTTCGTGCGCATGAACAACGGCGCCGACGGGACCGCGGTGTTTCGCAACAACCTGATGGTCGGCAACGGCACGCCGTTCATCGACGAGACCGAGGCAATGGCGATTACCGACGAGGGCAACCTGCTCACCGACGAGCCCAACTTCGTCGACCGCGCCGCATACGACTACACGCTGGTCGACGGTTCGCCCGCCATCGATGCGGGCGTGGACCCCGGCAGCGACGGCGCCATGAGTCTCGAGCCCACCGAGGTCTACGCGCACCCCGCCCAGACCGTCACGCGCTTCGACGACCTGCCGCTGGACATCGGCGCACACGCCCAAGGCTTCGTCGACCCCGGCACGACGGGTGGAGAGACCTCCGGTGGTGACGAGAGCACCGGAGACGCGCCCGAGACCAGCGGCGACGGCACCACCGGCGATGCTGGAGATGACACAACCGGGAGCTCGGCCGGCGAGTCCGCGTCCGCGGATTCGGCCGACTCCTCCGAGCCGACGCCGGGCGGTGGAAACGTGGAGACCGACGGTGATACGGACGGGACCGCGGCCGACGGCGGCAGCTCCGGCTGCCGGGTTGGTCCCCCCGCCCCAATCAGCGCCGTGCTGGTATTGCTGACGCTGTTCGGCCTGCGACGCCGCTGCTGAGGGAGGTCACCCGACCGGGACGAACTCGTCGCAGGCCATCCCGATGGTCTCGACGGCGGACTCGAAGAACTCGACGTAGCTCGGGGCGCACACCGAGCCGACGATGCCCTGTGCCCCGAACAGGCCCGCAAACTCGCGAATGCGTGGTGCAGGCTCGGCACCTTCGAAGGTCGCCGGGTCCAGGGGGTCGCAGATCCCCGTCGGGCTGTCGCCGTCGCCGATGAGCGCCATGGTGATGATCGCGTCTTCGTTTCCGTTCTTGGCGGCGACGAGGGCATCGCGCCACGCCTGCGGCGACCCCATCGAGTCTCCCTCGAGATCATCGGCGTTGGGCCCGTTGTCGTCTTCGTCGGTGATGATCACGACGACGAGCACGGCGTTGTCCCGCAGGAAACCCTCGTTGCACGCCGCGACGTCGCCGTCTCCGGCCACCGCCTGAACCATCGCCTCCATGGGCTTCTCGCCCAGGGAGGAGTTCGTGCCGACCCGCGCCGCGCAGTCGAACGAGGCGGCCAGGTCTGGCTCGCCGCTGGCAATGAAGCGGCGGTTCGAGGCGAACTCGCACTCCACGTTGGAGGCGTCGCGCCCACGGGGGTGTGTGATCCCTGCCCCGAGCACGTCCTCGCAGTCCATCGGCTGCGTCTGCCCGCAGACGTAGTCCCCGATGTCCGTACACAGGCCCCGTAGCGCGCACGGGTAGCCGCAGTCGCAGCTTCCGTCGGCGCTCTGCATCTCGCACGCGGCCGACTCGGTGCAGCTCTCCTCGCATCCCCCGTACACCCACGGATCGGAGTCCGTGACCATGATGTGGTAGGTGCCCGTCCCCGGCGGGAGTCGCTGTTCGATCGCCGACACGAAGCCGGGGACGGAATCGATCAGCTGCTGCTGCTCGTCGGCCATCGAACCGCTGTTGTCGATGACGAAGAGGAAGTCCACGGCGTCGCATCCGACGTCGCCGTCGGGGTCGACGCCAGAGCCGGGCGCCCCGCTGGGGTCGTCTCCGCTCGAGCTCGAGGCCGGGTCGTCCTCGGCCTCGGTCGTGCCGCCGGTCGCGTCATCCTGCGAAGGCGATTCTTGGGTGTCGAACACTGCTGACCCGCCGTCGTCGTCAGGACAGGCGGACAAGAGCGAGAGGGCGAGGACCCAGGACGAAGGACGGAGACGTGCCATGGCGTGCTTCGGGGCAGGTGCAGACCGCCCCCCCAAAGGTTCCCGAAGCCCCGTCTCGGCCCGCCGACCCCACGGTCGCCACCCGTCGCTCACTCCGCCGCGTTGAGGACGTCTCCAACGAGCGCGACGACGTCCTGGGAGCGGAAGGGCTTGTACAGCAAGCGGCCGCACAGCTCGTCGGGCGCGACGTCGTCGGTATACCCGCTGATGAAGACCACCCGTAGGTTTGGATCACGCGCTCGCATGCGCTGCGCGAGGACCCCTCCAGAGAGCCCGGGCATCAGCACGTCGGTGACCAGGATGTCGAACTGACCAGGCTCGACCTCGTCGAGAAGCGCCTGTGGGTCCCCGAACGCGACTGTTTGGTACCCCGCACGCTCGAGCACGCGATGCAGGCTCTCGCGAACGAGGTCATCGTCATCACACAACAACACGCGTCCCCGGCCATCGGCGTCCACCGACGCTCCCGAGCACGATCCACCGGGCTCGGCAGGCGCATCAGCGGCGGGGAGCACCAAGGCCACCGTCGTGCCGACGGCCACGGCAGAGCTGATGTGCATCTCCCCGCCGGACTGCTCGACGAACCCGTCCACCGACGGGAGCCCCAGTCCGTTGCCATGCTTGCGCGTCGTGAAGAATGGCTCGCGCGCCTTGGCAAGCGTCTCGGGTGTCATGCCGACGCCATCGTCTTGGATCGACACGACCACCCAGTCCATCGACCAATCCAGCGCCGAATCCGCCGCGAACGGGGGCTGCGAGCCAGGCTCCATGCGCTCCAAACTCAGCTGGATTCGACCTCCCTCGGGCATCGCGTCGGCCGCGTTGAGGACGAGATTGACGATCGCGAGCTCGAAAACCGAGGGATCCACGTCGATCCCCATCTCGCCGACGGCGAGCACCAAATCGATCTCGATGTCGTCCCGTACCGTGCTCGACAGCAGCGGCAAGAGAGCCTGCAGCTGCGCGCCCGGATCGATACGGACCCTCTCCATCGGCTGCTGCCGCGCAAACGCGAGCAGCCGACGCGTCAGCCCGGCCCCCCGCTCGACGCATCGCTCCAGGCTCTCCAGCGACCGCGACGCGGCCTCGCCTTGCCCTGCGCCCGTGGTCACCTCGCGCAGCACGGATGAAGCGCCCGAGACGGCCGTGAGCAGGTTGTTGAAGTCGTGCGCGATGCCTCCAGCGAGCCGCCCGACGGCTTCCATGCGCTCCGCAACCGAAAGCCGACGCGAGATTCGCTCCCGCTCCTCCTCGGCGTCGATGCGCTGACGGACCTCGCGCTGGAGCTCCCGGTTCTTTTCCGCGATCGCGCGGGTCCGCCAGCGGTGTGCCGCTGCGCCCGCGGCGAGGACCATCCCCGCCACCGCAAGCCAGAAGGTCCACCGCTGCAAAAGGTGCGGCTCGACTTCGAACTCGAGCGCCAGGACCTCCGAGGGCACGCCGTCTTCGTTCGTTGCACGCAGCTCGACGACGTGCTGCCCAGGGTCCACGCCTGCCCATACGAACGACCCGTCTCGGACCAGCCGCCACGCGCCGTCGTCATTGGGCAAGCGATACTCCAGCGTCGCCAGCTCGGGGTGTCGAAGCGTGGCGGCCGTGAACTCCACGTGGACACGGCCAGGACCCGGTGGAACGACGATGCGGCGCTCTGGGTCGAGCGGAACGCCGTCCACGTCTCCGGACATGAGCACGACGTCGGGGCGCACGCTGTTGCGCCTCACCTTTGCGGGCGAGAGGAACACCACGCCGGCGATGGTCGGCACCGCCAGGGTTCCGTTGGCCAGCATCGTCCCCGCGGGCTGGCCACCACCGTTGCCCTCGGGACTGTTCCAACGCCGAATCCGCGGCAGCGCGAGTCCGCCGTCGAGCCAGAGGCGCAGCTCATCGCGCCTGACGCTGTTCAAACCTCGGTTGCCGTTGATCCACAGTGAGCCTCGCCCGTCGTCGATGATCGAAGAAAGCGTGTTCCCGGCCAGACCGTCGGCGGCCGTCAGGCGCCACGAGCGTCCGTCGCGAAGGACGCCGAGACCGCCTCCGTACGTTGCCATCAAGACCGTGCCGTCGTCCTCGACGAGCAGGCCGCGGACGGGTCCCGCGGGCACGCCGTCGTTTGGCGTCGAGCGAGTCACGCCGTCGGCGTCGAGCCGCGTCACGCCCCCGTGCGTGCCGAACCACAGCGAGCCATCGTGCCCAGGTGCGATCGAGAGGACGCGGTCGTCACCGACGTCGACTCGGCTGAGCGTCTCGTCGTGCCATCGATACGCCCCGCCACCGTCCGTCCCGATCCACAAGCCGTCGTCACGCACCGCGAGCGCGAGCACCCAGTGGCCGATCTCGACGATGGGCTGCGATTCGCCGTCAGCCCACCGGTGCACACTCTCGTCCAAACCGAGCAGCACGCCCTCCTCGTCTCGAGCCATCGCCCGGACGCATCCCTCGCGCACGCGTTTCGGCGGCGCGTCCTCCGACACCCGGAACAACCCCCCAACACCGCAATACCCCGCCACGAGCAGCGTGCCCTCGTCTTCCTCCACCATCGACAGCACCCCGCCGGGGATCGCGGACACCGTCCACTCCTCTCGCGTCACCCGCGTCAGGCCACCACCGTCGGTCCCCACCCAGACGTTGTCTTCGCGGTCCTCGTAGAGCGCGACGATGTCGTGTTCTACGTCGAACTGGGTCGGGGTCCCGACGATGCGAACACTCCGCTCGTCCCCAGCCCAAACGTCCCCGGTCCGCGAGCACAGCAGCTCGTTCGCGCGACGCGTCTCGAGCTGCACGAGCCGGTCTCCTTCGAGACGAAAAACCCCGTGCGTTCCACCGAGGAACACGCCGGATCTCGACCGACACATCGCACGCAGCATCCCGGTGTCCACGAAGGCTGGCGAGGCAACGCCGTCGCGATAGCGGAATAGGCCTGCGTCTCCTGCAATCCATCCGCCCGTCTCGTCCCACATCGCGTAGTACTGGCCTTCGGGGACATTCACCGTCGTCCACGCGTTCCCGTCGAACGCCGCGACCCCCCCTTCGCTGACCGCAAGCCGTTGGTCGCCATGCGCCGCGATCGACCAGACGGCCATGCCAGCGAAGCCGGGGGGCATCGCCATTGGCTCGAATACGCGACCGTCGGTCCACAGGACGCGCCCGTCTTGTGTGCCCACCAAGACGGTCCCCTCTTCATCGAGGCTCTCGACCGCCGTCACCCGGAGCCCCGACCACGCGCCCTCGGCGTCCGCAAGCCGAAAGGTACGCCCGTCGAAGCGCACCAGCCCGCCGTACGTACCCAGGAGCAGGGTCCCGGCGGCGTCCTGGTCGATCGCCGTCACCGACGATTGAGGCAGCCCGTCCGCGGTGCTCCAGGTCGTCTTTGCGAGCTGCTGGTCACCATGCGACGCCCACAGCAGCGTGGCCGTCACCCACCACACCCCGTCACGGTACCGCTGGGGAAGCGCTCACGACAGCGACGAGGCGACCCAAGTTGGCATCACCACGGCGGCTCGGACGCGAGACAGTGCAGTTCCGCGCCGAGGGCAGTCCACCTACATTCACGCCCTCGCGGACGGCAACGGCGCGTACCGAGCGAGGTACTGCCGCATCAGCCAGCGGCGAAAGCCGTGGTTGATGCCGGGCAGGTCGAGCCCGAACCCGCGATAGACGACCAGCGAACGCGCGCCGAGGCTCAGCCCGTAGAAGAACTCGCGACGGAGCGTGTGCGGCTCCAGGGACGGAATCCCCTCGGGATACCCGGCAGGCTGAGCGTGCAGCGTCCGCAGGTTGCGGACGACCACCCCCGCCTGCCAGATGCACTCGATCGCGCGCTGCATTGTGGCCCATTCACCAGCACCGCTGCGAACCCGGACCGCGTCGCCGCACGCGAAGATGTCCGGACGCGTCATGGTGGGCTCGGCGAAACACTGCAGCGTGGGACCGACGGACAGCCATCCCGCCTCGGTTCGCGGCAGGTCCAAGTCCGCGAGCACGCTCGCGGGGCGAACGCCACCGGCCCAGAACACGAGGTCGGCCGAGACGGTCTGGGTTGCGCCGCCCGACGCGAGGTCGATCTGCCCCTCGCGGACCGCGACGAGGCGCGTCCCAAGGTCGACCGTGACGCCCTGCCCCTCCAGCGCCCGCTTTGCTTTGGCCGCAACGCGGCTGCGCAGCGATCCAGCGAGCGCGGGCGCCGAGGAGACCAAGCGTACCTGCGGGCTGCTCCAGCCATCCGGTCGCGACCGACGAAGCTGCGCGAGTTCCCCCGCCAGTTCGCACCCGCTGATGCCGCCGCCGACGACCGCCACCTTCACGTCGTCGGCGCCGGCGAGCCGCTCCGCGAGCGCGGCGGTGCTCGCCTCGAAGTCGTCCTCGCGCTTGTACGTCAAAATGCGGTCGCTGCCTTCGACGCCGACCGGCGCATCGAAGGCAGACCCAAGCGCCACGACGACGAAGCGCGCCGCGATGATGCGCCCGCTGCCCAGGATGACCGCCTTCGCCTCCGGGTCGAACGCGACGACCTCGTCCTGCACGAAGGCCGCGCCGGGGACCGACTCGATGAACGCCTGCGTGTTCAGCCGCGACGCTGCCGCGTCGGTCACCCCGCACATGCGCTCCTGAACCAGCGGCAGGTAGCCGTGTTGAGGCTGTCGGTCGACGACCGTGACCGAGGGCGGCCGACCGTCGAACGCCTGCAGCAGCTGATAGACGACCTCGACCCCCGCGAACGAGGCTCCAAGCACCAGGATTTCGGTGCGCTCAGCGTCCAAAGATGTGGACCTTATCTCGCACCGAAGCGGGGAATCGCGTCGCGACGACCTCTTCGGCCTGCGTGCGGGTATGCCGGGGGCTGCGGTGCACCAAAACCAGCGCATCGCCCTCGAACTGTTCGGCACGCTCGATGATCTCGTCAACGTGCGTATGCCCCCAGGTCCGGGTGTGCTCGACGTCGCGGCGGTCGTCCCACGAGGTCACCTCGTAGACCAAGACCTTGGACTGACGGACCATCGGCTCTCGGTCGAAGAGGTCGATCTTCGTGTCCCCCGAGACGCAAAGCACCGGGGTCCGAACCACGTCGGTCAGCTCCTTGCCGTCGCGACGCATCTGCGCGAGCGTCTCTCGCGGCAGCCCGGCGTACTCGGGCTTGAGACGGCCGCTGACGCGCCGCACCACCCAGGCCAGCGACGGGACGCGGTGCTCCGAGCGCAGGGCGACCGCGTCGAGGTTCTTGCGGATCGGGACGACGTCTCCGTGCGAGTGCCCGTGCAGATTGACGTGCATCTCGAAGTCCTCGATCTCCGACCACGCCTGCAGGATGCGCGTGAACGGCTCAATCACCGCCGCAGGCGCGTGAACGTCGGCGGGCGGCAGCCGAGCCAGGTGGCGCTGGGAGAGCAGGTACGGCAAGCCGCCGAGATGGTCCTGGTGCCCGTGCGAGATGAGGATTCGGCCGTGCTTGAGCTGGCCAGGAATGCGGCCGCCCACGTCGAACAGAACGCCGAGCTCCGGAACGCGCAGGCTGGTCTGAATGCCCCCTCGGGCGACGCCCTCGAGCGTGAGGCCCGGAAGCGAGAGCGTGTCTTCGCCGATCTCCACCGCTGCAAACCGTACAGCGCATCGTCCCCCTTCGCCACGCACGGCGTCCACGAGAACGCCCGAGCCCCTCGAACGATGAGGGCGCCCGGGCGCGCGAGACCAGCGGAGGACTCAGGCGACGAAGTTGCGGTTCGGGGTCCACAGGACCGACGGCGCAGCCGCAGGCGCGGGGGCAGCCGCAGCCGCAGCCGAGCCGCCCAGCGGGAGCTTCATGACCTCGTGCGCAGCGGCGTGAACCTTCTCCGGCGACACCACGAGCTTCTCCTCGAGGTGGGCGTTCTGCGGGATGCCCGGGACGGGGTCCTGACCGAGCACGCGCGTTGCGAGGGGCTGCCCCGCCATCGCCTCGATGACCGCGCCCTGAATCTCGCGGCCGAGGCTCGCGAAGACGCGGTCCTCGTGGACGACGAGCAGGCGGCGGGTCTTGCCGACCGAGGCCATCACGGTGTCGAGGTCGGGCGGGACGATCGTGCGCAGATCGATCATCTCGACGCTGACGCCCTCCTCCTCGAGCTTCGCAATCGCGGTCTGGCAGAACAGGGTGCAGCGACCCCACGTCACGATGGTGAGGTCGGTGCCTTCTTTGCGGATGGCGGCCTTGCCCAGCGGCACGCGGAAGTCGTCGGGGATGTCCGGCGCGTGGCCTTCGAACGCGATGGCGCGCTTGAGCTTGGCGACCTCGGTCTTGTCGGTCGGCTCTCCGGGGAACGCGTCGCCGAGCGTCATGCGGTACAGGCCCTTCGACTCGAAGAACAGGACCGGGCCGGTGTACTCCGCCGCAGAGCGGAGCATGCCGTAGACATCGCGCGAGGTGGTGGGCGCGCAGATCGTCAGGCCAGGGATCGAGCCGTACAGGCCCTCCATGCACATCGAGTGGTACACGGCGCCGCCGTGCAGCGGCTCGGTCGGCAGACGCACGATCACGTTCGCGTGAAGGGTGCCGCCCGAGGTCCACAGCAGGTTGCCCAGGTAGACCAGCCAGTGCAGCGTGTTGAGGCTGTAGTCGGAGAACTGGATCTCCGGCAGCGCCGTCGAGCCCTCGTGCAGGGCGAAGCCGATGGCCGTACCCAGGATGAGCGGCTCGTTGATCGGCGCGTCCTTGACCTGGCCGGGGAACTGGTCGAACAGACCGCGGGTGGCCTGCATAACGCCGCCTTTTTCGCCCACGTCCTGCCCGTAGACCCACGTCATGGGGTTCTCTTTGAGGATCGCCCCCAGCGCGGCTCGCATCGCGCCGTTGATCGAGATGATCGTGTTGCGGCCCTCGGGTGCGGGCTCCGAGGCGACCGGGTACGGGTCCATGATGTCCTCGAACGCCGACTCGTACGTGGGCTCGGGCTCGGACTCGGCCTGGGTCATCGTGCCGACGATGTAGTCGTCGGCCTCTTTGCCCACCGCGCCAAGCTCGTGACGCAGGAAGTAGTCCTTCGACTGGCCGTCCTTGCGACGGACGATGTCACCGGGCTGCAGGATCCCCTGCTGCACCAGCGACTCGCCGAAGTCGAGCAGCGGGTCGTACTGGTCGAACTTGAACGTGACGTCGGCCGCCGAGCTGTGGTCGTTGAGCCGGGAGAGGTTGCGAACCCAGACAAGCGCCGGCTGCTGGTTGTCGCGGCAGAAGGCCATCGCCTTCTTCTTGGTCTCGTAGACGTCGAGGAAGTCGTTGCCGTCGCAGGTGAAGTACGCGAACCCGAAGGCCTTGGCGTACGCCTCGAAGTCCGTGATGCCGCGGCCGTCCTCGGGCTTGACCGAGATCGCGATGTTGTTGTCGGTGATCGTCAGCAGCCACGGCAGACCGAGGATCGACGCGCCGGTCATGCCCTCGTGCAGGTCGCCTTCGGCACAGGTGCCGTCACCGACGACCGCCATCGTGACGGCGTCGTTGATGCCTTTGAGCTTGTTGCCGTAGGCGTAGCCGACCGACTTGCTGATCTGCATCCCGAGCGCGGACTGGACCGGCAGGATGCCGAAGCGCATGTCGTTGAAGTGCGCCGTCATCTGGCGCCCTCCGCTCCAGGGGTCGGTCGACCGCGACAGCTGCTGTCGCATGTGGTCGAGGTGAAAGTCCTCGTAGCCCTGCATGCGGGCCCAAAGCCCCAGCAATGACGCGCTGCGGTAGTGGCCACAGATCGCGAACTTGTCGAACGCGAGGGTCTCCCGGGCCGCCAGCGCGGTGGCCGTGCCGTGAATCTCCTCGCCCGGCCCCCAAATCGCGAACTTCACGATGCCTTTGAGGCACTCCTGCACGATGCGCTCGACGTGCATCCGCGCCATGCAGGCTTCGCGGTACGCGAGCTTCATCGTATCGGGCGTCAGCTCGGGGAACTGGCTGAGGCGAGAGAGGTCGTACCGCGGCGAAGTGCTGGGGGCGTCGGGCATGGCTACTCCGCGCGCACCGTACGAGATCAAGACGAGCTGGGTCCACGCGCTGCGTCACGCGAGCGGACCATTTTGCTCGCGACCCCCGCGGGCGACTTCCTCAACGAAAACGGGGCGATGCTCGCGTGAGCACCGCCCCGAAGGCTGGTCGGTTCGACCTACTGATGCGGATAGCCACCCGGCGGCGGGTAGCCGCCCGGCGCGGGCTGCCCCGGCTGGGGCGGGTAACCCGGCTGCGGCGCAGCGCCCGGCTGGGGCGGGTAGCCCGGCTGCGGCGGGTAACCCGGCTGCGGCGCGGCTTGCCCCGGCGGCGGATAGCCGCCCGGTGCCGGCTGCCCCGGCTGCGGGTAGCCGCCCGGTGCCGGCTGACCCGGCTGCGGGTAGCCGCCCGGTGCCGGCTGACCCGGCTGCGGGTAGCCGCCCGGTGCCGGC
>JBCCQM010000048.1:0-42607 GCA_039024335.1 Myxococcota bacterium
ACTGACCGAGCTCAACGGCGTCATGGCGAACATCGGCGAGCGCATGGCCAATGAGGTCAGCTGCGCCGCGGCACCGTTCGACTTCACCCGGCCGGTCGAAGAGCGCCTGCTCTTCCCCGAGGTCGACGTGACCGACCTGCCCGACACCGACGCGGGTCGCGACGCCATCGTGGCCAACATCGTGTACCTGCACGAGCACCTGCTCGGTGAGCGCCTCTCCGAGAGCGACCCCGAGATTCAGCGAACCTACGCCCTCTACGAGGGTGTTTACCGCGACGGTCACGACGACCTGCTGAGCGAGGACCCCGAGTACTCGGTGGCCTTGCCCAGCCCCTGTCGCGCATCCACCGACCGCATCACCGGCGAAGAGCTCGGCGACGCGGCCCTCATCGACGACCCCGACTACACCGTCCGCGCCTGGATGGCGGTGGTCACCTACCTGCTCGGAGACCACGCGTTCCTCTACGAATAAGGCACGCCGCACCGCAGACGACGAGGAACGAAGGAGACGACGACGATGGGACGCAACGGAATGGACCGACGGGGATTTATGAAGCTGGCTGCCGGCATGGGCATGGGCATGGGCGTGGCTGCCACGCCTTGGCTGACCCAGGCCTTCGCCAACGGCGGCGTGGACAGCTCGCCCCGCGCGATGCAAAACGGAGAGAACGGACCGCTGGTGGTGCAGGTCATGGCGATGGGCGGGTGGGACCCGACCTTGCTCTGTGACCCCAAGGGCAACGCGCTCAACCAGACCTACGGCGAGGGCGACATCCTCACCGCGGGCAACATCAACTACGCACCGATCCCCGGCGCGGCCGAGTTCTTCGGCACGCACTTCGACAAGATGACGGTGCTCAACGGGGTCGACATGAAGACCAACAGCCACGAGGCGGGACAGCGCCACATGGCGAGCGGTCGCCTCGGCGAGGGCTACCCGAGCCTGGCAGCGGTCGCAGCGGGCTTCACCGCCCCGGAGCTGCCGATGTCGTACCTCAGCTTCGGCGGCTACGATCGCACCGCGGGTCTGGTCGCCCCGACGCGCAACCTCGACGCGAACCGGCTCGCCGAGCTCGCGCACCCCGACCGCACCAACGCCTCGAACGAGAACTCGGACACGTACCACTCGTCCAAGGCGCACGCGATGATCAGCCTCGCGCGCGAGAGCCGGGCAGAAGCGCAGCTCGCCAAGCAGCGCCTGCCCCGCTACGCAAACAGCATCGACTCGATGCTGACCGCGCGCATGGGTTCGGACCAGCTTCAGAAGCTCGAGGAGGTTCTCCCCACCCCGAACGCCAACGGCGACTTCCGTCGCGTCGAGCTGCTCGTCTCGGCCTACAAGGCCGGCATCTGCGTGGCGGGCAACCTCTCGCGCGGCGGGTTCGACACCCACGACGATCACGACAACCGCCACATCCCGCGGCTGACCGAGGTCATGAACATCGTCAACTTCCTGTGGGAAGAGGCCGAGCGCCAGGAAGTCGCCGACAACCTCATCGTCGTCATCGGCTCGGACTTTGGCCGCACGCCCAACTACAACGGCGACAACGGCAAGGACCACTGGTCGATCAGCTCGATGATCATGATGGGCGCCGGTATCCCCGGCAACCGGGTGCTCGGGTACACCGACGAGGGGCACAACGCCATCGGCCTCGACCCCAACACGCTCGAGATGGCGGAGGACGACGCGGAGGAGAGCACCCGCATCAGCCCCGACCACGTCCATCGCAACCTTCGCAGGCTGCTGGGCGTGGACGGCAGCGACATCGACGAGCAGTTCTACCTGTCCGTCGAGCACGACCTCGACCTTCTCTCGTAGAGGTCGGCCCCCCGACAGGACGGGCTCAGTTTGCAAGCGTTCGCGGGCTGCCACAGGTCCCCGCGAGCACGGACACGACCCGCGACCACGGCACGTCGTCGGCAAACGACAGCGCGGCGCGGCGCTTCTGTGCGTTGACCGCCTTCGCGATGTCTTTGCCGGAACGCACGG
This sequence comes from Myxococcota bacterium, assembly GCA_039024335.1. GTDB lineage: Bacteria > Myxococcota_A > Polyangia > Nannocystales > Nannocystaceae > CAJXVA01. The sequence goes on from JBCCQM010000048.1 coordinate 1,991, forward strand.
TGCGTCGCTTTCCACCGGCCAGCTGCACCTGCGCGTCGCCGCGCCGCACGGTGACCGAGAGCGGATCCGGGAGCTGGGATGGACGCGGCCTGGATGCCCCCTTCGCAGAGGTCGTCCAGTCCACGGTGGTGGTCGGCGACCAGTCCTCCATCGGCACGAGCAGCGCCTTCCGGTCGTACTCGCGCTGCACGACCGGACCCCACGCAGCGCCCATGGCCGCCAGCCCGTCGAGCAGCGGACGCATCGTGGCGAACGGGGTGTCGGGCGGAACGACCAGCGCCACCTGCGGCGCATCTCGACGCGCGCGCTGCGGCGGCGACAGCCGGTCGACGAGCGCGTCCGTCAGCCCCTTCGCGGTGGCCGGCACCCGCTGATCGAGCACGAGCAGCGTGTCGCCCTCGAGGATGACCGGGATACCGAGGTCGTAGCCTCCGCATGCGTCGGGAACGTCATGCTTGGCCAACGGCGGCAGACGGGACTCACCAAGGGCCTTCCGCATGGCGCAGGCCGCAGAGTCCCCCTCGTTCGCGCATGGGGGACCAAGGACGTCACGGGCTTCGTCGAGCATGAGCTCGGCCACCAGTGCGCCGCCGACCGAGACCCGCAGGCTCGAGGCCACCGCAGCCGCGTCACCGGCCAGCGCCGGCGTCTTTGCAATGCACTGCGTCGCTTGGTCCATCGCGCCGATCCACTTCGTTGCGTACGCGGCCCGCTGCTCCGCGACCACGCTTGGGACTTCGCCAAGCGACACCACGGCCTCGGCGAGCGCCGCGAGGCAGGCCGCGTCCCCCACGTCGGGCTCGAGCAGCGGAGACGACCACTGCGACGGCGCGGCCGTGGTCTTCGTGGCTTCACCGTCTCCAACGACGGCGTCCACGACCAGCGCGGTGTCCGAAACCGACAGGATTGCATCGAGTCCCAGCAGTGGATGGACCGCGCCCGGCTCGGCGTGCACATCCAGCAGAACGCCCGCGGCAGGCTCCGGCCCCTCCGCGACGTCGAATGCAGCCTCGCCCTCGGGCGGACCGAGCAGCAGCACGCCGTTGTCCCCTCGCTCGACCCGCTGCGGGTTGACGCGTCGACCGAACCACAGCATCGCAAGCGCAGCGACGTCATCGATGCCGCGCGCACCGATGAACGCCATCGTCTCGTCGCTCCTCATCGCACCGCTCGCCTTCGCCCCGTACTGCACGGTGAAGGGATGTTTGGGCGCGTTGAGCCAGAAGTCGTCGGCAAGGCCCGGCGCACGCAGACTGGCGATCGGAGCCCTCAGCGCGCCGTAGGCCAAGCACCACGGACCGCACTCGCGAATCGCCTCTGCGATCGCGCCCGGGCTCGACTGTGGAAGCGCCCGCCGCCCCGCATGCTCGAGCATCGCCCCGAGATCGAGCGACAGCCGCACGCTCGCGGTCACGCCCTCGCGCATCGGAAGGGGCTGCACGAGGTTGCCCGCGGCGCCGGCCCACATTCGGCGTCCTTGGGGCGTGAGGCTGGCGACCACGGTCGCGTGCACGTCGTCGTCGACGGCCTTCAAGCCGAACGCCCAGTCGTCGAACTCCTCGTCGCCCCGGGGCATCAGGCGCTCGGCGACGGTCGCGGTCCCGGTTCCGCGCAGACGCATCGCATTCACCAGCGAGGGCGACACCACTTCGACGGCGCGCTCGGTCTGGTACAGCCCCAGCCACGTCCCGAACGCGCGGATGCGCCAGGGCCGGAGCAAGATGGAGACCGGGCGCGAGGGGTCCAGCGTGGTGGCCAGCGCAGGCGTCGTCGGCAGCTCCGCGGGCTGCACGTCCAGCAGGGGCTTCAAGGCAGCGCTGGGCCTGCCGAACACGCCGTCGAAGACGACGACGCGGACGCGATCCACCTCGGGCAGCACCGCCGCCCACTGCCCGCTTCGAAACGACACGCCGCGGGCCCCCGCGCGCCCCTCGACCAAGCTCGGCCCATCCTCGGCACCATCGGCACCCAGCAGCCACGCGTGGACGGCGTCCACCGATACCGCAAGATCCGTTGAAGGGATCGCGAGCTGGGTCCGGTCCGGCATCAGGCGGCCGGAGCCTCCCGCAAAGCGCAGGACCGTCGTTCCCGCCGGACCCCGCGTGAGCGCCTCCCCGAGCGAGGCAACGATCGGTCGCGCCGAATCTCGCCCGGGGATCTCGGGCGCGGGAGGCAGCTTCAGGACATCGAACCCCGGGAGCTCCTGAACCGCGGCCAGCACGGTGGGCGCGCGCAGGAACGCGTCGTTGGGCAGCCCGTCCATCGGCCCCTCGAGCCCCTGCAGCATCGAGGCGAGCGAAGACCAGCCCTGGTCGCGCACCATCACGATCGCAGCTCCGCCATCGCCCAGCGCGGCGACCAACGCCGCATCATCCGGCGCAGCCACAGGCGCCGGGACCGTCGCGTCATCCTGCCCAGTCGTCGGCGCTGCCGTGTTCGCGTCGTTGGGCCCTGGGCATCCAGCCAAAGCCACCAGCATCCCCATGCTGCACAGTGCCCGTCCAAGCGGTCGCGTCATCGCGGCCAGGGTACCAGCGCGCTTACCGGGATTCGCGGATCGCTCGGGCGTACACGCTCCACACCCGCCGCAGATGGACCCCGAACGAGAACTCGGCTTCGTAGTGCGCACGCCCGGCTGCGCCCATCGCCGCGCGTACGGACGCATTGCCGAGCACGCGCCGCAGCGCATCCCGCATCGCGCCCTGGTCCTTGCGGGGCACCACGAAACCAGTCTCCCCTTCGATGACCGTCTCGGAGGTTCCCCCCGCGTCGCTCACGACCACCGGAAGACCCGCCCGCATCGCCTCGAGCACGCTCACCGGCAGCCCTTCACGGTTGCTCGCAAGCACGAACGCCTGCGCTGCGGCGAGACGCTGCGGGACGTCATCTCGGGCACCGAGCAGCGTGATGCGATCGTCGAGGCCGGTGGCGGCCACCGCCCGCTCGACCTCGGAACGAAGCGGGCCATCGCCCACGATCTCGAACGTCCACGGGACGTCACGCAGCTCGGCGAGCGCTCGGACGGCGAGCACGGGCAGCTTGGGGCGATCCAGCCGCGCAACCATGATCAGGCGCGGCGGCGTGCGGGTCACGTCGGCACGCAACGACGGCGGCACGTCCGGGACCGCATTGTGAACGACGGCGTGCTGGTGGGGGTGACCGATGCCGTGCTCCACCGCAACCGAACGGTCGTAGTGCGATACGAAGATCATCGAGTGGCACAGGGTCGAGGCGACCTGGTCCACCCGCCGAAGGATCCGGCGCGACGGCGCGAGTCGCCCCGGAGACAGCGGCTGACCGTGCACGGTGAACACGGACGGCACCCCAAGCAGGCGCCCCACCCCACGGCCGAGCCACCCCGCCTTGGCCGAGTGGGCTGTGATCAGGTCCGGGCGGAAGTCGACCATCGCCTGGCGCAGCTCGAGCAAGCCGCGGACGTCGGAGACCGGCGCGATCGGCCGCACCATGTGCTGCAGCGGCGTGCAGTCCACGTTCGCCTCGCGAAGCAGGTCGACGAACGGGCCCTCGCCGCCGACGAACACCCGCGCGATGTGCCCTGCATCGCGCAGCGCAGCCGCCAGCCGAAGCACCTGAAACTGGGCCCCGCCGGGCGCGTCGCTTCGGGTCACGACGAACGCGAGCCGGCGTAGCGGCCCCTCCTGAACGTCGGCGTCCATGCGTCTTGGTTTTACGGGCTGCCCGACGCGACGCGCAAGGCGACGACGTACTCCTCGACCCGCGCCCGCACCAGCGCGAGCGCGGCGTCGTCGTAGCGGGCCGCGAGCGACTGTAAGAGCGGAGCCTCGGCCGGGGTGCCAATCGTGCGCGGAAGCTGTTCGACCGCGATCCCTCCAGGGACGCGCAGCACGTCGGCGCGCAGGTCATCGAGATACGTCTGAGCCTCCGCCGCCAGAGCGGGCGCGTCGTCGCGAAACGCACCGATCGCCCACTGCAGCGTGGCTAGATGTCGGAGGTCGTCGTGCCCCTCTCCCAGCGCGGTCCAGATCCGCGTCGGCATGAGAACGTCCGGGTCCCGCGGATCGGGGAACGCCATGCCGAAGTCGTGGCTGACGCCGTCGCGGTCGTCGAGCGGGTTACCGTCGAACGCCTGGTACGCCCAGGTGACGTGCGAGCTGAACGGGGTGGCCCAAAGGTACAGGCCGTTGACCAGACGCGCCCATCGACCGGTGAAGTAGGTGCCGCGTTCGTTGTGATAAAACCACGCACGATCGCCGCTGCGCGAGAGTTCCGCGGCGAAGTCGGCCACCGTGCCTCCGCGCGCCAGCCACCACTCGAACGAGTAGCCGTGGTAGCTGCGCAGGTCGAGCACCGGGTCGATGCGCGCGCGCAGGCCGTCATACGCAGGCTTGGCCGTGGACAGCGTCGCGTAGGTGGGCAACGCGGGGGTCCGCCCCACGCTCGCCAAGCGTTCGAACAACGCCAGCCGGCCGCGCTCGAACACCTCGTCGAGATGAAGAACGCTCAGCGAGAGGTCCGGGTGGGTGGCGGCCGCCTGCTCGATGGCCTCGAGCACGGTCTGCACGGCGGGCGCGAAGTCGGCATCGTCGTCGAGCGAGGCTCCGTCGGCATCGACGTAGGCGACGTCGTCGTGACCGAGGAACCGGCCAAGCTGAACGAGCCCCGCATCGACGACCACGGACCCTGAAAACCCCGCCTCGGCCACCAACGCGAGCGCCTGCTCGATGGGCTGCACGTCGACGGCGAGCACGTGCCCCGGCCCCCAGCCGAAGCGAGGGCGCACGTCGAGCACGAGGTTGCGAATGCCGTGTCGCCGCATGTCGGCCAGCTCCCGACGCACCCGTGCAGGGTCGTCGAGCCGACGGTTCATCCGGTAGTACATGCCCAGCTGCTTGCTGGGGTCCTCACGCAGCGTCAGCCCGCGGACGCGGACCCGCACCTTTCGCGAGATGCGGGTCCGGCCTACCGCCACGTCGACCGTGCCCACGTACACGCCAGCCGGCGTGCCCGCGGGGACGTCGACCTCGAGCCAGATCTCGGCGAGCTGGCCCGGCTTCATCGCGACGGGCTCGAACCGCGGTGCGAAGCGGCCGACCGTATCGGTGGCGGTCCCGCGAAACTGTCGCCGCATCGGTACGCGCTTGACCGCCCGCACCCGGACCGACGCGGGCGGAAGCTCGTGCGTCGCGGTGGCGAGCGTGCCGAACTGCACGTCCAGCGTGCCCACGGTGGCTCCGCTGTACACCACGAACGCCGCGCGCTCGGTCTCTGCAGCGGCGGCCACCATCGACAGCGACACGATCTCCGGCCAGGGACGCGGCACCGCCTCGGGGTCGACGTCGTCCAGCGGCGCATGCAGAGCCACCCGCACCGGGCCATCGGGCACGGCGACCGCGCGCTGTCCCTGGGCGTGGGCGGCCCACGGATCGCTCGGGCCTCGCCCGGCCGCCAGCGCCAGGAGCACGACCGCTGGCGCCCACAACCCCACGGCGTCAGCGTAGCAGCCTGTGGTGCAAGCTCGCGCGAGGCTGCTACCGTTCGCACCATGCAAGCGCGCGCCGAGTTCGCCGAGCACCGCTGCCGACTCTGTGGCGGAGACAGTGCGGTGTACCTCAGCCGGCCCGACTTCTCGATCCGCCGCTGCAACGTCTGTTCGGTGATGTGGTGCGACCCGCTCCGCTTCGACGCCTCGTTCAACCCCGACAACGAGGACGCCTATCTCGAGGTCGACGACGCGATCGCAGCCGAGAACGCCAGCCGCGTGACGTTCACCCAGCAGCACGCGCCCGCGTCCTCGCACCCGCGCATGGTCGAGATCGGGTGTATGCACGGTGACTTCGTCCAGAAGGCACGCGCCGCCGGATACGACGCGCTCGGCCTGGACCTCTCGCAAACCGCGGTCGACCACGCTGCCGCACACCGTCCCGGCATGGTCCGCTACGGCACGCTCGACGCCGACCAGCCCGACGCGTCCCTCGACGTGGTCACGGCCTTCAACGTCGTCGAACACATGGAGGACCCGGGCGCGTTTCTCGACGACGTCCACCGCGTCCTGCGCCCCGGAGGCTGGTTCGTCGCGGAGACCCCCGCGCAGGAGAGTCTCTATCACTTCGTCTTCATGGCGCGCGGCTTCCTGCAGCCTTCGCGCCCCAAGCTGGAGGTGGGCATGCATCCAGGCACCCACATCTTCAAGTTCGGCCGTCGGGCGTGGCGAAACGTACTGCTGCGCCGGGGCTTCGACGCGCCCACGATCGAGCCCAAGTCCACGCCCCTGCGGGAGCTGCTCGCCAAGAACAAGGCCGCCCCGCTGCTGTTTCGCGGCGGCATCGTCGGGGTCGGCGCGCTCGCCCGCGTGACGGGCCTGGGCAACCGCGTCCTCGTCGCGGCACGCCGCCGCTGACGACCGAGCTAGCGCACCTAGCGCCAAACATCCAAAACCCTAGGAAAAACTCGGACCTGCACGCTTTCGCGCTATCGTGGAAACCGTGAAGGTTCGTTGGGCTTGGGCCGCGGTTTCCGCGCCTCTCCTCGTCAGCGTCGCGGCCGGCTGCGGTCGGTCCGAGCTGACCGCCGTGGCCATTGGCATCGAACAGGACACCGAGACCAGTTCGAGTTCAGGTTCGAGTTCAGGCACGGACCCAACCTCGGACGACACGTCGACCACCATCGACACGTTCGACACCTCGACCACCATCGACACGTTCGACACCTCGACCACGTTCGACGACACCACCACGACCAGCGGTGGGAACTGTGGCGACGGCGTCCTCGATCCCGGCGAGGAGTGCGACCCCGGCGACCCGCTCATCGGCCCCGGCCAGGCCTGCCTGCCCGGCTGCATCGAGAACGTCTGCGGTGACGGAGACATCGGACCCGACGAGCAGTGCGACGACGGCAACGACATCGACGACGACGGCTGCCGCAACGACTGCGTGCTCGGCAGCTGCGGTGACGGCAACGTCGACGTCTTCGAAGACTGCGACGACGGCAACCCCTTCGACGACGACGCGTGCATCGACTGCGTCGACGCCCGCTGCGGCGACGGCTTCATCTTCGAGGGCGTCGAGCAGTGCGACGACGGCGACGGCAACAACGGCCCCGACCAGTTCTGCACCTCCGAGTGCCTGATCAACGTCTGCGGTGACGGTTTTCAAGGGCCGGGCGAAGAGTGTGACCCAGGCGCCGACCAGATCGGCCCCGGCCAGTTCTGCCTCGACGGCTGCATTCTCAACGTCTGCGGCGATGGCGATCAGTGGGCCGGTGAGGCCTGCGACGACGGCAACGACGACAATACCGACGCGTGCGTCAACTGCAGCCCCGCCGAGTGTGGCGACGGCTTCGTCTTCGCGGGCGTCGAGGAGTGCGACGACGCCAACCCCGTCGACATCGACGCGTGCCGAAACGACTGCTCCTTCCACCGGGTCACGAAGATGGGCCTGGGGGGCAACCACACCTGCGCCCTGTTCGAGACGAACCGCGTGCTGTGCTGGGGCAACGGCAACAACGGCCGGACGGGCAACGGCAACGAACAGAACATCGGTGACGACGAGCCCGCCTTCGCCGCGGGGTTCATCGACGCCGGGGGTCCCGTCGCCGACATCGCCACCGCCCTCTCGCACACGTGCTTTCACTACGAAGGCGAGGGCCTGCGCTGCTTCGGCCGCGGGCTCGAGGGACAGCTGGGCTACGGCAACACCAACGACCTCGGCGACGACGAGGTGCCCGCCGACTTGGGTCTGGTTCCGCTGGGCGGCCCCAGCACCGTCTTTGGCGCCCGCGGCGGCGCGTTCCACAGCTGTGCCGTCCTCGATGGCACCGGCGAGGTCCGCTGCTGGGGTGCGCAGACGTTCTTCCAGCTCGGCGTTCCCGGCCTGCTCGAGAACATCGGCGACGACGAGACCGCCGCGTTCGCGGGCGTGGTCAACGTCGGCGCGGGCACGATCGCCGAAGTCGTCACCGGGGCGCGGCACAGCTGCGTTCGCTTCGACGACGGGCGAGTTCGCTGCTGGGGCGAAGCCAGCGACGGCGCGCTGGGGTACGGCAACATCAACGATATCGGCGACGGCGAGTTCCCCGCGGCGGCCGGCGACGTCCCCGTTGGGGCCGGTGCGGTCGCGCTCACGGCCGGCTTCTTCCATACCTGCGTGATCACCGACGACGACGACGTTCGATGCTGGGGTCGTGGTGCGAGCGGCCGCCTCGGCTACGGCAACACCGTCTCCGTCGGCGTCTCGACCACGCCACAAACCGCGGGCGCGGTCGACATCGGACCCGGCGTCCCGGTCCAAATCGCTGCCGGCCTCGCCCATACCTGCGTGATGCTCGACGACGGTGCGGTGCGGTGCTGGGGCGACGGCGGGCAGGGCCAGCTGGGCTACGGCAACACCGCGACGATCGGCGACGGCGAAGCCCCCTCCACCGCCGGCGACGTTGCTCTGGGCGGCGCTGCGTCGGGCATCTTTGCCGACGGCAACCACACCTGCGCGATCATGGAAGAGGACGGTTCGGTCCGCTGCTGGGGTCAGGGAGGAGATGGCCGTCTCGGCTACGGCAACCTGGCGAGCATCGGCGACAACGAGACGCCGGCGTCAGCCGGACCCGTTCCGCTCTTCCCCTGAGTCGGCCCCACGATGCCGGTCCTGCTCATCCTCCTGCTGGACACCGCGTTCATTGCAGCAGCGGTCGAGCTGACCGCGTGGTTCGTCGGCAACTACGTCTTCGTGGGCGCCGACGTCGGCTTCCGCGGAATTACGGTCTCCGCAACCATCGGCCTGCTCTTCGGCGTGGGCGCCTCGTACCTGACCGGGCTGCACCAAACGGCGCTAGTCCTTCAGCGCAAAGAGGTCGCGCTGCGCTCGGTGATGGTCGGGTTTGCGACCGCGCTGGGCGTCCTGCTCGCCAGCCACTTCGTCTGGTACCAGGCGCTCGGCCGCACGGTCCTTTTGCTCGTCGCGTTCGGGGCCACCGCGGGCGTCCTCAGCTGGCGCCTCGTCTACGCGCGATACATCGAGCAGGGCCCGCGCATCCGGGTCGCCGTGCTGGGCGACGGACCGACTGAAGTCGCGCTGGCCGCCAAGATCGGCGGCGTCTCCCACACTCGCTACGACGTCATCGGACTCATCGGCGACGACGAGACGGAGGCCGTGATGCCCATCCTCGGGCCGCTCGATGCAGCCGTGCAGACGTGCGGCGACCACGGCGTCGAGATCGTCATGGTGGTCACCAGCACCGCCGCAGATCCAGCTCGCCAGAACGCGCTGACGCAGCTGCGCGTTCACGGCCTCGAGATCAAGACCGCCGAGACGCTCCTCATGTCGGTCCAGCGTCGCGTGCCCGTCGACATGGTCGACGAGCGCTGGCTACTGCATCTTTTCGAGCAGCTCGACCAGAGCCGCGACCGCGTCAAGCGGGTGCTCGACGTGGCCGTCGCCGCCCTGGGGCTCGTCGTGTTCGCGTCGCTCTTCCCCGCGCTGTGGCTCATCATGAAGATCGACTCTCCTGGGCCGTTCTTCTACGCGCAGGACCGCATTGGGCTGGGTAACCGCGCATTTCGCCTCTACAAAGTCCGCACGATGAAGGTCGCGCCCCCCAACGCCGACGAGCGCTGGGCTGCGACCGACGACAACCGCACGACGCGATTCAGCCGCTTTCTCCGGCGCTCGCGCATCGACGAGATGCCGCAGTTTTGGAACGTGCTCCGCGGGGACATGTCGATCGTCGGACCCCGCCCCGAGCAGCCCAAGCTCGCGGCCAAGCTCGAGTCGGAGATCAGCTACTTCAGCTACCGCCACCTCGTGAAGCCGGGCATCACCGGCTGGGCCCAGATCAACCACGGCTACGCCGACTCCGTCGACGCGTCACGGACGAAGCTGGCCTACGACCTGTTCTACGTCCGGCACCACACCCTGGTGCTCGACCTCGACATCATGCTGCGCACCTTCTTCGTGATGGTGGCGCGGATCGGATCGCGATGAGCCGCGGTGGCGACTTCAGACGCGTCGCCAGCAGCCTTCGGTGGACGCTCCTGGGCGAGGTCGCGTTCGCGGGCGGTCAGTTCGGCCTGCTCATCGCGATGGCGCGTCTGGGCTCCAACGAAGCGCTTGGTCGCTACGCGCTCGGCTTGGCGATCGCGACGCCGCTCTTCGTCCTCACGAGCCTGCACCTTCGCCCCGCCTACGTCGTCGCCAAGGCCGGCACGATGGACTTCGGACACGTGCTCGGGCTTCGGCTCATCGGTGCGCCGCTGGCCGTCGTGCTCGCCGCGATTTGGGCCACCGCCGCGGGCCTGGACGTCACGACGGCTGCGGTCGTGCTCTGGGTCGCGCTGACCCGGATGAGCGAGATGATCGCCGACGCCTGCCATGCCTCGGCAGCCCGCAACGAGTCCCTCGACCGCGTGGGCATCTCGCGCGCGCTGCGGGGCGTCGCCTTGCTGGGCGGAGTCGCCGGCGCGATGCTGCTGGGGGCGGGTGAAGCGACCGCGCTCGCGGTCGGCGCGGGGGTCGGTCTCGTGCTCACCGTGGTCTACGACCTCGAGACGGCACGGCGCCACGCCACCGTTCGGCCGCGCTTCGACAAGGACGCGCTGCTCGCCATGGTTCGGCTCACCGCACCGGTCGGCCTGGCCGGCGGCTTGCTCGGGCTCACGACCAACACGCCCGCGTACGTGCTCGAATACACCGATGGCGTCGCGCCGCTGGGAGACTACGCCGCCATCGTCTCGATCCTGTTCATCAGCGGCGTGCTCAATGCAGCCGTCGGTGGGGCCGCGGTCCCTCGCCTCGCCCGGCTGTTCGAGTCCGACCGCGCCGCGTTCGTTCGATTGCTGGTCCGCGTCGGCGGCGTCGTCGCGGCTGCCGGCCTTGCGCTGCTCGGCGGCTGCCTCGTGCTCGGAGACCTCTACTTGGGCCTGGCCTACGGCCCCCGCTTCGTCGGCCTCGCGCCCGCGCTCGCACTCAGCGGGGGCATCGCGTTGTTCGCCGGCGTGGCCAACCTCCTGTCGCAGACCGTCGTGGCCATGAAGCGCTTCGGACTGCAGTTCATCCTCAACGCTGCGTTCTTTGTCGCGGCGATCCTCGCGGCCGTCATCATCGTTCCCGGCCACGGCGTCCGCGGGGCGTTGCTCGCGCTCGCCGTCGTCACGGGCGTGCGGCTGGTGACCTACGTCGGCGTGGTCGCGGCCCTCACCCGCGCAAAAGCACCCGCATGAGCCAGCCGATGCGTCCCACCGACAAGCTGCTCGCCGCCGTCATGGCGACGGGCATCTACGTCGTCGTGGAGCCGGCGCCGTTCGACCTGTTCATCGTGCTCGCGGCGGGCGTCCTGCTGCTCTCGCGCCGGCTGTTCGTGCCGCGCTCGACCCTGCTTCCGATCGCGCTGCTCAGCCTGTTCGTCGTGGCCAACGTGGTCTCGCTGGTCTTCTCGCGGGACATGGGGCGCAGCCTCTTCTTCATGGCCGTGACGCTGTACCTCGTCGGGCTGTGGTTCATCCTCGTGGCCGCCCAGGGCTGGGGCAAGGCGCGGACGACCGACGCCATCCTCAAGGGCTATGCGTTTGGTGGCGCCCTCGCGGCCATCTTTGGCGTGGCGGGCTATCTCGGCGCGCCGGTGCTCGGTCCGCTGATGGCGCCCGACGGTCGCCTGCACGGACTCTTCAAGGACCCGAACGTCTACGGCGCCTACCTCGTGCCCGTGGTCCTCATCGCGGTCTACATGCTCATCGCCCACCGCGACGCGTCACGACCGGCCTGGCTCGCGGTGCTGGCCGGCGCCGGCTCGGCCGTGTTCTTGAGCTTCAGTCGCGGCGCGTGGGGCAACCTCGGCATCGGGCTCGCCGTCTTCTTCTTCTTGTTCTCGTTCGCCGACGGACTCGGCAAGACGTGGTGGCGCACCTTCGTCCTGTTTCCCCCCGTCCTGCTGCTGCTCGCCGTGGTCGCGGTGCAGCTGCTGTCGGTCGATGCGGTGAGCAACATGTTCGAGATTCGCTTCGGCATGCAGAGCTACGACGACCTGCGCTTCCGCATTCAAGCCCAAGCGGCCTCCGTGGCACTCGAGTACCCCCTCGGCCTCGGTCCCGGCATGACCGAGAAGACGTTCACGGTGGCCGCCCACAGCACCTACGTACGCTCGCTGGTCGAGCACGGCTTCTTGGGCCTGTTCTCCATCGTGGCGCTGGTCATCGTCAGCATCCTGCGCTCGGTCTGGATGGCCGTGTACGGCGTCGCGCAGCAAGACCGACTTCGCTTTGCGCTCGTCGCCGGGGCGCTGTGCGGCATGGCCGTCGAGTCGGGCGTCATCGACACCATTCACTGGCGGCACTACTTCGTGTTCTTGGCCCTCGCGTGGGCGCCGGCTCCACGCCTGCGCTCCGAGAACGGCCGCCCTCAGTAGCCGTACTGCGCGAGGTCGATCCCCAGCGCCGCGGCAAGCTCCGCGTTGGCGTGTCGGTGCAGCGCGAGCGCGGCATCCTTGATCGACGCCGGCATGATCGCGCGGCGACGCAGCAGCGGATCGAGCGTGCGATTGAGAATCGCGGCCGGATGAGCGCTGGCCGGCACTACGGCCTTGAGCTTGAGCTTGAGGTCTCGCGGGATGGCGTTGACCACCCGGGCCGTCATGGCCGAAACGGGGCTGTACGCAGCGTTCACGCGGTCTTGCTTCTCGGGCACGAACGTCGGCACGCCCGCGAAGTCGCAGAAGCCCCCCAGGAACGCCGCCGGGTCGGCGGAGAACGCCTCGTACGGCTGCACCAGCACGCCGGCGGGAAAGCGCCGCTGGTAGTGGCGCACGTACGGACCCCAGTCGAGGTCACGAACGTCGAGGTTGGGCCCGTTGTAGATGTTCCAGTTGAAGTCGCCGAAGGCCCCGTCGCGGTAGTTCGTGAACGCCTCGGGAGACGTCGACAGCCCCTGCTTGAGCACCTGGCTGTATGCCGACTCCAGCCACGAATCCTGCCGACGCAGCACCAGCCAGATCTTGGCCTCGGGCAGCACCTCGGCGAGCAGCTCGGCGTTGGGGCGAAAGTTGACGTGGTTCTCGAACGGCCACCCGAACAGCGCCTCGCTGCTGACGATCGTCACTCCCGGCTGCGCTTCGACGAAGGCACCGATGGCCTCGCGATGCGCATCGACGTCGAGGGTGGCCGGGTTGCGAAACAACAGCTCCACCACGAAGCGCTGGATCGGATTGGGCTGCGGCGGCAGCACGTGCGTAGCGTGGACGAACGTGGCCCCCTGCAGCGCGGGAAAGAACGACTGCTGCAGGAAGGTGGTGGCCGTCTTGTGCAGCCCCACGTGGACGACCACGGGCACGCGACGAGTGTACGCGGCCGTGGTACGCCATGCACGATGGCTCTGCGCGGCATCTTCGGCGTCGTTCACCTCCCCGCCATGCCCGGCGATCCGGCGGCGACCGGATCCTTCGACGACGTGCTGCAGCACGCGCACGCCGACGCGGCCGCGCTGCGTGAGGGGGGCGTCGACGGGATCGTGGTGGAGAACTTCGGCTCCGTCCCCTTCGCCAAGGGCGACGCGTCCTCTCCCCTGCCCCCGCATCAAGTCGCCGCCATCACCCGCGCCGTGTTGGCCGTGCGCGACGCATTCGGCGGCCCCGTCGGCGTGAACTGCCTTCGCAACGACGCTCGCGCAGCGCTGGGCATCGCGGCGGCGACCGGGGCCGCGTTCGTGCGGGTCAACGTGCACGTGGGCGCCTACGTCACCGACCAAGGCCTCATCGAAGGCAGCGCCCACGACTCGCTGCGCTATCGGGCCAGCTTGGGTGCCGACCACGTCGCCCTGCTCGCCGACGTCTTGGTCAAGCACGCCACCCCGCTCGCCCCCGTCACGCCCGAAGACGCCACCGCGGACACCGTCCTGCGCGGCCTCGCCGACGGCGTCATCGTGACCGGGCGCGCCACCGGAGCGCCCGTCGACCGCGACCTGCTGCAGGCGGTGGGCTCCGCCGCCGCGGGCCGCCCGGTCTTCATCGGCAGCGGCTTGACCCCCGAGCGTGCGCCCGAGCTCGCTCCCCTGTGCGACGGCGCCATCGTGGGCACGTACTTCAAGCGCGACGGCCAGGTGCGCGCGCCCGTCGAAGCCGACCGGGTCAAGACACTCTGCGCTGTCGCCCGCCCGCTGCTCCGTGCTCAGAACGCATAGCCGACGGTGACGGTCAGCGTCAGCGGAAGCGTCTCGGCCTGCAGCGGACCGGGCGTGCTCGGCACGAACTCTGCGGCGTTCGCGACGATGTTGTTGTCGAATGGGCCGCCGTATCGAGCCCATGCCTGACCGGCCTGCGACTCGGCGACCGACGTGACGCGAAGCCCGGGCAGGTCCAGCGCTTCGGAGAACTGCGCCGCCTTGGCTTTGGCCGCCTCGAGCGCCATGCCCCGCACACGAGACTTGAGCGCGGTCATCTCGGTGTTGGAAAAGCGGGTCGAAGACTGCGTCACCCCAGCCTTCGCCCCCGCCTCGATGATGGCGGGGATCGTGGTGAAATCTTCGGTCGTAGCGGTCACGCACAACGTCGCGTCGTAGCCCGTCGGGATGTTGCGCTCCCGCTGCGCGTCCCAGCGATGCGTCGGGTTGAGCTGGACCGTCGACACCGCCATCGCGTCTGCATCGACGCCCTCGTCCGCGAGGTTCGCCCGCATCTGGGCCTCTCGGGCCCGCAAGCGCTCGACCGCAGCGCGGGGCGACGAAGCGTGCGAGACGAGATCCAGCTTCACGGCAGCCTGGTTCGGAGCAACGTCGAGCGTGGCGGTCCCGCGGACCGTGAGCCCGCCCCCGGGCGCGTCGGGCTCCGCCGCGGCGCTGGCGGGCGCGCGCGGGGTCTCGATATGCGCCTCCACAACCGGGGTCGCGGGCGGCTGACACCCGGCAAGGGCTGCGAGGGTGGTCAGGGCGAGCATGGGCCGTCGAATCGTCGTCACGAAACCATGGAACGGCGGCGGGCCCTCGCGGATTCGCATCGGAGCGGCCGCCGATACCGGCCCGTTACATGCGACGCCCCGGCCGCCCCGCGGTGTGCAAACCCATTCGCCCCTCCCCTCCAGCGTGGAGCGCGTGAGGCCCTTCATCGTCACGGCGGGGCCGATTGCGGTACGGGGGAGTGGACGTGAGCACCGCCGAGTCGAAGTCTCCCGCCCCCGCGACCACCGAGCCCTACCGCCCGGAGAACCACATCCGCATCGTGACGGCGGCCTCGCTCTTCGACGGACACGACGCCGCGATCAACGTGATGCGCCGGATCCTGCAGAGCTCCGGCGCCGAGGTCATTCACCTTGGCCACAACCGGTCGGTGATGGAGATCGTCAACTGCGCGATTCAAGAGGACGCGCAGGGCATTGCGATCACCAGCTATCAGGGCGGCCACGTCGAGTACCTCAAGTACATGTTCGACCTGCTCGAGGAAGCTGGGGCGAACATCAAGATCTTCGCGGGCGGTGGCGGCACGATCCTGCCCACCGAAATCGAAGAGCTGCATGCCCACGGCGTCGAGCGCATCTACTCGCCCGACGACGGCCGCGCGATGGGCCTGCAGGGCATGATCAACGACCTGCTCAAGCGCTGCGATTTTGCGGTCGCCGACGCGCCCGCCGACGAAGCGCTCGCCGACCTGCGCAGCAAAGACCCGAAGGTCCTCGGCCGACTGATCTCGATCGCCGAGAACGACCCCGAGCGCTTCGAGGCGCTGTCCCCCAAGCTCGGCAAGGTCGTCGACGCGCGCGTCAGCCCGGTGCTGGGCATCACCGGCACCGGTGGTTCGGGCAAGTCCTCGATGGTCGACGAGCTCGTGCGGCGCTTTCTCGCCGACTTCCCCGAAAAGCACATCGCGATCATCTCGGTCGACCCGTCCAAGCGGCGCACCGGGGGCGCGCTGCTCGGGGACCGCATTCGCATGAACGCGATCGACAACCCGCGCGTCTACATGCGCTCGCTGGCCACCCGGCAGTCGAACCTGGCGCTGTCCAAGCACGTGCGCTCGGCTATCGAGGTTTGCAAGGCCGCCGGCTTCGATCTCGTCATCGTGGAGACCTCGGGCATCGGCCAGAGCGACACCGAAATCACCGACCACTCCGACGCGTCGCTCTACGTAATGACCGCCGAGTACGGCGCAGCGACCCAGCTCGAGAAGATCGACATGCTCGACTTCGCCGACGTCATCGCGATCAACAAGTTCGACAAGCGCGGCTCGCTCGACGCCCTTCGCGACGTTCGTAAGCAGTACAAGCGCAACCACATGAAGTTCGAGGCCGACGACGAGTCGCTCCCGATCTTCGGCACGATCGCCTCGCAGTTCGGCGACCCCGGCACCAACAACCTGTACCGCCGCCTCATCGACGTGGTCGTGCAGAAGACGAGCGCCCCGTTGACCTCGGCAATGGAGGTCAGCGACGCGATGAGCGAGAAGCGCTTCATCATCGCCCCCGAGCGCGTCCGCTACCTGGCGGAGATCGCCGAGAAGAGCGACGGCTACGACGCGTTCGTCGACAAGCAGTCGACCATCGCGCGGCGCATGTTCCAGCTGCACGGCACCATCGAGATGCTGCGCGCCAACGTGGGCAAGACCACCGTCGAGGTCATCGAGCCCAGCAACGACGAAGACGTGGTGCGGGTGCAAGCCTTCGAAGAAGGCGAGCCCGCCTACCTTCGCGACCTGATCGCGCGCTACGAAGACCTCGAGGCTCGGCTCGACCACGACTGCAAGAAGGTGCTCGAAGCCTGGCCCGCCACGGTGAAGCGCTATAAGGCCGCGAAGTACCAGTTCAAGGTGCGCGACCGGGTCATCGAGCAGGACCTGTTCACCGAGTCACTCTCGCACCTGAAGATCCCCAAAGTCGCCCTGCCCCGCTTCGAGGACTGGGGCGACATCCTGCGCTGGGTGCTCACCGAGAACGTTCCCGGCGCCTTCCCGTACGCCGCCGGCGTCTTCCCACTCAAGCGCGAGGGTGAAGACCCCACCCGGATGTTTGCGGGTGAAGGCGGGCCCGAGCGCACCAACCGGCGCTTTCACTACGTCTCGAAGGGGATGCCGGCCAAGCGTCTCTCGACCGCGTTCGACTCGGTGACGCTGTACGGCGAGGACCCCGATCACCGTCCCGACATCTTCGGCAAGGTCGGCAACTCGGGCGTCAGCGTGGCCAACCTCGACGACGCCAAGAAGCTCTACAGCGGCTTCGACCTGTGCGACCCGAAGACCTCGGTGTCGATGACGATCAACGGCCCTGCGCCGATGGTGCTCGGGTTCTTCATGAACACGGCTGTCGACCAGGCCTGCGAAAAGTGGATTCACGAGCAGGGCACCCAGGCCGAGGTCGACGCGAAGATCGATGCGATCTACGCCGAGCGCGGCGTGCCCCGCCCCCGCTACCAAGGCGACATTCCCGACGGCAACGACGGCCTCGGCCTGATGCTGCTGGGCGTCAGCGGTGACGAGGTCCTCGAGCGCGAGACCTACGAGCGCATCAAGGCCGACGCGGTGACCAAGGTCCGCGGCACCGTGCAGGCCGACATCCTCAAGGAAGATCAGGCCCAGAACACCTGCATCTTCAGCACCGAGTTCGCCCTGCGCATGATGGGCGACATCCAGGCCTACTTCATCGACAACAAGGTCCGGAACTTCTACTCGGTCTCGATCTCCGGCTATCACATCGCCGAAGCCGGGGCGAACCCGATCAGCCAGCTCGCGTTCACGCTGGCCAACGGCTTCACCTTCGTCGAGTACTACCTCTCGCGGGGCATGAGCATCGACGACTTCGCCCCGAACCTGTCGTTCTTCTTCTCCAACGGCCTCGACCCCGAGTACACGGTCATCGGCCGGGTTGCCCGCCGCATCTGGGCCAAGGCGATGAAGAACAAGTACGGCGCGAACAGCCGCTCCCAGAAGCTGAAGTACCACATTCAAACCTCGGGCCGTTCGCTGCACGCTCAGGAGATCGGGTTCAACGACATCCGCACCACGCTGCAGGCCCTGATCGCCATCTACGACAACTGCAACTCGCTACACACCAACGCCTACGACGAGGCGATCACCACGCCTACCGAGGAGAGCGTGCGGCGGGCGATGGCGATTCAGCTGATCATCAACCGCGAGCTCGGCCTCGCGAAGAACGAGAACCCGCTGCAGGGCTCGTTCATCATCGAAGAGCTCACGGACCTGGTGGAGCAGGCGGTGCTCGAGGAGTTCCGGCGCATCTCCGAGCGCGGCGGCGTGCTCGGAGCGATGGAGCGCATGTATCAGCGCACCAAGATCCAGGAGGAATCCCTCTACTACGAGACGCTGAAGCACTCGGGCACGCTGCCGG
Source organism: Myxococcota bacterium (assembly GCA_039024335.1). Lineage (GTDB taxonomy): Bacteria > Myxococcota_A > Polyangia > Nannocystales > Nannocystaceae > CAJXVA01. The sequence goes on from JBCCQM010000048.1 coordinate 20,274, forward strand.
TGATCGGGGTGAACACCTTCCTCGATCCCAAGGGTTCGCCGACGATCGTGCCCGACGAGGTCATCCGCTCGACCGACGACGAGAAACGCTTCGCAATCACCAGTCGCGACGCGTTCAGGGCCCGCAACGAGGCTTCGGCCAAGGCGGCGCTGGCCAATCTGCAGCGGGCTGCACTGGAGCACGAGAACACCTTCGAGAGCCTCATGGAGGCCTGCAAGGTGTGTACGCTCGGCCAGCTCTCGCAAGCGCTGTACGAAGTCGGCGGGCAGTACCGCCGCAACATGTAGCCGACGCGTGCCGCGTTGGACGCCGAATACGCCGGGTGAGGCCGCCGCGCCGAGCCCGGCGTCGTCGTGGTTGCTAGACCTGTTGCATGCATGCGACCGGGCCGGCGTCTGATCCTCATTCGACCGGCCCGCACGACGGGTGGCCACCTCGAGGGTATTCCCCCCAGCCCAGCCGAAGCATCGCGCTGGACCTGCTGCTCGACAAAGCCATCGACTTCGCCCTGATCTTCGTCGGCCTGTACGCCGCCCTCGCCGTCCAACAGTGGCAAGACGGTCGAAGCGAGAAGCAAGCCTACATCTCGCTGCTGCAGGACTTTCAACGCGAGCTCGAGGCCAACCTCGACCAAGAGACGTCGATCGTCAAAGACCTCGGTGCCATCGAGAACACGGAGCCGGGCGAGAACCTCGGCTCGATGCAGGCCACGTTCGATACGTTCTTCGCAGGGCTGTCCAAGGACGAAGCCGTCGCGACGTGTCTGCACGAGCAGTTCGCCGCCGAGGACACGCCCGCGGTCGCCCACGCGCCCGAGGGCTGCGACGCGCTGTACGACGCCTTCGAGACCGCCCACGCCGACGGGCACGCGTCGTTCTCGTTCTCGCCCGCCGTCCTGACGCCGTTCTACCGCAAAGAAGTCTGGCAGCTGTACCTGGCCGACGGCGTGAAGACGTTCCGCAACAAGGCGCTAGCGGTCGACATCGCCGAGGTCTACGCCAACGCGGCGCGCATCGAAGCCCAGGTCGAGCACATCGAGTCCACCTACAACGACGCGTTCACCAAGCAGGTTGCCCGCACGGCGGCCACCGACATGAAGCTCGCCGAGATCGTTCACGACGAGCGTACCCACCACGCGCTCTCGCGCACGGGACTCGACATGCTGCTGCACGTCGAGCAAGACGTGAAAGAAGAGCGGTACGGCGCGCTGGAGGTCCAGCGCAAGCTCGAGCTCGAGGTCGAGCGCATGAAGCACACCGTGCTCCTGATGCGTCAGGAGATCGAGGCCGTGCAGCAGGCCATCGACGAAGAGCTCGCCAGCCTCGGCTCCACGAACGCCGAGACCCAAGGCTGACGGCGGTCGCCCTCACTCGCAGGCGCAGATACAGGCTTCGGGAACGTACGACGGTTCTGAGCCCGGCTTGGGTGCGGCGCGTCGACGTCCAGCATGGCCACCGGCGGGGAGTCTGCGACACGGCACCGCGCGCAGCTTCAGCCGGTATGCTCCGCACGTGCGCGTCGGCCATTCCCTGCTCGCCGCGGGGCCCATCCTCGCCGCGGCCTTCACAGCGCTCGCGTTCGGCTGCGACCCCAGTCCTCGCCCCGAGCCGTCGACCTCGCCGTCGATCACCCAGGTCGAGCTGGTTCCGGGCGACGCCGCCGATTGGTCGGGCGAGGGATGTACGCGCCCGGGATGCCACGCGGCGATCGAGCCGATCCGCGCCTACGACAGCGGCATGATGGTTGCGATCCAAGCCCGCGGTCGTGAGGTTGGCGAGCCCGACGGATGCACGGTCTGTCACGGCGGCAGCCCCGACGGCCCGGGCGCGGTCGAAGCCCACGCCGGCGCAACGGCAGCCCTCGCGGCCCTGGGCGGCCCCGATGCCTTCTACGCCGACCCGGCGTCGCCGTGGATCAACGACCGCACCTGCGGCACGTGCCACGAAGAGCTCGTCGCGGCGCAGCACAACAGCCTCATGATGACCGAAGCGGGCAAGATTCAGGGCACCACGTGGTCGTTCGGCACGCCCGCCAACGAGGGCTACGACCATCTATGGGCCAACTACGCGGTTCAAAACCCCGAGGATCCCGCGGCCCGTCTGGGCACCGACGCCTATCGCGAGTACATGGAGCAGAAGTCGGCCGCGCACCCGAACGTATTCGTCGAGGCACACGAGCCTGTGCCCAATGCCCCCGAAGGACATGCGCTCGACGACCCGCGTGATGCCGCGTTCACGTACATTCGCGCGGAGTGCCAGCGCTGCCACCTTGGCGTGAAGGGGCGCGCGCGTCGTGGCGACTATCGCGGCATGGGCTGCGGCGCATGCCATATGCCCTACGGCAACGAGGGTCGCTATGAAGGGGCGGACACGACGCTCGGTCCCAACGCGACGGGGCGTCCGCTCGTGCACCGCCTTCAGGGCACGCGGGAAGCGACGGTTTCGGTGCACGACGTCGACTACGCAGGTATCCCGGTCGAGACCTGCACGACCTGTCACAACCGCGGCAAGCGGATCGGAGTGTCGTACCAAGGGCTCATGGAGTCCGCCTGGGCCTCGCCCTACACCGAGGGCGGCGGCGGACAGCCGGGCCTGCACAGCAAGCACTACCTTGCGATGGAGCAGGACGTTCACTACCGAGCCGGCATGCTCTGTCAGGACTGCCACACCTCGGGAGACGTCCACGGCGACCGCTTCTTGTCGGGCACGAACCTGGGCATGGTCGAGATCGAATGCTCCGATTGTCACGGCACCCCACAAGCCTATCCATGGGAGCTTCCGCTGGGCTGGGGTGACGAGAACGGGCCCGGCGAGGCCGAAGGTGACGGCCGGGGCGTCCTGCAGACGGTGCCCAGCCACCTCGAAGACGGCACCGTGCACCCACCGCGCGACGGCTACCTCGTCACCGCGCGGGGCAACCCGATGCCTGACGTGGTGCGCGATGGCAATGACGTCGTCGTACACACCGCCGGCGGCAAGGACCTGCGCTTCGCCCCGCTCAAGCAGTCGCTCGACCGCGGCACGCTCTCGACCGAGGCCGTCGTCGCCATGGTCAATACGCCGAAGCACGTCGGCACCATGGAGTGCTACAGCTGCCACGCAAGCTGGGCCCCGCAGTGCTACGGCTGCCACGTGAAGGTGGACTACAGCGAGGGCAAGCGAGCCTTCGACTGGGTTGCGGCGGGTCAAAAGCACCTCGACCCCGAGCACGCCGCCGACCCCGACGAGTCCAGCTACGAGACGTGGCTGGCCGGCGAGGTCACCGAGATGCGCTCCTACCTTCGCTGGGAGGACCCCGCGCTGGGGCTCAACGGCGAGGGACGCGTCTCACCGATCGTGCCGGGCTGCCAGGTCTCGGTCACCGTCATCGGCGAAGACGGCGAGACGCTCGCGCAGAATGAGATGTTCCGAACGCCCGCCCATACCGAAGGGGCCGGCGAGCAGGGGCAAGTCGGCAGCGACATGTCCCCGCTGCAGCCGCACACCATCGGCAAGGCCCGCAGCTGCGAGTCGTGCCACGGGTCTGCAAAGGCGATGGGCTTCGGCTTCGGCGGGACCCGGACCACCCCGGACGGGCTCGTCGTCGACCTGCAGACCGCCGACGGTGAGGTCCTGCCCCACAGCGCCGTCGAGCAGCGGGCCGCCGTGAACGGGCTCGAAGCCGCGTGGTCGGCCGTGCTCGATGCTGAGGGTCGACAGGTCCAGACCGTGGGCAGCCACTTCCTGGGCTCCGGGCCGCTTACGCCAGCGCAGCGCGAAGGCATGGACCGCCGCAACCTCTGCGTCGACTGCCACCAAGAAATCCCGACGACCTCGCTGGCCGTCTCCGTGCTGCACCACGTCGCCGACGCGGCGGGCCAGCTTCCCGTCAGCCGCGACGACCATGGCACCCTCATCCGCCGCAGCCTGCTCACGAGCGCCTGGCTCGAGGTCCTCCTGCCGGTCTTCGCCGGCTTCGGCCTCGTTGGCTTCGTCCTTTGGCGACGCCGCCGTTCGAACTAGAACCGTCCGGACACCAGCACGCCACCGGGCGTGGGTGCGATGCCGACCGTACGTCCGTTCTTCCACGCCGCGGTCCGCCGCTTCGCGTCTCGAAACAGGAGGCCCCCCGCAACGAGCAGCGCGGCGCCACCACCCACGCCAACCGCCGCGCTGATGACGACGCGCAGGTTGGCAGCGTTTCCGTTTGCCCGCCACGTGTCGATGTTGCCCGAGAGCTGCGCGCAGGTCGTACTTCCGGAATTCGCGCCCGCGCAGTCCGCTGCGTTGAAGGCCTCGTTGTCACGGGCAAGGTTCGACGCGAACTCGTTCCCACGCGTCACGAACACCGCAGCGACGACGCCCCCGATGACCACGCCGGCGGTCCCACCGGTCATCAACCCGATCCCCACCGCGCGCCGCGTCTTGCCCGGGTCCTCCCCGACGCCCATCGGCCGCGGCGTCCCCAGCGTCAGAACCACGGGTGGTGGCGGTGCAGCGGCCTCCTCCCCGGACGCGAGCGTCTCCGCCATCTTCGACGCGCAGCTGCGAATCGCCTGATCGACCACTTCGTGCGCCTGACTCTCCTCGGGGACCAGGTCGATGACCCGCTCGTACTCCCGCACCGCCTCGGGGCACCGACCGAGCTGGTTGAGCGCCTGCGCGTATGCGTATCGGGTGTTGGGGTCATCCGCGAGCTCGAGCGATGCTTCGAGCGGACGCAGCGCGCCCTCGAAGTCCCCTGCCTCGAACCGCTCGACGCCTGCGTTGTACAGCGCTTCGGCCTCGAGACTCCCCGACGTCTCCACGTCCGAGACCTGCGCCGGAGCGGACCACGAAAGCAGACTCGACAACACCAGCGTTCCCCACGGCATCGACCGCACCGTAGCAAGCTCCGCTGTCCGTGGGCTCTCTCGGCGCCACCCAGCCGGCGGCATCACGAAAACCAACGGCCGGGCTCGAACCGCCGCGAGAGCCTGAGGCCTCGTGACGCGGACGCCACGACGACGGCGTGTTCTCTCGCCCAAGACGCGGACTTGGTGACGCCCCCGGCGATACACCTGCGCATCGAGGATCAATGCCGACGCACTGATGGCCCCGCCGAAACCGCCGTCGAGTCGGCCTGCAGCGGCACGCCGGCAGATCCGACGAACGGCGGCGGCGGCAAGCGCGGTTCGTCCAGGCTCCCCGCAGGCGCGCCCCGCAGGGGAAACTCAGGGACGCCGCAGTCAGACTCTGCATGCCCTCCACCGATACGGCGCGATCTCGGCAGGTGGGTCCGCGAGCCAGACCGTCGCTCCCCCTCGCGCCCGCGACCGTTCTCAGGTAGAGCCGTTCCTCATGGCCGATCGAGGACCAACTCCGAGCGACCCTCTGCGCAGCCTCGGCGACGCAATGCTGGAGCTCTTCGAGGATAGCGTTCCCGCCGTGCTGCAGGGCGTACCAGCGGCCTTCTCGACTGACGAAGTGTTCGACTGGGTCCGCACCGTCCACACCCCGGCGCAGTGCAGCCCGGCAGCCTCGAAGATCGACGCCGTAAAGCGCAGCTGGGGGTTGTCGCCCGATGGGCTCGCGGAAGCCGACGGGCCGCCCCGTCCGATCGAGCTTTATCGCGGTGGCGGCGTTCTCCTCGACCCCTCCCCCTTCGTGCCCACGTCCGAGCATGACGACCTTGGGGCGTGGATCGAAGCCGTGCGCCCCAGCCTTGGCGAGGACTTCGGCGTCATGGCACCCCACCTCGAGCGCGCCTCCTGGGACGCGCTCGAACGCCTGCAAACGTTGCTAGGACCCACGCTGGGTCGGACAGGGTCGCGGAGCTATCGCTACAACGCCTTCTTCGGCGACTACCGCCGCACGCCGTTCGGCTTTCACCTCGACCCGCACCAGGAGTGCGTCTTCCAGTTCGTTCTCTCCGGCACGCGCCGTGCGTCGTTCTGGGAGGGCCTGTTCCTCGGGCGAGAAGACACCGGGTGGATCGAGGATCCCAACGGTCGCGCCACGCCGACGCGCCGCCCCGACATGGTCGTCGACCTCGAGCCCGGCGACCTCGTCTTCTGGCCCGGGACGCACGTGCACGGCTTCGAGACCGACGGTCCGTCCATGGCCCTGAGCCTCGTCATCGACCGGACCTCTCCGCGCAGCCGCGACGACGTGATTGCCGGACTCGAGATCGCCACCGTCGGCGGCCGCACGGCCCTCCCCCCCGTCACCGAAGGCGTATCGCTGAACCCCGACGCCCCACTACGCCAGCGGCCCAACGGGCGCCTCGCCTTCGAGTTCCACGACGACGACCTCATCATCGGCGTCTGCGGCCGCACGTTCGTCTGGCCCGACCCGGGCAGCCACGCCGTCGCGGTGAAGCTGCTCGAGGCCGTCCGTCGTGAGCCCGACCTCTCGCCCAACGACCTGTCGAAACGCTTCCACGGCAAGTCGCTCGACCGCGACGACATCCACGGTGTCCTCGCGACCCTCGCGGAGCTGGGCTACTTTACGAGCGCACGATGACGCCCCCCACCTCTCACCATCCTCGGAGCGAAGGGGAGGCTGCGTACGTCATCATTCGGGCTGGATTCGCCGCTGCGCTGCTCGTGGGTTCACTCGGATGTACGACAGGCCCCACACGTACGGCGCCGGAGGAGAACGCCGTCTCGCCAACACGCCCATCGACCGCGGGGCGGCGGAGCCCCCCCGTCCCCATGTCCTCCACCCAGGCTGCACGATCGTCGACGCCGCTGCTCCGGGCTTGTGACGACGGAACGTGCGCGGCCGGACGCGTCTGCCTCGACGGGCTGTGCCTTCATCGCGTCACGGCGAACATCACGCAATCGCCCCCCGAACCTCGTTCGTTCTTGGGCGCCCTGGAGCACAAGGTCTGGGCCGCCCTCGAGCCCGGCCCCGACGGCATCGTTCGGTGCCCTGGAGCCGGTGAGGGAGGCTCAGTCGATACGGGCATGACACCGCCGTCCTCGGTCCGCTGCAGTCGCGGCGTCGCGGGCAAGTGCAGGCCGGGTCGCGATGAACCAGGCGGCTACCCCATGGACGTGTGGGACCACCCCGCGTGGGCGGCCATTGGCGTGCACGTGGACGTGCCACATCGGTTCCACTTCCGCTTCGTCGCCGGGCCGGGGAGCGAAACAGGTTCGTGCGCATTCACGAGTCAGGCCTTTGGAGACCTCGACGATGACGGGGTTTGGTCAACATACGAGCGCTCAGGGATGCAAGACGCCACGGGTCCGAACGCCGCAGCAGGGCTGTACATCGACCCCCTTCGGATGTTCGAGTGACCCGGCTGCGGTACCGTGCGGGCGGATGTCGTACCGACGCACGCCCTGGCACGAAGTGATAGCCGGGCTGGGCAAGCCGCCCAAGTTCCTGCAGGCGTTGATGATCACCCTGGCGGTCGGCTGCTTCGCCGACGCCGTCGAGCCCCTTCGGAGCTGGGTCGGCGTGCTCCGCCTGGACCCCGCGCTCTGGGAGTCCGGGCACACCTGGCGCCTCGTGACGTACGGCCTCTTCGGCTTCGGAGGCATCAGCGCATGGGTGCTCGTGCAGCTCGTGCTGGTCTACTGGCTCGTCCAGCAGATGTACGTCTGGCTCGGCAAGCGCACCCCCGCGACCCTGCTCAGTGGCATTGCCGTGGCGGGCCTCATCGCAGCCGCGGCCCAAGCACTCTCGAACGCCGTCGACGGCCCCGCGTGCGACTGGGCACCGTTTTGGCTCATGCAGGGCCAGGCCGTCGTCGTCGCCCTCGGTCTCGGCGTCTTCGCGGCCAAGAACCGCCACAGCACCCTTTCCTCGTCCGGGTTCGTCTTCGGCCTGCCGATTCCCACGAGGTACCTGCTGCCCATCCACCTGCTCCTCACCCTCGGCGGCGCCCTTTCCACCGGCGACCTCGGCGGCTTCCTCGGCATCCTCACCGCCACCACCTGGGGCTGGCGCGCCGCCACCCGTCGCCCCCGCCACCTCGAACCGTTGAACTGACCGGCAGGGGTAAACCGCCCACACCACGCGAGCGCAGCGAGCCGGCACTCTACCGGGTGCCCTTGGAGGCTGAAGCGAAGGGCCCAGTAAAGCGTCGACCCGAAGCACCCCAGACCGAACCAAACGCAAACGCCCGCACGAGGCGAGCGCAGCGAGCACGCACCCTACCTGATGCCCTTGGAGGGTGAAGTGAAGGGCTTCCCCCAGTAAAGCGCGGGCCCGAAGCACCCCGAGCGAACCAAACGCAAACGCCCGCACGAGGCGAGCGCAGCGAGCACGCACCCTACCTGGTGCCCTTGGAGGGTGAAGTGAAGGGCTTCCCCCAGTAAAGCGCGGGCCCGAAGCACCCCGAGCGAACCAGACGCAAACGCCCGCACGAGGCGAGCGCAGCGAGCTGGCACCCTACCGGGTGCCCTTGGAGGGGTGAAGCGAAGGGGGCTCCGCCCCCGAAGCGAGGGGAACCGAGAGGTTCCCCTCAGAGACAAACGCTAGTCCGGGATGTTCATCAGGTCGCGCTCGGTCTGACGGCGCGCCGTGGGCTCCGCGGCGAGTTCCTCGGGCGTGAGGTCGTCGCTTTGGATGGTGAGGCGGTCGTAGACCGACAGACCCGTACCCGCCGGGATGAGGCGGCCCATGATGACGTTCTCCTTGAGACCGCGCAGGTAGTCGACCTTGCCCTGCAGTGCTGCTACCGTGTGGACCTGGGTGGTCTCCTGTATGGAGGACGCCGAGATGAACGACTCGGTCGACAGCGACGCCTTGGTGATGCCCAGCAGCAGCGCCTGGCCCGAGGCGGGCTGACCGCCCAGCGAGGCAACCCGAGAGTTCTCCTGCTGGAAGATCTGACGCTCGACGTGGTCGTCGGCCAGGAAGTTGGTGTCGCCCGGATCCTTGACCTTCACCCGACGCATCATCTGGCGAATGATGACCTCGATGTGCTTGTCGTTGATCTTCACACCCTGCAGTCGATAGACCTGCTGGACCTCGTCGAGGAGGTAGCGCGCGAGCGCCTTCTCGCCGAGAACCGCCAGGATGTCGTGCGGGTTCGAAGGACCGTCCATGAGCGCTTCACCAGCGCGGACGCGGTCGCCCTCGCGGATCTGCAGGTGACGGCCCTTGGGCACCAGGTACTCGCGCGGGTCGCCGCCCTCGGGGGTGACGATGATCCGGCGCTTGCCGCCTTTGTCCTTGCCGAACGACACGATGCCGTCGGTCTCGGCCACGATGGAGTGGTCCTTCGGCGTACGCGCCTCGAACAGCTCCACGACGCGGGGTAGACCACCGGTGATGTCCTTGGTCTTGGTGGTCTCGCGAGGCATTTTCGCGAGGACCTCACCGGCCTGGATTTCCTGGCCTTCCGAGACGCTGAACGAACACCCGACGGGCAGGAAGTACCGCGCTTCGCGACCGTCGAAGGTTGCGACCTCGCCGTTGGCATCCTTGATGACCAGGCGCGGACGGGCGTCCGCGTCACGGCTCTCTTGAATGACCATCGAGCTGTGACCGGTCTGCTCGTCGACCCGAACCTGCATGGTCACGCCCTCGACGATGTCGCCGTACTCGATGGTACCGGTCACCTCGGACACGATCGGGATCGAGTACGGGTCCCACTCGGACAGCGTCGCGCCCGGGTCGACGGTGTCGCCCTCTTTGCAGAGCAGCTTTGCACCGTAGTTGAGGTCGTACTCCTCGCGCGGACGGTCCTTCTCGTCGAGAAGGATGATCCGCGCGTGGCGGTTCATGACGACCAGGTGGTCGTCGCGCTCGACGGCCTGTAGGTCTTCGAAGGTGACCTTGCCGCCAAAGCGTGCTTCGAGCGAGGTCTGCAGCGACTGCATACCGGACGCAACACCACCGATGTGGAAGGTCCGCATCGTCAGCTGCGTACCCGGCTCACCGATGGATTGCGCGGCGATGATGCCCGCGGCCTCACCAACGTCGACGAGGTGGCCACGCGCGAGGTCGCGGCCGTAGCAGCGAGCACACGCACCACGAAGCGCTTCACAGGTCAGCACCGAGCGGATGCGAACCCGCTGAATGCCGGCCTCTTCGACCGCCGCGACGCGGGCTTCGTCGAAGATTTCGCCCTCGTCACAGATGATCTCATCCGAGCCCGGCTTGTAGACCGGCTCGAGCGCGGTGCGACCGAGAATACGATCGCCCAAACGCTCGATGACCTCGCCGGCCTCGACCAGCGCCTCGATCTCGAGGCCCTGAATGGTGCCGCAGTCGAACTCGGTGATGACCGCCTCTTGGGCGACGTCGACGAGACGACGGGTGAGGTATCCGGAGTTGGCGGTCTTGAGCGCCGTATCGGCCAGACCCTTCCGCGCACCGTGCGTGGAGATGAAGTACTGAAGCACCGTCAGCCCCTCACGGAAGTTCGTGGTGATGGGCTGGTCGATGATCTCACCCGATGGCTTGGCCATCAGGCCGCGCATTCCTGCCAGCTGACGCATCTGCTGGCGAGAACCACGAGCGCCGGAGTCCGCCATGATGAAGATCGAGTTGAACGACGGACTCTTCACGTCCGCGCCCTCGTCGTCCTTCGTCATGTCGAAGCTGATGGCATCCATCATCGTGTTGGCGATCTGCTCGGAGACCGTCGCCCAGATGTCGATGACCTTGTTGTAGCGCTCGCCCGAGGTGATGAGACCGTCGGCGTACTGGTTCGAGATGCGCTTGACCTCGTCGAACGCATCCGAGAGCAGCGTGTGCTTCTCGTCGGGGATGACCATGTCATCCATGCAGATCGAGATACCTGCTTTGGTCGCCTCGGAGTATCCGGTGCTGCGCAGGTAGTCCGCCATGAGCACCGTGGCTTTCTGGCCGCACGTCCGGTAGCAGACGTCGATGATCTCGTTGAGCGGCTTCTTGCCCAGCGCGCGGTTGAACAGGTCGAACGGCAGCGCTGCGGGCACGCCTCCTTCGTAGAGGAGCACGCGACCGACCGTGGTCTCGATCATGTCTTCGCCGGCGTTGATCCGACACTTGATCTTGGCCTGAAGGTGGACGGCACCGTGGTCGTAGGCCATGCGCACCTCTTTAGGCGAGCCGTAGTGGCCGACGACGTAGTTGTCTTTCTTCGGGTCGTTCGCGCTGCCGAAGGCGCCGGGGCGCTCTCGGGTCATGTAGTACAAGCCCAGGACGATGTCCTGCGTCGGCACGATGATCGGCTTGCCGTGCGCGGGGCTGAGGATGTTGTTCGTTGACATCATCAGCACGCGGGCTTCCATCTGCGCTTCGATGCACAGCGGAACGTGCACCGCCATCTGGTCACCGTCGAAGTCGGCGTTGTAGGCCGTACAGACGAGCGGGTGAAGCTGGATGGCCTTGCCCTCGATCAGGACCGGCTCGAACGCCTGAATGCCGAGGCGGTGGAGCGTGGGCGCGCGGTTGAGCAGCACCGGGTGCTCCTTGATCACCTCGTCGAGGATGTCCCAGACCTCCTCGGCTTCACGCTCGACCATGCGCTTGGCGGCCTTAATGGTGGACGCCATGCCATACATCTCCAGCTTGTGGTAGATGAACGGCTTGAACAGCTCGAGGGCCATCTTCTTGGGAAGACCAACCTCGTGCAGCTTCAGCTCGGGACCGACGACGATGACCGAACGGCCGGAGTAGTCGACGCGCTTACCCAGAAGGTTCTGGCGGAAGCGACCCGACTTACCGCGAAGCATGTCCGACAGCGACTTGAGCGGGCGCTTGTTGGGGCCGGTGATCGTCTTGCCGCGGCGGCCGTTGTCGAACAGCGCGTCGACGGCCTCCTGAAGCATGCGCTTCTCGTTGCGGATGATGATCTCCGGCGCCGCCAGCTCCTGCAGACGCTTGAGACGGTTGTTCCGGTTGATGACCCGTCGGTACAGGTCGTTGAGGTCCGAGCTCGCGAAGCGGCCGCCATCGAGCGGCACCAGCGGGCGCAGGTCCGGCGGAAGCACCGGAATGACCTCGAGCATCATCCACTCGGGCTTGTTGCCGCTGTTGCGGAACGCCTCGATCACGCGAAGGCGCTTGGCGGCCTTCTTGCGCTTGGCCTCGGAGGTGGCCGTGGCGATCTCGGTGCGAAGCTTTCGCGCCTCGACGACGGGGTCGATGCGGTTGAGCAGCTCTTTGATCGACTCCGCACCCATGCCGGCCGTGAACGCGTCGAGCCCAAGTTCGTCGATCAGCTCCTCGTAGCGGTCTTCGCTGAGCAGCTCGCGCTCCTCGAGACCCGAGTCCTTGGGGTCAATGACGATGTAGGACTCGCAGTAGAGGACCTTCTCGAGCTTCGACAGCGGGATGTCGAGCACGTTGCCGATTCGCGACGGCAGGCTCTTGAGGAACCAGATGTGCGCGACCGGGGTGGCGAGGTCGATGTGACCAGCCCGCTCACGGCGGACCTTGGAGTGGATGACCTCCACGCCGCACTTCTCGCAGACGACGCCCCGGTGCTTCATGCGCTTGTACTTGCCGCACAGGCACTCGTAGTCCTTGATGGGGCCGAAGATCTTGGCGCAGAAGAGGCCGTCACGCTCCGGCTTGAACGTCCGATAGTTGATCGTCTCTGGGTTCTTGACCTCGCCGAACGACCAGTCCCGGATCGTCTTGGGGGACGCGATGCTGATTCGCAGCGCGTTGAAGACGGCTGCTTCCTTGGGCTTCTCGAAGAAACTGAAAATATCCCTCATCTGATCCCCTCTTCCTATTCAGCGACGATCGCGTCGTGACGTCCCGGGACTTCCCCGGTTTCAAGGTCCACCTCGAGCATCTCAACGCTCAGGCACAGCGCCTGGAGCTCCTTGAGAAGCACGTTGAACGACTCCGGCACACCCGGCTGCATGGTCGGCTGGCCTTTGACGATGGACTCGTACATCCGCATCCGCCCGACGACGTCGTCGGACTTCACGGTCAGAAGTTCCTGGAGCGCGTAGGCGGCCCCGTAGGCCTCGAGCGCCCAGACTTCCATCTCCCCGAGACGCTGACCACCGAACTGGGCCTTACCGCCGAGCGGCTGCTGGGTGACCAGCGAGTAGGGCCCGATGGAGCGCGCGTGGATTTTGTCGTCCACCAGGTGGTGGAGCTTGAGCATGTACATGATGCCGACGGTGACGTTCTCTTCGAACGCCTCGCCTGTACGGCCGTCGAACAAGATGGCCTGACCGTGACCGGGCAGACCCGCCTTGCCGAGCGTGGCTTTGACCTCGTCTTCGAACGCACCGTCGAACACCGGCGTGGCCATGTGGACACCGCGACGGAGCTTGTCGGCGAAGCGAATGACGTCGTCGTCCGACAAGGAGTCGACGAACTTCACCGCTTGCTCGGTCTCGAAGATCTTCTTCAGCTGTCCACGAAGGACATCCGCGCTGAAGTTGGTCTGCATGTAGCGGTCGATCTGGTTGCCCAGCTCGCGCGCGGCCCACCCGAGGTGCGTCTCGAGAATCTGGCCGACGTTCATCCGCGACGGGACGCCCAGCGGGTTGAGGACGATGTCGACCGGGGTGCCGTCTTCGAGGTACGGGAGGTCCTCGGTGGGCAAGATGCGGCTGATGACGCCTTTGTTGCCGTGGCGACCGGCCATCTTGTCTCCGACCTGCAGCTTGCGCTTGATGCAGACGTAGACCTTCACCATCTTGATGACGCCCGGGGGCAGCTCATCACCCTTGGTGAGCTTGGCGATCTTCTCGCGGTAGATGGTCTCGATCTCGTCGAGGTCCTTCTCCATGCGGCGAGCCAGCGCTTCGACCAGCTCGGTGTCCTCGGCTGCGGTGAGCGAGAACTTCTCCCAGTGCTTGCGCGGGATGTCGGCGAGCTTGGCGGGATCGAGCGTCACGCCCGAGTCGCACAGCACCTTGCCTTCGTCGTCGACGAGCTTGGCCGCGGTGGTCTTGCCGCTGAGGATTTCGCGGATCCGGCTGTAGTAGCCGTCGGACACGATGCTGACGTTGTCGCGGTGGTCCTTGATCAGCTTCTCGCGCTCGGCGTCTTCGATCTGCTGGGCACGAGTGTCGCGCTCGACGCCTTTGCGGGCGAAGACCCGCGCGTCGATGACGATGCCGCTGACGCCCGGGGGCAGTCGCAGCGAGGTGTCACGCACATCGCCGGCCTTCTCACCGAAGATGGCGCGGAGCAGCTTCTCTTCGGGAGACAGCTGCGTCTCGCCCTTCGGCGTGATCTTGCCGACCAGGATGTCCCCGGGGCCGACCTCGGCGCCGACGCGAACGATGCCCGCCTCGTCGAGGTTGCGCAGGGCTTCCTCGCCGACGTTCGGGATGTCGCGGGTGATCTCCTCTTTGCCGAGCTTGGTATCCCGCGCGACGCACTCCCACTCCTCGATGTGCATCGAGGTGTAGACGTCTTCACGGACCAGGCGCTCACTGACGAGGATCGAGTCCTCGAAGTTGTAGCCCTGCCACGGCGTGAACGCGACGAGCACGTTCTGGCCCAGCGCCAGCTCGCCACGCTCGGTGGACGAACCGTCGGCGATGACATCGCCCTTCTTCACCCGGTCGCCGACGCGAACGATCGGCTTTTGGTTCAGTGCCGTGCTCTGGTTGGAGCGTTGGAACTTGACCAGGTTGTAGATGTCGGGCTTCGCACCGAGGATCGAGCGCGTCTCTTCGCGACCGGCCACCGGCTTGACGACGATGCGGCCACCGTCGACCTGCTCGACGATGCCGTCGCGACCCGCCACCACCGTGGTGCCGGAGTCGCGCGCAACGTGGCTCTCCATGCCGGTGCCGACCAGCGGCGCGTCCGGACGCAGGCAGGGCACGGCCTGCCGCTGCATGTTCGAACCCATGAGCGCGCGGTTTGCATCGTCGTGCTCGAGGAACGGGATCAGCGACGCGGCGACCGACACCAGCTGGTTCGGCGACACGTCCATCAGCGTCACCTCCTGAGGACCGACCGAAACGAACTCTTCGTTCTGGCGGCACTGGATCTGCTCTTCGCTGAGGCTGCCCTTGTCGTTCACCGTCGCGTTGGCCTGCGCGATGTAGTGCCCCATCTCCTCCAGCGCGGAGTAGTAGGCCACTTCACCGCCAACGGTGCCGCCGTCGACCGAGCGGTACGGCGTCTCGATGAAGCCGAACTCGTTGATGCGGGCGTATGTCGAGAGCGACGCAATGAGGCCGATGTTCGGACCTTCCGGCGTCTCGATCGGGCAGATACGACCGTAGTGCGTCGAGTGAACGTCGCGCACCTCGAAGCCGGCGCGCTCGCGGGTCAGACCACCGGGGCCCAGCGCGGAGAGACGACGCTTGTGCGTCACCTCGGAGAGCGGGTTGGTCTGGTCCATGAACTGCGAGAGCTGCGAGCTCGCGAAGTACTCCTTGACCACCGCCGAGACCGGCTTGGCGTTGATCAGGTCCGCCGGCATGAGCGCGTCCATCTCCTGGGACATGCTCATGCGCTCCTTGATGGCGCGCTCCATGCGAACCAGACCGATGCGGTACTGGTTCTCCATCAGCTCACCGACCGCGCGGACGCGGCGGTTGCCGAGGTGGTCGATGTCGTCCGTCTGACCGCGACCGTTGCGGAGCTCGACGAGGTACTTGACCGTCTCGAGGATGTCTCGCGTGGTCAGGACCTGCGTGGCGAGGTCCTCGTCGATGTTGAACTTGTGGTTGAGCTTGAGGCGACCGACCGTGGAGAGGTCGTAGCGGTCGGGGCGGAAGAACAGCGACTCGAAGAGGTTCTTCGCGGTCTCGATCGTCGGAGGATCGCCCGGGCGCAGGCGTCGGTAGATCTCGAGGATGGCTTCCTCGGTCGAGGTCAGCTTGTCCTGCAGCAGGGTGTTGCGCAGGAACGGTCCGACGTTGAAGTCGTCGATGAAGAGGATGCGGAACGACGCCACGCCCGCTTCATGCAGGCGAATGATGTGCTCTTCGGTGATGTCCTCGTTGCAGTTGAGGAGGACCTCACCGGTGTTCTCGTCGATGACGTCTTCGGCGGCGACCTTGCCGACGAGCTCTTCGAGGTCCAGCGGAAGCCGGCGGATCTCGGCGTTGCGCATCTTCTTGATGTGCGCGCGCGAGATCTTGCGACCCTTCTTCACCAGCGTGTTGCCGGAGCTGGGGTCCTTGATGTCGTGCGGGGCACGCTGACCACCGATGAGGTCGTAGTCGACGATGCGGAACGCGGAGACCTCCCCAGCGTTCTCTTCGATCTCGATGCCTTCCTTCGAGTAGAAGTAGTCGAGCAGCTCGCTGGTGGAGTAGCCCAGCGCGCGCAGCAGCACGGTCGCGTAGAGCTTCCGACGCCGGTCGATCCGAACGTAAATGAAGTCCTTGTGGTCGAACTCGAAGTCGAGCCAGCTACCGCGGTACGGAATGACGCGCGCGCTGAACAGCTTCTTGCCGGAGCTGTGCGTCTTGCCGCGGTCGTGGTCGAAGAACACGCCCGGGCTGCGGTGCAGCTGCGAGACGACGACGCGCTCGGTGCCGTTGATGATGAACGTACCGTGCTGCGTCATCAGCGGGATCTCACCGAAGTAGACCTCCTGCTCCTTGACGTCACGGATGGACTGGGTGCCGGTCTCGTCGTCGACATCCCAGACGACCAGGCGGACAACGACCTTGATCGGAGCCGCGAACGTCATGCCGCGCGCGCGACACTCGTCCTCGTCGTACTTGGGACGGTCCAGCGCGTAGCTGACGAACTCGAGCGAGCTCGTTTCACCAAAGTCTTTGATGGGGAAGACGCTCTTGAAGACGGCCTGAAGGCCAATGTCCTCGCGCTCGTCCAGCGGGACTTCCCGCTGCAGAAACTTGTCGTAGGACCGCTTCTGAATATCGATGAGGTTGGGGACCTCGATGATCTTCTTCAGCTTGCCGAAGTGCTTGCGGACCCTGAAGTTGTTCTGAATGACCTGCGGCATCGTTTCCTGTTTTTCTGCCGTGTTCTGCGAATCGTGCCCCGTGGGTGGCCCATCGTCTGTCCCTCAAGTCCCGCTCATTCGGGGTGGGGAGCTCATGTGGCCGAAGGTTTTGGGGTGATCGAGACCGGCGTGCTGAGGCAGCGAAAGTCGGTCCGAGTGTAGGGGATGAACCCTCGGGACTCGGGGCCCGTCTGCGGACCCGCCCGCCGCGCCCGTTTTCGCCCGGATTGGGCTGAAAAACGCGCTTGGCGAGCGGACAGTGCCGACTTCGAGTCGGCGAGGGCCGCCGTCCGCAGCGGCGGCGGCCCTGGCGTCGAGGACTACTTGATCTCGACGGCCGCGCCAGCTTCTTTGAGCTGCTTGGCGGCTTCTTCGGCTTCTTCTTTGGAGACGCCTTCTTTGATCGTGGCGGGGACGCCCTCGACCAGGGCTTTCGCGTCCTTGAGACCGAGGCCGGAGATGATGCCGCGGACGGCCTTGATCACGTTGATCTTCTTCTCGCCGAAGCTCGTCATCACGACGTCGAACTCGGTCTTCTCTTCGGCAGCTTCGCCGCCGCCAGCGGCTCCGCCAGCGACCATGGCGACCGGAGCAGCGGCGCTCACGCCCCACTTCTCTTCGAGGTCCTTGACGAGGGCAGCAATCTCCATGACGGGGAGGTTGCTCAGGTAGTCGATGACTTGCTCTTTGGTGACATCAGCCATGATGGTGATCCTTTGATTCGAAAAATTCGGTGTGACTCGGTTGAACGAGTGTTGGTTTGGAAAAAACGGTGAGACGCGTCGGACGACCTAGGCGGCGTCCAGGTCGTCTTTCCGAGCGTTGAGAACGTTGAGGAGGTCGGTTGCGGCTGCGTTGAGCACCCGAACCATGTTGGTGGCCGGCGTGTTGAACAGCATGAGCAGCTGCGCCTTGAGTTCCTGAGGACCAGGAAGGTCGGCGAGCACGTTGATGCCCTTTGCGTCGAGCAAATCGCCGTCCGAGACGCCACCCTTGACGGTGAAGTTCTCGTTCTCTTTGGCGAACTCGCGTGCGACGCGAGCGGGTGCTCCCGGGTCTTCCTCGTTGTACGCCAGCGCGCTGGTGCCTTTGAGGAGCTCGGTGAGCGGCTCATGCTTGGTGTCCTTGACGGCGAACCGGATCGTCGAGTTCTTGAGCACACGGTACGTGCAGCCAGCTTCGCGGAACTTTCCGCGGAGCGAGTTGGCGTCGGCAACCGTGAGCTTGTCGAATCCGACCAGGACGAGAGCGGAGCAGTCTTCGATCTGCCCGCGGAGCTCTTCAGATTTTTGCTGTTTGGTGAGCATGAAAGGCTCGTTCCTTGGTGGTTCTGTGCCGTTCGCTGTCCGATGGAGAGCGAAGGTCACGGGGTTGAGTCTTCGTGGAAGCCCGTGACCCCCGCAGCCCGTCGGGGCCGTGGTGGTCGTTCTCGGTGCGTCCACTCTGGGCAGGTCGTCCGGCGCATCCGGACGATTAAGGCGAGCTGTCGGCTCGCGGCCTGCGGTCTACAAGCGGATGGAAAGTGCTGTTGGTCTCTCGCGCTTCTCCTGAAAGTCTTACTTGTCGACGGTCGACAGAACGTCGCCGGTGTCGAGACGAACGCCCGGTCCCATCGAGGACGAGATCGTGACGCTCTTCCAGTACTTGCCCTTGGCCGTGCTCGGCTTGAGGCGCTGCAGCGTCTCGAGCAAAGCGGTGAGGTTGGCCTGGAGCTTCTCCGCGCCGAAGCTCACCTTGCCGATGGGGGCGTGAATGATGCCGGTCTTGTCGGTGCGGAACTCGATCCGACCCGCCTTGAGCTCGGTGACCGCCTTGGCGACGTTCATCGTGACCGTACCGACCTTGGGGTTCGGCATGAGTCCACGGGGACCAAGCACGCGGCCGAGACGGCCGACGAGACCCATCATGTCCGGCGTTGCGATGGCCGAGTCGAACTCGAGCCAGCCGCCTTGAATCTTCTCGACGAGGTCTTCCGCGCCGACTTCATCCGCACCAGCTTCTTTGGCCTCGGCAGCGCGCTCGCCCTTGGCGAACACGATGACGCGGACGGACTTACCCGTGCCGTGCGGCAGCGAGACCGACGAACGAATCATCTGGTCGGCGTGCTTGGGGTTGACGCCAAGACGCGCCGCGCAGTCGACGGTCTCGTCGAACTTGGCGAACGCCAGCTCCGTCACCGTGGAGCAGGCCTCCACGATGGTGTAGCGCTTGTCGGCGTCGATCTTCTTGGAAGCAGCTTCGAACTTCTTACCCATGACGATAGCCCTCCCTATCCTTCGACCTCGAGGCCCATCGAGCGCGCGGTACCGGCGATGCTCTTGGCAGCGGCATCGACGTCGAAGGCGTTCATGTCCTTGAGCTTGTACTCGGCGATCTCCCGAACCTGGTCCATGGTGACCTTGCCGACCTTCTTCTTGTTCGGCTCACCCGAGCCCTTGGCCAGCTTGGCGGCCTTGAGCAGCATGACGGCCGCGGGCGGCGTCTTGGTGATGAACGAGAACGAGCGGTCGGAGAAGACCGAGATCTCGACGGGGATGATGGTCCCCTTGTCCTTCTGCGTGCGAGCGTTGAACTGCTTGCAGAATTCCATGATGTTGACGCCTTTCGAACCGAGGGCCGGTCCGATCGGCGGTGCGGGGGAGGCTTCGCCGCCCTTGCACTGCAACTTGATGATGGCTTCGAGTTTTTTCATTGGGTTCTCCTCGTACGAGCGGCAAGTCGTCGCGCGTTAGGACGCGACGGGCTCCACCTCCGAGAAATCGACCTGAACCGGAGTCGGTCGGCCGAAGATCGAGACGGACATTTTGACTTTGCGCTTGTCGTAGTCGACGTCCTCCACCTCGCCGGTGAAGTTCGCAAAGGGTCCGGATTTGACGCGGACGTTGTCGCCCACGGCAAAGGAGATTTCGGGCAGCGCCTCTTCGACGGGCGCACCTTCAGCGACGGGTGCATCGCCGGTCGTGGCGCGAAGCGTGCGCGCCATCTGGGGCGCGGGGACCGGCTTGGGCGTCTTGCCACCGAGGAAGCCGGTGACCTTGGGCGTGTTCGCGACCACGTGCCACGTCGCCTGCGTCAGCTCCATGTTGACGAAGATGTAGCCGGGGAAGAACTTCTTGTTGGTCTTGATGTTCTTCTTGCCGCGACGCTCGGTCACCTGCTCCGACGGCACGAGGATCTCACCAATGTCCTCCTCGAAAGGCTGGCCCTTGATGCGCTCTTCGAGGTTGCGCTTGACGGTGTTCTCGTAGCCCGAGAACGTCTGTACGACGTACCAATCCATCGAAGTCTTGATCCCCTTGAGCGCCTTTTAGATGCCGTACAGCAGGTTGGTCGCGGAAGACCACAGCTGGTCCATCGCGAACAGAATGACTGAGCAGATGAGGGTCACCATGATCACGATGCCGGTGTTGGCTCGGATCTCGGCCTTGGTGGGCCACGTGACCTGCGAGATTTCGGTGACCACTTCGGTGCAGAACTTGAAGTAGTCTTTGCGCCGCCAGCAGTAGATGGTGGCAATGAGCGCGATGCCGATGCCGATGGCGCTCGAGGTGATGTCGCGGGAGCGTCCGATCTGCGGGTAGTACTCCCAGACGATTTCCCAGATGTCGGTGGTGGCGTTGGTCAGCACCCAGGCTGCCGCCGCACCGAGCACGAAAAAGATGACGTGCGCCCACCGTGCGGGATCGAAATCTCGCTTGATGGGGGCGCGGCGCTTTTTTCGGCGGCTGTCGGACTGTTCGGACATTGGAAGGCTCCAGGTGGGACGCGGCGACGGGACTGGCGAGATGCCGGCACAATCCGGCGGATTCGTAGGGGACCGAGACCCGGCCCCTAGAATGGGGCCCCGGCGGCCATTTCTGACCGCCGGGGCAGTGTTGCAGGGGATGAGGGACTCGAACCCCCGGCCCACGGATTTGGAGTCCGTTGCGCTACCAACTGCGCTAATCCCCTAGAACGTGAAAGAACTCGGTTGGCTGTGCCGATGAGGGTGGCGGCTGCAGCCTGATCTCGTCGTCGCTTCTGTTGAAGTGGTGGGCGGTGTTCGCCCGTGTCCCAGCTGGGATGCTTCGTGGGTCGTCGAGCTCCTGCGGGCCCGACGACGCCTCATCACGGTTTCGTCTCTACTTGGTCTCTTTGTGAGCCGTATGGCTACGGCACGCAGAGCAGTACTTCTTGAGGTTGATTTTCTCCGGCGTGTTGCGTCGGTTCTTCCGGGTGGAGTAGTTGCGACGCTTGCACTCGGTGCACTCTAGGGAAACGGTGATGCGGTGTCCGGCAGCCATAGTTAGACCTCGGGCAGGAAGAGGACGCCGGCTATAGCAAGAGGTGTTCCGCGTTGCAACTGCGCGTACACACATCCTTTCGCGTTGGCATTGCGCGCGGCGCCCTTATCGCACTAGGGCTTTAGGTGCCGAATTCGAGAGGTTAGGGCCCGGTTCCCGGATCTGCTCCTCTTGAGGGCGGAACCGGGTGTCATCCAACGCGCGTGAATCCCCGCAGCGCATATGCCGCAAAAGGAGGAACGAAGCGCGATCTGGTCCAGAGGAGCGAGAGATCGCGTTCGCCGCGCCGGCCAGGACTTCCCGAACGTCCGCCCCCACCCCCTGGCGCCACGGGGGTGACACTCGGGCAGGCCCATGAAACGGTAGCCAGGGTCGCCCAGGGCGCCATCTGAGCTCGTGACCGACGCATCTGCAGAGATCGGACGCAACATCCGCCGCCGGCGCCAGGACCTCGGCCTCAGCCTCGAGGCCCTGGCCCACCGCAGCGGCGTCAGCACCACGATGCTCTCCGAGGTCGAGCGAGCGACGAAGAATCCGACCGTGAAGCTGGCGTACCAAATCGCGCGGGCGCTGGGCTGCACCCTCACCGACCTGCTGCAGACCCCTGACCAGCCGGCCCTGCGCCTGGTTCCCGCGGACGAGCGGGTCACGCTGGTCGACCCGGAGTCCGGGGTCGTTCGCCACGGACTCGCCGAAGGACAGCTCGGTCTGGAGCTTGCCTGGTACGAGCTCCCGCCCGGCAGCTCGAGTGGGGAGATGGCGCCGAGCCGCGGCAACGTGATCGAGCTCGTCACGGTCATCGCGGGCACGCTGACGCTCGTCCTCGGCGGTACGGCCCGAACTCTGCGGTCTGGGGATTCCGCGACGTACACGCAGAGCGTCGCGACGGAGTATCGCAACGGTGGGCGGAAGGCCTGCACGTTCTTGCTCCTCAGCGACGCGACCCGAGCCAAGCCGCGCTGAAGGAGTCCGCGACGGCGAGACGAACGAGCACCGCCAGCCCGTCAACGACCCCATCACGACCAAGGCCGCATCCTCGAAAGGATACGGCCTCGTGCTGTCGCGTGATGCGACAGGGTCCAGCGTAAAGCGCTACTCGTGGTCCTATTCGTGGATCTTGGTGACGATGCCGGCGCCGACGGTGCGGCCGCCTTCGCGAATCGCGAACTTCAGTCCGTCTTCGCATGCGATGGTCGAGATGAGCTTCACGTTGATCTCGACGTTGTCGCCAGG
>JBCCQM010000049.1:0-42435 GCA_039024335.1 Myxococcota bacterium
AGCGATGAGCCCCGTCGTCCACTGGATGTGGCACGCCCGCGGCGAGCGTCCCATGGCCAACGCCATCGCGACGTGGCTCGCCCTCGAGGCCGACCGCGTCAGCGAAGAGGACGCCGCCCGGTACCACCGCCAATACGTCGCTGCCGGGCCCTGAGCACGGGGCGCACGAAGCGGTCCGCACTCTGACGACCTTCTCCTCCGAATCCGCATCACGTGCGAGGCTTGTCGAAGCAAATCGTCTGCAGGTACAAGTCTCATCGCGGAAGCACGTCGCCTTGCAACCCGATACGCCCAACACATCGACGGACTCGGCCCCACGCGTCTGTACGCTTCGTGTCTGCACGTCATGTAGGGAGCCCGGGACGCCGCGGGGAAGCGACACCACGCGACCCGGCGCCGTCCTCCTCGAAGAAATCCGGACGATGCTGCGCAACAGCACGCTGGAGAATCGTGTCGAACTGCTCGCCACGGACTGCCTGAACAACTGCTCGCGTCACTGCGCTGCGTCGCTGTCTGGTCGCGCAGCTTGGAATTTCGTTTTCGGCGAGCTTCGGCCCGGCGCCAGCGCGGCAGCCCTGCTGGCGAGCATGCACGTCTATCTGAAGGGCCCAGACGGCGGCGACGTGCCGGAGCACTGCGCTGGATCGGATGCGCCGACGATCATCCGTCGGTACCCGCCACGGCCGCGCTCGTCGAAACGCTAGTTACGCGCGGACTGGGTCAGCCTGTGCAACGCGAGCTTCCGACGAACGCAGTCTTGCGCTCGTCTCGAGCGTTGAGACCTGAGCGTGTGCCATCTTACTTGAATTTGCAAGTCATTTGCAGGTAAAAGCGGCCACGGAGAAGGTCGAATGCAACCCAACGCCCCCACAAGCCGCTTGGCAGCCTCAGCGTCAACGAGCGGACACCGCGTCGATCTGAACTCGACGGCCCGGCCCGTCCACGGCTTACGCATCCGCACCGACTCCCCGTCCTCGACGGGCTCGCAGAGCGACGTCAACGGAGACCCGTGCACAACGGATCCGCGGGAGGGCGTCCTTCCGGATCGATCGAGGGAGCGACCGTGCATCTAGCCGAAGGCGTTCTTCCTCTCAGCCATGCGGCTGGCTGGGGTGTGCTTGCAGCCCCGACGCTCCTTTGGAGCATTCGCGGGGAACGAGCCCACCGCGATGCGCCCATGTCGTCCGTGGTGATGGCAGGTGTCACCAGTCTGCTGTTTGCGGTCACGCTGCTCCCGCTCCCCGTTCCTGTCGTCGGCGCAACGAGTCATATCTGCCTCACCCCGGTGTTGTCGCTGGTCGTCGGTGTGCGCCGCATCGTCTGGCCCACGTTCTTCATCCTGCTGCTGCAGGCGTTGTTCTTCGCGCACGGTGGGTTGACGACGCTGGGCGTGAATACTCTGACACTCGGCCTGCTGGGTCCCCTGGTGACGGTCGCGCTGTGGTCGGTGTTGCGCAGACTCGGAATGGCCAATGCCCTGGGTCTCGCATGCGCCTGCGGACTCGGTGGACTGAGCGTGTATGTCGCAGACGCGATCGTGTTGGCAGCGGCACTGACCGACGCTGCCCCTCCCCTAACCACATTCGTCGCGGTCTTGCTCGGATTCGTACCAGTCCAGGTCCCCTTGGCGGTCCTTGAATCGGTCGCATCCGTAAGCATTGTGAAGCTGATCTCGAAGCGCCGCGCCGAGCTCTTGCCTCCATCCCTCCGCACGCTTCGAGGAGCTTCTGCCCCTTCGAGTGCGACGGCGCTTCTCTTGCTCCTCACGATCGGTCTCTCTGGCTGCAGCTACGAGGGCATCGATGGGACGGTCTTTGGCGTGACGGCAGAGTCTGCGGGCCGTCCGCCGACGGAGAGCGCCATCGACCTCAGTCAAGGAGAGCTCGGACTCGGCATGACGATCGTCATTCTCTTCGGCCTCGGGTTTCTCGCAGGACGGAGCTGGGAGCGACTCTTCGGGAACGGGCGCCATGCGATTCCACGCTGAGCACGGCCTCTTCTTCGACCGTCGGCCGACACGACTACGCGTTGTCGTCGCGTCGAGCCTCACCATCTGCGTGCTGGTCGCCAACGTTGCGGCAAGCAATACGATGGTCTCGCTCGTGGGAGTAGCCCTCGGAACCGCCCTTCTGCTCATCGCGCGTACTCACGGCCATCGCAGGATAACCCCGGCAGCGACCTGGATTCTGGTTCTCCTCACCATCGCTATCCTGGGACGTGCGGCGGTGGGCCAAAGCATCGAAGGGATGCTCGAGGTTGGAGCCAGGGTTGCGTGCGGGATGGTGTGGACCCTCTGGCTTGGCACACAGGTTGACTGGACGTCTCTACGCGGCATCCTCGAGCGACTTCGTGTTCCCGAGGGGGTGACAACATCCCTGGATCAAGCACTCACGCACGGAGTCCTGACCAAGCGCGAGTGGACGCGACGCCGCGACGCCGCCCGACTCCGTGGAGGCAGCTCGCGCTTGCCCATGGCTACATGGGCAAGCGTACTGAGCGAAGGGGCACTACGCGCGTTCTTCCGTCTCGAGCGCGTCGAGGAAGCAAGCAGTCTTCGGCGATGCACCGCCACGACGAGCGACGAGGACGCTGGGGTTCGACTCGAGTCCGTCGACGTGAAGCGCGGTGAACACCTCGTTCTCGAACGGCTCGATCTGGCGTTGAACCCTGGAGAGTGGCTGGTCGTGTGCGGACCGAGCGGAACGGGTAAGTCGAGTCTGCTTCGCCTCCTCGCGGGACTCGACGCGCCCGCCCGGGGAACGGTATCCCGGCTCGGTGCCATGGTGACGCCGGATACACCCCTGCGCGCACGCCTCGATCGTCGGGTTGCGCTGCTCGGACAAAGCCCCGAAGACCACTTTCTGGCGAGCACGGTCGCGGAAGACATCGCGTGGGGCTTGCTGCACCGAGACGTCGAGTCCGAGGAGGCGCAGCGACGCGCGCTCGAGATCGCGACGGATCTCAGCATCGCCCACCTCCTTCAGCGCCCGTGTCACGAACTGAGCTTCGGAGAGCAGCGCCGCGTCGCGCTTGCGGGTCTGCTGGTGCTCGAACCGAAGCTTCTTCTGCTCGACGAGCCGACCGCCGGCCTGGACCCGGTCGCTGCTCACCAGCTGCGGACCCTCGTCGAAGACTGGACACACAGAACGGGCGCCGCCTGTATCTGGGCGACCCACGAACTCCACCTCTTGCCGGCTTCGGCCGAACGCATCCTCCTCATCCGAGACCACCGCGTCTTCTTCGATGGACCTACGGCAGAAGGACTCTCGCGGGATTCACTCGTCCGCGCTGGCCTGGCCGTCCCCAACTCCGCTTCAAGCTCGCCCCGTATCGCCGACTCCCCCCAGGAGAAGTGAGATGAACACAGCAAAGAAAGTCCCCGTCACCATTCTCACCGGATTCCTAGGTTCCGGGAAAACAACCCTCCTCAACCGAATCCTCAGCGAAGAGCACGGGAAGCGGATCGCCGTGATCGAGAACGAGTACGGCGAAGTCGGTATCGACCAGGCCCTGGTCATCAACGCCGACGAGGAGATCTTCGAGATGTCGAACGGCTGCATTTGCTGCACGGTCCGAGGTGACCTGATCCGCGTCTTGGGCAACCTGATGAAGCGCCGCGACAAGTTCGACTACGTCCTCGTCGAAACGACGGGGCTCGCAGATCCCGGTCCGGTCGCGCAGACCTTCTTCATGGACGACGAGATCCGAGCCGAGTTTGCGCTCGATGGCATCGTCACGCTCGTCGACGCAGCACACATCGAGCAGCAGCTCGGCCGAAGCGACGAAAGTACGGAGCAAGTCGCATTCGCGGACGTGCTCGTGCTCAACAAGACGGACCTGGTCAACAGCGACGCGCTCGACAACCTCGAGGCTCGCTTGCGCGAGATGAACCGCATGGCTCGCGTCGTCCGTAGCGAACGGGCCGACGTTTCCATCGATACGGTCCTACACCTGGGCGCGTTCAATCTCGACGAGGTCCTCGAAAGGCGCCCGACCTTCCTCGAACCAGAGTATCCGTTCGAGTGGACCGGGGTTTACCCGCTCGAGCCGGGCCAGTACGAACTCAGCTTGGCCGAGGGGCCCGACCCGACGATGTCTCTCGTGGTCGTTGCCGATCAGGGCAGCGAGGATGCGTCGCTACGCGAGGGAGCAGAGTGGTGCGTGCGCCGGTATGCCGAGGCGGCGATCGAGGCCAACCCCGGAGACTCTCTCCCAACTGGCAAGCACGTAAGCCTGCAACTACAGGCGGAGGGACGCAAGTCGTTCAAGCTCGAGGTCGATGCAAAAGTCCGGGTGGGACTGTATGCGCAGCATACCGCCGAGGAGTTCGATCTCGAGGTGACTCGCAAAGAAACCGGCTCGAAGGTCTCCCCAGAAGTAGAGCGGACGTGGGTTGCGCAGCACGAACACGACGATGAGGTCGGCTCCTTCGCAATCGAGCGCGAAGGCGACGTGGACCTGCAGCGACTCAACGCATGGCTTGGAAAAATCCTCGCCGAGCGTGGCGTGGACATCTTCCGGATGAAGGGCTTCATCAGCATTGCAGATGACCCGAAGCGATTCGTGTTCCAGGGCGTCCACATGCTCTTCGATGGCCAGCCCGACCAACCCTGGGGAGACGCGCCACGCCGCAACCAGCTGGTCTTCATCGGTCGCAACCTCGACGAAGAAGAGTTCCGTCAAGGGTTCGAGTCGTGTCTGATCTAGAGCGGCCGGCCCCTCAGGGTGTCCTACGACCTGGATGGTCGACAACCGTCAGCGACTACGCGATTGCAGGTGGCTGGGCACGCGGCGGCTCCATCATGATCGTGGGCGACGTCGCGGGGAACATCTACGGATTCGACGGGAAATCCGGAGACGTTCTGTGGTCTCGTCCTCAGAGTCACGATGGAGGCGTCCTTGCGATGGCCGTGCGTCCCGATGGACGAGCCTTCGCCTCGACCGGTCAGGACGGGCGCGTCCTTCTGTGGAACGCGTCCGGCGGAGAGCTCATCAAGGCCATCGATGTCGGCTCAGGGTGGGTCGAGAAGGTCGCCTGGTCCTCTGATAGCCAGCAGCTGGCAATCTCGTTGGGCCGGAGAGTCTACGTCTATCGGTCCGATGGCGAGAACGCTTGGCGCTCGGAGGAACATCCGAGCACGGTGGCAGCGATCGCCTGGTCAGGGTCCGCAGAACTGGCCACGGCGTGCTATGGGCGCGTCGCCTTCTTCGACGGAAAGACCGGTGAGCGTCGGCAGACGTTGGAGTGGAAAGGCTCGCTGGTGTCGATGGTCCTCAGCCCCGATGGCGACATCGTCGCGTGCGGAAGCCAAGACAACTCCGTACACTTTTGGCGCCGCTCGACGTCAGAGGACTCGATGATGTCGGGGTATCCGGGAAAGCCCTCTGCCCTGGCCTTCGACAGCAGCGGAACCGTTCTGGCCACCGGAGGCGGCGAGCAAGTGACGGTGTGGAGCTTTGCCGGAGATGGCCCCGAAGGAACGCGCCCAGGTGAACTGAAGATGCACGTTCGTCCTCTCGCGAGGCTCTCGTTCTCCCGGCGGGGCATGCTTCTCGCCTCCGGGGACCGTGAAGGGGGCGTCGCAATCTGGAAGGTGCGTCGCGATGGCACCGGCGATGTGGCGGGCGCCGCGATCGTCATGGGTGCCGTTTCGGAGCTCGCATGGCGCCCCGACGGGCGCTCGCTTGCCGCACTCGACGGACAAGGAACGATCACGACCTGGCGAGTGCGCCAGTGACACGTAGCTCCAACGCCATCGCGACGTGGCTCGCCCTCGAGGCCGACCGCGTCAGCGAAGAGGACGCCGCCCGGTACCACCGCCAATACGTCGCCGCCGGGCCCTGAGCACCGTCGCCGTCTGAGAGCTGCTTCACGCCTCTTGGCGTCCAGTTCCAGGAATGACGCCCCGAATCTGCAGGCCGACGAAGACGGGAACCGGCAGATCGTTGGAGTAGACCCGCGCCACTTCCTCGAGCTGGTTCACGTCGACGCAGTCTTCTCGACCATTCGGAGCGCTGATCTGGCGCACGCACACACGACCACCGAACCCGACGGTGACGTCGAAGCGTGGACCCACCGCGACGTAGCGGTGGACGAAGATATCGACTCCACCCCCGAGCCGAACGCTCCCTCGGCGAACCGTCTCCGAGAACTGCTGCCCGCCGAGTGAGTACAGCGAACGAACCCGGCTGAATCCGAGCCGCACAGAAGCGTGGGGGTCGAACCTGCTCTTCTTGGAAAAGAAAAGCGCCATGCCTGCACCAACCCCGAAGAACGAAGTCCGCGCCGAGTCCACCGCGCCTGGAGGAAGCAGGAGCAGTTCCTCCAGACGCCCCACGTCGTCACTGCCCGCACCCCAGTCGAGACTCACGAGCGGCATGAAGCGAGAGACGCGATAGCCGAGTTCGAACTGGGCACCGACGCCACCACGATAGGAGTCGCACCAGCCGTGGCCACACAGCGCAGCTCCGACCGCCGGCGCCACCGTCACACCACCGCGGGCGACATCGTCGGGGTCGAGGCGCTCGACGGCGGCGGGCCCAGCTTCGGGCGCTTCGGATTCTTCGACCGGTTCGAGATCGAAGTCGAACTCGAAGTCCTCTTCCCGCAACTCCCCCATCTCGTCGAGCTCTGCGGCTTTGTCGGCGTCCGAGACCGGCTGGGGTGGCGGTGAGGCGGGGGCAGGCTTCGGCGCCGGTCGAGGGGACGGTGCGGCCGGAGGCGGCGCGGGCTGGGGCGCCGACGCCGTGGGCTGTGGTGCTTGCTTCGGGCGCTGCAAGGGCGGCGACGCACTCGACGGGCGTTGCACAGGCGTGGGCGCCCGCGACGGGCGCTGCACCGGAGGACCCTCAGGCTCCGCGACCATGACCATCCAGCAGGACAGCACGAACGTTCCGAATCCTTCGGACACGCCACAGGGGTATCAGAGTCGGTGCAGCACGCCTAGCAGCCTGTGGTGCTACCCAGCGCGGCGGATCGCGATGGATTTTTCGCTCCTGGGTAGGAGCCGAAACGCCGCTGTATCGGGCATACCGCAAGTTTTGGCGACACCGCCAGGAGCGAAAAAGACGAGCGAGGTGTCGTGATGGGTTGCACCACAGGCTGCTCGCGACTCGGCTTCGACCTGTCCCCTTCCGGATCGCACTATGCTTGGCTGGCGATGGCCGATGCCTCCCCACCCGGCTTCGATTGGAGCCAGCTCGTCGAGCACTGGGTCACCGAGCACGAGGGATGGCTCGGTCTCGCGGATGCGCTCATCCGCCGGATGACGCTCGCGGGCAGCGACGCGCCCGAACTCGACGCGGTCCACAAGGGGCTACGCCGACTGTCCAAGCGAGCACAGGGCGGTGGTGGCCAGTACGGGCGCTGGCTGCTGCGTCACTTCGGCGTGCCCCCGGACGCGACCCGTCGGCTTCAGTGGTTCGCGCAGTACCACAGCCGCTTCGCAGACATGCCCACCTCCGTGCGACGCGACCAGCTGTTGCTTTGGGACCGACCCCCGACGTCCGAGTCCAACGCGATCGCCTGGGTTCACGTCGGGCTCGCCTCGATCCATCACCGCCGTCTCGAACGCGACGACGCCGACGAGCGCCTCCGGGCGGCGCAGCGCACCGCGCCGTCGGGGCCCGTGCTCGCCCGACTCGAGACCCTGCTGCTGACCGCGCGGCTTGCCGCCGACGACGACGCGTACGACAACGCCGGGGCCTGCCTGGACCAAGCCGAGGCCCTGCTCGACGACGAAGACCCCGAGCACGCGCCCGTCCGCGCGCGCCTGCACGGTCAGCGTGCCTTCATCCTCACCCGCACCCGCACGGACGCAGCTCGGTTCGCCGATGCGCGGGCGCTGTTCGACACCCTGCCCGCAGACTCGGGCGTGCCTTTCGTCGATTACCGCCGCACGGCGGGCCTCGCCTACACGACCTGGAGGCTGGGTCATACCGAGGAGGCCGCGGCCCTGGCTCGCCGAGCGTGTGAGCACGCCGGCGACGGCGGCTACGTTCGCTTTCGCGTCATGTCGCTGAACATGCTCGCGCGCATCGTCGGCGGGGATGAAGCCCGCACGCTCCGAGCCCGGGCGGCCCGGCTCGCGGACGCCATCGAAGACGCGCACCTGGGTGAAATTGCCCGTATCGACGACCGCTGAGCCGATGTCCCAGATCGTGTCCTCGCCGATCGGACGCCGCGGTGTCTTGCTGTGGCCACGAAAGGCAACGACATGACCCGAGACATCATCATTGGCGACCTCCACGGCTGCTGGGCGGAGTTCGAACAGCTCTTGGACGAGCTCCACGTCACCGACGCGGATCGCTTGATCTCCGTCGGCGACCTCGTCGACCGCGGCCCGGACTCGCTCCGGCTTTGGCGATACTTCCGCGACCGCCCGAACAGCGTGGTCGTGATGGGCAACCACGAGCGCAAGCACGTCCGCGGCGTCCTCAGCCCCTCGCAGGAGATCGTCCGGCTTCAGTTCGGCGACGAGTACGAGACATTCCGCGCCTGGGCGGCCGAGCTGCCCTATGTCTTCGAGACCGAGCACTGCGTGATCGTCCACGGCGGCTTCGACCCGAACCTTCCGCTCGACCAGCAGCGCGAAGACGTTCTCTCGGCGACCACGGGCGGGACCAAGCATCTCGCCCGCACGCTCGGCGACCGCGATTGGGCAGACCTCTACCGGGGCTCCAAACCGATCGTCTTCGGACACCGGGTCGTCGGCGACGACGTTCAGCGCTGGGGCGAGCACGCATGGGGCATCGATACAGGCGCCTGCCACGGCGGCTACCTCACCGCCCTCGTCGTGCCGGACTTCACCGTCCACCGGGTGCGGGCTCATGCCGACCACTGGTCCATCGAACGCCGCACGTGGGAGCGACCGCTGCTCGAAGCCCAGTCCTGGGCCTCGTTCCGCTTCAAGAAGCTCGCCCGCGAACTCGGCGTGCTCGAGAAGCGCCGGTCCACGGTCTCTCGAGACTTCGCCGCCTCGTTGCGAGCGTGGCTGCGTGCCCTCGACGCTGCTCTCCCTGCGCTCATCGACCGCGCCACCGCGCGCTGCCGAGAGCTCGAAGCCCAGCACGACGGCAAAGCCTTCAAGCACGCCGCCGCAACCGAGCCCTACCCCGGCCTCCTCTTCTCCGCCCATGCCGGGTCCCTGGATCCGGCCACGGCCAAGACCCAGCTCAACACCCCCGAGGCAATCGAACGCGCGCTGAAGGCGTTCGGGCTCCCCGTGCCCGAGCGCTACGGATGAGCCTCGAGAGCCGCTCAGAGGCGCGTTTGCGGGGCGTGGGCGGGGGTTTGCACCCAGGGGGCGTGGCGTGCAGACTCCCTCCATGAAGACGCCCGCAGACGTGCCGGGGCTCGTGATTCTCGGCGGGGGCCAGCTCGCTCGGATGATGATCGCCGCGGCGGCGCGGTTGGGGCTGAGCCCGCGCGTCTACCAGCGCGAGGACACCGGCGCGTGTGACTGCGCCGGCGAGGTTCGGACCAGCGCGTGGGACGACGCGGAGGCTCTGCGCACGTTCCTCCACCCCGGCGACGTGCTGACGCTCGACCATGAGTCGATCGACCTCACGACGGTTCGCTCGGTTCTTCCCGACGGTGCCGTCATCCGTCCTGGCGCGCAGACGATGCACTGGATCGCCGACAAGATCCGCCAGAAAAAGCACGCCGAAGAGGCAGGTCTTCCGGTGGGGCCGTATGTCGCCGCGACCACCCCCGAAGAGCTGAAGGCCGCGGCCGAACGCTTCGGCTACCCGGTGATGCTCAAGCGTCCCCACGGCAGCTACGACGGCTTCGGAAACTGGACCGTGAAGACGCCCGACGACCTCGCCGAGGGCCACGCCAAACTCGGCGGCGGCACGATGCTGGTCGAGGCATGGGTGCCGTTCAAGCAAGAAGTGGCGGTGATCGTCGCCCGGCGCCCCGGCGGCGCGTCCGTGGTGTATCCGGTCGCAGCCACGTACCAGCGCAACCATCAGTGCGAAGCGGTGGAGGTGCCCGCCGCCATCGATCCCGCGATCGCAGCCGAAGCGCAGCGCATCGCCGTAGCCACGGCCGACGCGTTCGACTGCATCGGTGCGGTCGGCGTGGAGCTGTTCATGCTCGAAGACGGCAGCCTGCTGCTCAACGAGCTCGCACCGCGGCCTCACAACACGGGCCACTACACCATCGACGCCTGCCACACCTCGCAGTTCGAGAACCACCTCCGGGGCGTGCTCGACCTGCCGCTGGGCGATCCTTCGCTCATTGGCCCGGCCGCCGCGATGGTCAACGTCGTCGGCAGCCGCGCAGGTGAAACCTCGCACCACACGCTGGCTGCCGCGCTCGACGTACCCGGCGCTGCCGTTCATCTCTATGGCAAGCGGACCGTTCGACCGGGCCGCAAGATGGGGCACGTGACGGCCCTGGGCAAAGACGTCGCCACGGCCCGCGCTCTCGCCACCGACGCTGCAGGAAAGCTCGAACTGTGACCACGCCAGAACCACTCGTCGCCATCTGCATGGGCAGCACCTCCGACCTGCCCACGATGCGAAAAGCCTGCGAGCTGCTCCGCAGCTTCGACGTCCCCTTCGAGACGCGCATCCTCTCGGCTCACCGCACGCCCGAGGCGATGGTGGAGTTCGGGCAGCAGGCGGTCGAGCGCGGACTGAAGGTCATCATCGCGGGCGCTGGCGGTGCCGCGCACCTGCCCGGCATGATCGCGAGCCTCACCCCGCTGCCCGTCATCGGCGTTCCCGTGCTCAACGGTGCGCTCTCGGGACTCGACGCGCTGCTCTCGATCGTGCAGATGCCTCGGGGCGTTCCGGTGGCCACCGTCGCCATCGACAACGCCACCAACGCTGGATACCTGGCGCTGCGGATGCTCGGCGCTCACGATGAGACGCTGCGCGGCAAGCTCGAGGCGCACCGAGCCGAGCGCTACGAAAAAGTCCGAGCCGACGACGCGGCCACCCTCGCCGACGAGTCCTGACAGAACCCACGCTCCGAACGCGCCTTTGTGTCGCGCATTGGAGCCGAAGCGCAGCTGTCACGGGCGGTCTGGGCGCGAGAAAGACGCGTACGGGGTCGTGACCCAGCGCGGCGGATCGCGAGGGATCTTTCGCTCCTGGGTAGGAGCCGAAACGCCGCTGTACCGGGCGTACTGCAAGTTTTGGCGACACAGCCAGGAGCGAAAAAGACGAGCGAGGCGTCATGACGGGTTGCACCACAGGCTGCTAATGTCCCCGAGTGTCGAATCATCGGGGGGTGGCAGACGCATTCGAGACGCTGCTGCGGCAGTCGTGGCCGACCGAAGGTCTCGAGGAAGTTTTGATGCGGGTCGGCGAGGCGCCAAGCCCGACGGCGTTCCACGCAAGCCTTCGGACGCTCTTCTCTCGCGTCCACCGAACGCACCCCGGCGCGCACCTGTGGTGCAAGGACGAAGCCTCGAACTTCTTGGGTGCGTGTCCGCTGTTCATCGAAGCCTCCGGGCTGTCGGAAGAGACGTTGCTCAGTGGAATCAACGACTACGACCCGCGACTCCCGTGGACGCGCCAGGCCGGCATCTACATCCGTGACGACCGCGAAGTCTTCCAATCGCAGACGCCCAAGCTGAACATCGTCGAGCGACAAGATCGCGAGAATGAGACGATCTGGCTTAAGACCTCGAAGGTCCCGTACCGCAACGAGGACCGTTCGACCGGAGGTACCGTCGGCGGGTTCGCGGTCATCTCGGCTAGTGAAGCACTGGCGCTGTCCCGACAGTCCTGACCGACGTGCGACACTCGCAGCGGATGGTGCTGCACACGACGAAGCCGGTCCGCGTCTCCACGCGTGACGGGAGCCGGGGCCGCCCCACGCTCGTCATCCTGCACGAGCAGGCAGCAAGCGTCTTCACCCTGACCGCCGAATCGGTGACCATCGGCCGCGATCCCGCATGCACCATCAGCCTCGACGTCGAGGGGTTGTCACGCCGACACGCCAAGTTCGCCCGCGCATCGGACGGGGTCGTGCATGTCGTCGACCTCGACTCGACGAATGGCACCTTCGTGCACGGTCAGCGGATCTCCCTGCAGGTGCTCCGCGGCGGTGACGAGATCCAGCTCGGTCCCTCGGTCCGGTGCCGCCTGCACTACGTCGACCCGGACGCGGCAAGCGTGCTCGGCCTGACCGCGCGCCAGCTCGAGGTCGCATGCAGAGTCGCCCGCGGCGAGACGTCAGCCGACATCGCAGAAGCCCTAGGCCTCAGCGTGCGGACGGTGTCGAGCCATCTCGATCGGATCTATGCACGGCTGGGCATCGGTGGTCGGGTCGAGCTGGCGCAGAAGGTCCACGAGGCTGGCCTCGTGTGAGCGATTCGCGCGCTCCCAGTCGAGACGGCGCAGCCGTGTGAAGCAACGTCGAAGCACCGTGCGCATGCCTTCGGTAATTGTGCGGTAGGCAAAGCCCTCACGGACAGCGCCGCGTGGGTGGAACTACCGTAGGCGGTGGGAGTCGGTCACGGGAGCGCCCCGGCGAATCCGCCAGCGGGCACCTAGACCGTGTTCATGCGACCTCGCGTCCCCGCTCTCGCACTCCTCCTCTCCCTGTCCGTCGTCGGCTGTGACGACACTTCCACAGACCTCGGCGCCGACCGCTACGGCCCCTGGAAGCCGACCCCACCCGCAGCCGAACACCAGGCTGCGGCCGCGGCATTCGAGGCCGCGGTCGCGCCCGCCTACGGCATCCAACCGCAAGCGGACTGCACGACCGCCAAGAAGGGTGGCTACGGAACGTTTTTGCTTCAGTACCTCGAAGCTGCATCCGAGGGCGACGAAGACGGCGTCAGCAACATGCTGACCAGCCTGCACGAGCACCTGCAGTGCGCCTCCGCTCGGGAGTTCACGATGGTCGCCGACGCCCTGCATGACGCGGTGCTGTCGAACGCGTTCTTCAAGGGCAAGCCGGTCGTACGGGACATCGATGCCGCGCTGCTCCCCCTGACCGTACTTCTGCACGACATGGGCGCCAAGACGACCGCCCCACGGCTTGGCCTGTGGATGGGTCTTCGACGGCACCAGCTCGCCAGCTTGGCGAAGGGGTCGAGCGTCGTGAAGGACAACGGCTTGTACGTCAGCCACGGAGACAACCTGCGGCGCGTGAATGGAGTCGAGTACGACCGCGTCTTCGATGCACTCCTCGTCGGCAGCCACATGAGCACGTGTGGCCTCGCCGAGCTGGTCAGCATCGGAGGGTCCGCAGTCTGCCCGAGCGACTGCACCAGCCTTCAGGCAACCCCAATCACCGACCCGGTGCTCGCCGACGCAGTCGAGACGATGTGTGACGCGGCCCAGAGCATCACGGTCGACCTCGAGGGCAAGACGACGCACGCGAAGATGACCAAGTGCATCAACACGTTCAAGGCACAAACCGGGAACGACCACGCCGTGGTGTGCCTGCGCGAACGGTTCGAGCAAAGCGGGCTGGATGACCTCACGCTCGACGGAGAGACGGAGGTCCGCATCGACGAGCAGTGTCAGGTCTCGCAAGACTCGACGCCGCTGCCCCAGGACTTGCAGGAGGCCCTTATCGAAGAGAAAGAGGAGCTTCTTGCCGATCTGTTGCAGGGTATTGCAGCGTACGGAGACGATCTCGCCGAAGCCGACAACGAGACCGATGAAGTAAAGCTTCGATTCATCCAGATCTACATCGACGCCTACAGCAAGAAGATCGGAGAAGTCACTAAGGACATCGAGAGCCTCCAATCCGGAGGCTCGCAGCAGCGCTGCACCGATGACGCGCAGTTCTGCTCCGACACCTGCGGCATCAAGAGCCAGGTCCAACAGATCACCGAAGAGTGTCTCGGGTACAAAAACCCCGAGCAGCTCCCCGACGCCCCCGACCCGATCGATCCACCCGAGCCAACCGACGATCCCGACTCCCCGATCGCGCAACTCACCGAGTGCCTCTCGAAGGCCATGGGCGACGAGGACGCGATGACGCAAGACGACTGCGTCGCGGTGCTCGAGTGTCCGGCGGGAACCGATCCCAGCGCCGAAGACGGAAACTGCACCTGCACCGGAGCACAAGTCGCCATTCCGCTTGGTCAGCAGTGCGATTGGCTCATCGACTGCTCCGAGGACGGACCCTGCAGCTGCGATGGCGCCCCGATGGACGGCAATCCGATCCCGATGCCCAGCGACGACTACCGCATCATGACGATGCGCGACTGAGGAACGAACCGTGGCGTCCAACCTGGTATCGTCTCGATTCACGGTGTCCGGCCCGACCGCCCGCTCCGACGAGCAACCGCCCAGCGCCGTCGCCACCGCAACCGATGGCGACCCACGGCCGGTTGCATCCATTGAGCGCGGGGCCGAGGTTGGACGCTACACGGTGCTGCGGCGCCTCGGCGCCGGAGGTATGGGGGCCGTATACTCGGCCTACGATGCCGAACTCGACCGACGCGTCGCACTGAAGCTGGTCACCGCCGACGCGGACTCCGTGTCGGTCACCAAGGGCGCCGCGTCCCTCATGCGAGAGGGGCGTGCGCTCGCCAAGCTTCGTCACCCGAACCTCGTGGGTGTGTACGACGTGGGCTGGCACGGCCCCGACTTGTTCGTGGCCATGGAGCAGATCGACGGCGTATCGATGCGTCGCTGGCAGCGGGAGCAGCGGCCCGTGGCCGACGTCCTCTCGCACTACCTGCAAGCCGGCCGCGGCCTGCAGGCTGCTCACGAAGCCGGGATCGTGCATGGTGACTTCAAGCCCGACAACGTGATGGTCGAAGAAGGCGGTCGTGTCGTCGTGCTGGACTTTGGCCTGGCCACGCGGCTGACCGAGACCACCGACGAGACGCGGGGCATGGGCACGCCCGCGTACATGGCACCCGAGCAGCACCTCGCCGAGTCGCTCACCCCGGCGAGCGATCAGTTTGCGTTCTGCGTAGCCCTGTATGAAGGACTGACGGGTCGTCGACCGTTTCCGCAGACCACCGCGGCTTCCCTCGCTCAGGCCGTTCTCGACGAGGCCTGGACCGCGCCCGGTCGCGAGATGCCTGCATGGGTCTGGCGGCAGGTCCAGCGCGGACTCGCGGTCGATCCCCGTGCCCGCCACGACGACATGGCGGCGCTGCTGCGTGCGCTCGACCCTCAGATTCGACGACGGAACTTCCTCGTCGGCGGCATCGTGGGACTCGGCGCGCTGGTGACGACGGGCGCGGTTCTCACCGGCGGACGCGGAGACCCGTGCGAGGGCCCCGATCCGCTGAGTCGAGCCTGGGACGACAGTCGTAAGGCCTCGCTCGACGCTCGCTACGACGACGCCGCGGCGTGGACACGCGTCCGTGGTCGAATCGATCACTTCAGCGAGCAGTGGCACGACGCGTGGACCGATGCGTGTAGGGCCACCCACGTGGACCGCGTACAGTCGCAAACGCTGCTCGATCGTCGTGTCGCATGCCTTGACGACGACCGCGTCCGCATGACGGCGTTGCTCGACGCCCTCGACCGAGGCAACACGAGCGTTCTGTCTCACGCGATCGAAATGGAGCTCCTGCAGCGCCCTCCTCACGCCTGCGGCAGCTCCAACCTCGAACGTGCCGCCCCACTCCCGACAGATCCGGAGGAGCGTGCCCGTTACGACACCCTGATGAACGTCGCGGCTCGAGCCCAAACGATGGGCGAGCTTCGGGAGCTGAAGGACGCCCTCTCCCTGCTCGAGGCCCATCCGCTGCGTACTGAAGACCACCCGGCCGCGATTCGGGCCGTCGAAGCTGCCCGCGGAGGGACGCTGTACTACCTCGATCGCTATGCCGACGCGCACGCTGCCTACGACGCGGCCCTGCGCGCCGCCGATGCGGCAGGAGATGAGACGGCCTTCGTGTGGCTCGCGGGGGACTACGCCGTCGTCCTCGCGACAGGCTCCAACCAGATCGAGCTCGCACGTGCGTGGTTCCAACAGTCGGAGAATCGCGCTCAGCGGGTGGAGCTGACCGTCACCCAGCGAATGACGCTTTTGCAGCGCGATGCAACGATCAGTCGTCGAGAAGGTCGCTATGCAGATTCGATCACGGCCATCAACGAAGCGCTGGAACTCGCTTCCGAGGACGGAGATCCCATCATCCTTGGCCGCCTATACAACAACCTCGGTCTCGCACACCTCAATCGACAGGCACTGACCGAAGCCACCGACGCGTTCAAACGAGCGCTCGCGCTGCGCCACGAGGGCCTCGGCCCTGAGCACATCAACGTGGGCCAGACGCTGTATCACTTAGGCCGCACACACATCGAGAGTGGCCAGCTCGATGCGGCCGAGCATGACCTTCAACGCGCAGTAGACCTGTTCGTCAATCTCGAAGGAGCGAAGCGGGAGCGAGCCGAGGCCCTCGAGGGCCTGGCGATCGTCGCGGCAGAGCGCGGCGACTTCGACACGGCGATCCGCCGCATGCGTGCCGTGATGGACAGCGCGGAGGGGTGGGCCTCTCCGACACGCTTCGCAGGCTACGCCGAAAACCTCGCGCAAATGCTGTTCTTGGCGCAGCGGTTCGACGAAGCGGCGCTCCTGCTCCAGAACAACCTTCGGACACTCGAGCGCGTCCACGGATCCTCGTCTCCAAAGCTGTGGGGAACGCTCCACGTCCATGCAACCGTCGAACTCGAGCGAGGCAACCTCCGGGAAGCGTTGCAACTCGAAGAGCGCGCGGCAGCGGTCGCCGTCGATGAAACGGAGATCGCACAGGCGCAGCTCGCGGGCATCTTCGCGGACGCAGCGATCCGCTGCACGTCCACGGAGGTTCCGCAAAACGCAAGGACTCTGGCAGCGAAGCCCGAGCTACCCGAGGCATTCAGGAACGAACTCGCAGAGATGTTCCCCACATGGGCCGAGAACATCGCGAAACACTGCCCTGCCCTTGCGCCCTCCGGGGGGTAGGTCCATGGCGGGAATACTCCTGACTTCTCCGACGTCCTGAGCCAGAACGTGATCTGGCTCGCGAGATTCTCCGACGACACCCGGAAATCTTGGGGGCGCCCGTGTCCAATCTGTCGGGGATGGACGTATTTGCGCCCAACACCGATGAGCGCCGGATGCTCGTCGAGATACTCGCCGCGGAGTTGGCAGGCGACGAGCCCGTGGCGGTGCGCAGCAGCGTCCGGCGCAGAACGGCGCTTGCACTGTCGGCGTCGCAGCTCATCGCGTGGCTGGACCCGCGGACGATCGCGCTCAGCCCCCACGGCCGCGTGGTCGCGCGGCAGCTTGCCGACCAGATGCTCGGCGCCAGCGGCACACACGCCTGCTGATAGGCACGAATTCGGGCTCCAATCCCGCGGCTGGTACGGTCCGCGGCGATGGCACTGAACTTGGCCGCAGCGACGCTGCTCGCCTTCGACATCGACGGCACGCTCACCGATGCCACCACCTGGTGGGGTGGGCCCGAACTCGGGTGGCTTCAGCGATACAGCGTCCGTGACGGTGAGGCGCTGCTGCGTCTTCGGACCCGCATCCCCGTAGTGCCGTTGTCCCGGAACAAGACGAAGGTCGCTCGCGTCCGCATGGAAGCGCTCGGGTTCGACACGCGATGGCTCGGCACTTCGGACAAGGTCGAATCGCTCTGGGAGATCTGCGACGCGTTCAGCGTGCAGCCGGCCGGGGTGTGTCACGTGGGTGACGGCCCCGACGACGCGAGCGTGTTCAAGGAGATCGGATTTGGACTCGCGGTCGCGGACGCCCACCCCGAGGCGCTCGCGGCGGCCGCCCTCGTGCTCGACAGCCCGGGCGGCCAGCGCGTCATCGAAGAGATCGAGCTACGCATGGGGGGTCACCGTTGAAGGCGATCGGCCTGATGAGCGGAACCTCGGGCGACGGGGTCGACGCGGTGATGCTGGAGCTGGAAGACCTCCAAACTCGACACGCGCCCGCGGTCCTCGGACACGCGTACATTCCGTTCGACGACAGCCTTCGCGCGGAGCTGACCGATCCCACGTCACTCACGCTCGAGCGCGTCGCGCAGCTGCACTTCCTCGTGCCGAACATCTATGCCGAAGCGGTGCGGCGCCTGCCGAACTGGGAGCAGGCGTCGGTGATCGGCATGCACGGGCAGACGCTCTGGCACGCGCCGCCATCACAGGGCCCGGCCGTGCCCTGCACGCTGCAGATCGGAAGCAGCGCCGTGCTTGCCGCCGCCGTAGGGATCCCCGTGGTGGGCGACCTTCGGTGTGCCGACGTGGCGCGCGGCGGCGAAGGTGCCCCGATCATCCCGCTCGCACACTGGTTCTTCTGCGCCGAAGGCGACGGCACCCAGTTCGTCGTGAACATCGGCGGCATCGCGAACTATACCTGCGTCACGCCTGCGCTCGACGACGTCCGCGCGTCGGACTTGGGCCCCGGGATGATGATCACCGATGCCCTTTCGAGACACGTTTCGGCCGGAGCCCATAGCTTTGACCGAGATGGCACGCTCAGCCAAGGCGGTACGCCCCACGTACCGTTCGTGGAGCACGTACTCGGGCACGAGTTCTTCACCCGCGGGCTGCCGCGAAGTACGGGTCGCGAAGACTTCGGTCACGCCTACGTCGAACAGCTGCTCGACCGCTTCTCGCACCTCACCGGTCCCGACCTGCTCGCATCCAGCGTCGATGCGACCGCAGCCTCGATCGTACGCGCGGCCGAGCATGACGCGCCCGACGTGACCCGCGTGGTGCTCACCGGCGGCGGGGCCCTGCACCCCAAGCTCGCTCCCTACGTCCGAGCCCGAGCGTCACACCTCGACGTCTCCGTGGCGACCGAGGGCGTGCTCGCCCCCATGCACCACGAGCCAGCCGGCATGGCGCTCATCGCAGCGCGCACCCTCGCCCGGCTCCCCTCGAGCGTGCCCGCCATCACCGGCGCGAGCACGTCGTCCGTGCTCGGCCACATCTGCGCGCCCCCGTAGGGCCTACTCGTCCTCCCAGACCATTCCGGGGTCGAGCTCGAAGTTGAAGGTCACGACCACTGGCGGGCCGTCGTAGGAGGGGTAGTCCGCGGCAGCCACCGCGCTACGCAGGCATTCGCGAAGCGAGTGCTTGTCGACCGACTTGGGCAGCTTCGCGTTGATGCCCAGCGGCTGGCTCCCCTGCGGGTTGAGCAGCACCTCCACGTCCACGTCGCCCGGGAGCGTCTTGTTCCGGCCGTCCTTCGCCTCTGCGACGCACTCGTCGAAGCTCCCGTACTGCTGCTCGAAGGCCTGCATCACGGCGTACTCGTCGGGACGCTCGCCGCCCGCCTTCATGTCGAGAACGATGTCGGCGTCGGGGTCGAACTGCGGCACGGCCGTTTGGGCCGAGGCCATGGCCATCGGTGCTGCCAACACGCTGCCCACGAAGGCCGCGATCGCTGCCAGCGAGCCGGAACGGAACAAGAGCCCGGCCTTGCCGCCGCGATTCCACCGCACCTCCGCCTTCACCCGCGCCGGCTCGTTGCGGTTGGGCAGCTCCACGTCGACCTCGACTTCGCTTCCAACCGGCAGCGCGTCGTTCGTGGTGATGCATGCACCCGACTCGGACAGGTCCTGCGTCGCGACGACGCTCGTTCCGTCACCGTGACGCACCTCGGCCGCGAGCATGATGGGTACACGAGGGTGCGCACGTCGCTCATCTCCACGGGGCACCAGCGGCAGCGCGAGGTGCTGCCCTGCCGCGACTTCCGCTGCAGAGAAGATCGGGCGCCAGGTGTCATCGGAAGAGGAGAGAGACGTGTGCAGGTGTTCCATGAGTGGCTCCGCGTTCGGTGTGGCGGGCCGCCCCCATGGCGCCCAAAGCCGAACGATGATGAGTCCATCGTCGGGACGCTTCTGGGCTTGAGGTGTCCCGTTCGATTTCCTTCGTCCGGATTTCGTACGCTTCGTTTTACGGCGCGTTTACGGCGCGTTGCTATTGGTGACCGGGCATCGAATGCGACAACGCCCGCATGTCTCGCGGAGTCCTGGCAATCGTGGCTGCCGCATGCCTCGCCGGAGGTGTGGGCTTGTGGATGGTGACGTCGGACGAGGATGAGACCGTCGCCGAAACCGAGACCGAACGTCCCCGCGGCAAGAAAAAGAGGGCGAAGCGTCGCAAGGGCGATTCGCCTGCGGCGCGCGACGGTTCCCTCGACGATCGCGTGGAGCAACTCGAAGATGAAGTCGCGGCGCTTCGACGCGAACTCAAAACGATGAAGATGCGCGGAGCCGCGGCCCCACGAATCGCTCGCAGCGACGACGACTCGAGGGACGCCAGCGACGAGTCTCCTGCGTTCGAAGGCGCCGTCCGGGACATCATCGAGGCCGATCGCGCCGAGGCGATGGAGCGGCGCACCGACGCGCTGCGAGACCGCTTCGCCGACCGTCGCTCCGAAACGCTCGACGAGCTCGTTGCGGCGACCGGCCTCAACAAGTCGCAGCGCGAGTCGATCGACGCGCTGTGGGAAACGGAGTCCGAGCAGCTCGTGCCCATGTTCGTGGCGGCACGAGAGGGCGAGCGCCCCTTCTCGGAGGTTCGGGAAGAGGCCGACCGCATCCGCACGGCGACCGACGCGTCGGTCGAAGAGATGCTCAGCCCCGAGCAGTACGAAACGTACAAAGAGATGCGCCCCGGGCCGCCGCGTCGCGGCGGACGAGGCGACCGCGGCGGACGAGGCGGTGGACCACCCCCGAACTAGCAGCCTAAGTCTCGGTGGGTGCCAGCAGGGCGGCGCGGGTGAGGTCGCCGGAGACCTTGCCCAACAGGTCGTCCAGCGCCGCCTCGGTTTTGCGAAGTACGCTTCGGTAGAGCGCACGGTAGGCGAAGGCCATCCCCGCCGTCCCGAGAGCCCCGGCTGCGACTGCGGGCAACGCTGCCAGCGCGCCGATCCCCATGCCAACGGCCGCCGCTGCACCCCCAGCACCGCCCAGACCGGCGCCCAACACCCCGCCGACGCGCGCGACCTTCACGTTCGCCAGCGCGCCGGGGCGGAGGTCTCCTTGCACCACCACCTCGGTCCGCGCGCCAACCGTTCGCATCGTGACCCGCAGCGTCCACATCTCGAGCTGCTCGAGCCGGTACGCAAGCGTGGTGTAGCGGCCGTGCGTCGAGACGAACTGGCCCAGTCGCGGCATGTGAAACTCGAGGACGCCTCCCTGGAGCGGGTGCGTGGCGTCGACGCTGCCGCGGAGCTCCAGCCCGACCGTGTCGCTCGCAAAAACGCGGAGAACCGCCTCGAGCGTAGTGGCTCCGTCCGCATCGAACACGCGGGATACGGACAGGCTCTGCCGGCGCGTCCCGAGCCACCGCATCAGCACCGCGTCGGGGGTCTGGGTGCGCCCCGCAGCCGCAGCCTCCTCGCGCAGCGCAAGCTCCACGAATCGCTCGTCGATTCCGACCTCGGCTGCAGCCGCGACCAGCTCGGTCCGACCGTACCCCTCACGACGCGCCACGGCCGTCTCGGTGCAGTGCTCGGCCCGCTCCGCCGCTTCGAGCTGGAGCTGAGCAGCACGGCCCAAAGCAGCAGCGGCCTGTTCGTTGGAATACCGCTCGTCGTCCATCGAGGCAGACCGTAACTCAGCGGGGCGCCGTGGCGAGCGCGGCGATCTCTTCGTCGGTGAGCGCGACGTTGTAGTAGCGGACGTCGTCGAGGTCGCCGCGGAACCGCGGGTCTGGAGGACCAGCGAAGTCGAAGTCGCCACCGATGTAGACGTCGCTGTCGTCGACGGCGAAGAAGCCGCCGGGAATGACCCCACTGACGACCTCAACCCCATCGATGAAGAGCGCGGCGTTGCTCCCGTCGAAGCGTCCCGCGAAGTGGTGCCAACCATCGGTCTCGACATCCATCACCTGGACCTGCGTGTTCATGCCGGCATTCCCGATCACGAACTCGAACTCGGCGAGCACCTGGTCGTAGTGCAGACCCCAAGAGTTCCACTGCAGGGCCCCGACGGGCTTCGTGAACACCACGGGGTCGAGTTCCGTGGTGGTTGCGTTTGGCCGGGTCCAGACCGAGACCGTGAAGATGCCCGCGCCGAATGCATCCCCGGGGATGCGCAGCATCTCGGCGCCGCTGAACCGGTAGTACCCGTCCGCCTTGTCCAGCTCGGGGCACGCGTCGACGCAGACCGCGTCGAGGCCTTTGCCGGAAGCGTCGAGCACGCCATCTCCGGGGGGGTCGTTGAAGCGCCACCACCCCACGAGCCCGAACTCCGGGACGACCGCTCCGCTCGACGAGCTCCCGTCCTCGGCGGTGGAGGTCGTCG
The DNA here is from genome assembly GCA_039024335.1 of Myxococcota bacterium. Taxonomy (GTDB): domain Bacteria; phylum Myxococcota_A; class Polyangia; order Nannocystales; family Nannocystaceae; genus CAJXVA01. The sequence goes on from JBCCQM010000049.1 coordinate 22,194, forward strand.
TCGCGCCCGTCACCGTGCCCGACGTCAGCGCATCGGTCTCGCCGCCGCCGGAGCTGCCCGTCGTCGTGGTCAGCTCCGGCAGCGTGGTCCCGCCGGAGAACGAAGTATCCGTCGCTGCGGAGGTCGAGGTTGCCCCGACCGTGTCGTCATCGTCCGCGCTCACGCAGGTGTTCGACAGCGGCCCTGCGAGGCCCCCGTAGCGGCGTCCGCTGTCGCACTCGGGGTCGGGAAAACTGCAGAAGCCCGAGGGCTCACACGTGCCGGCTACGCCGACCGACTCGCACTGGCTCGACTCCGTGCAGGCGAACACGTCCTCGGAGCTGCAGCCGTGCGCGCTCAACAGCGCCAGCGCGACCCAGCAACCCCTCCCCTGCACCGCTCCAGTGTATTCGCTCGCCGCCCCGAGCGTCGAGGACCCCCCGCGCGAGCGGGCTGTTAGTGTCCCGTCGTGAACTGGCTCGCCCAGCTCGGAGAGCATCCAGCCGCCCTCAAAGGGGCGGCCACGGCGGTGATCCTGGCGCTCGTCGTCATCGGCCGCAGCATTGCGGTCCGGACGTTCGAGGGCTCTGGCTTACCGCCTGAGCGCCGCAACCGATTCTTGGTGCAGTCGCGCAACGCGGCAGTGCTCATCTTCCTCGGCAGCACCGCCGTCCTGTGGGCTGAGCAGCTGCAGACCGTTGCGCTGTCGTTGGCCGCTTTGGCCGCCGCGCTGGTCATTGCGACCAAGGAGCTGATCCTGTGCCTGAGCGGGACCTTTCTGCGCGTCTCTGCCCGCACGTTCAAACTTGGCGACCGCATCGAGATCAACGGCGTCCGCGGCGACGTCATCGACATCGGCCCGCTCACCACCACGCTGCTCGAGGTCGGGCCCGAACGCACGATTCACAAGCTGACCGGGCGCACCGTCGTGCTTCCGAACAGCCTCTTCCTGAGCACGCCCGTGCTCAACGAAACCTTCACCGACCAGTACGTGCTGCACACCACGACGGTGAAGCTTCGGAACGACGAGCGGTGGCAACACGTGGAGTCGATGCTGCTCGACGCCGCACAGTCTGTCTGTGGGGAGCACCTCGATGCGGCCCGCGAGAACATGGAGCGGGTCGGCCACAAGCACGGCCTACAGCCTCCCGACGTCCGCCCTCGCGTGTGGGTCTCCAACGGCGAGTCTGGGCTCGAGCTCGTCTTGCGCTACCCGGCGCCGATCCGGGGCCGCGGTCAGACCGAGCAGGCCATCTTGCGCGCCTACCTTCAGCGTCGCGAGAGCGCTACAGCTGCGAGCGATGCAGCACCGCCGGAGGCCTGATCGCGTGGGCGGCAAACGCCTGCATCACCCGCAGGTTCACGTCTGTCACGAACATCTTCTCGTACTTCGTGTCGAGCACGTAGGCCTTGAGCCTCAGCCGGACCGAGACGAGGTTGTTCGAGACCGCCTGGTCGACGAGCACCACGACCGGCTTGGGTAGATACACGTACCGGCTGCTCACGGCGGCTTCGGAGATGATCTCGCGCCCGCGCGTGAGGTCTTGGTCCACGCCCACGTGGAAGTCCATCACGACCTGCATGTCGAGCGCGCCGTAGTTGCCGTTGCTCGTGATCTCGTTGAGGAACTTGTTGTTTGGGATCGTGACCGTGTTGTCGTCGAGCGTCTGCAGCCGGACCGAGCGCAGCCCGATCGCCGTGATGTCGCCGTACTGACCGCCGAAGTTCACTCGGTCGCCGACCTGAAACGGGCGGTCGAGCATGATCATGATCCCCGCGATGAACGACGCGACCAGGTCCTTGACCGCAAAGCCGACGGACACCGCCACCGTGCCGCCGATCAGCGCCAGCGCCGAGTCGTCGAGCCGGAAGCTGAGCACCAGCACCGACAGGCCGGTGATCACGTAGACGGAGAACTGGAGGAACGTCGCGATCTTCCGAAACAGGAAGCGACGATTCGCGAACTGCCCGCTGAGCTTGTCGACGGTATCTCGAAGGAACCGCAGCAGAACCACCGCCGCGACCACGACCAAGATCGAGGTCAACACGCCGCTCCAGCGGATCAGCCGGGTGATCTGCTCGAGGGTTGCAACGTCGCTGGGGATGGCTTCCATCGAAGGCTCAGGCGACCAGCAGGTGCTGGCGGGTCAAAACGGTGGTGATGGTTCGGTACCAGGCCCATGACAGGCGGAAGCGCCCGGCCTTGGGTTCGACGTATCCACGCGCGACGGAGAAGCGGATTGCGTCCGCGACGTCGGCCACGGGCAGCTGCGTACACTCTGCGACCTGCGCCGCGGTGGCGAGCTCGAGCTGAACGACCGCACGCAGCACGAACAGCAGCGTGCCGGGCAAGCGCTCGATCTCTGCCGAGGAGGGTTCGACGAACAAGCGGACGACCGGCTTTTCTTCTTCGGCCCGTACGAACAGCGAGTGCCGCCACGCCTGCAGCGCGACCGCGGGGTTGCCTGCGGAGTGGTCCCAGAGGATTCGGTAGTAGCCCAGCTCGGTCCGGCGCTCCTCGAGTGGGCGCTCGTCGGCGTCGCCTGCTACGACCAGCTCGTCGAAATTGGGGCTGAGGCCGACGGCGCGCGTACGACTTTGAATGAGCGAGGCGATGTCTTCCTCGGACCAGCGCGGAAGCTCGATGACCTGATCGAAGAAGACGCGGTCGGCGCGGGCCCGCCCCACGAAGTGCCACGCCGCATGCTGAACGGCGACGATCCACGAGACGTCACCGCCGACTTCGAGCGCGAACTGGGTGAAGCGGTCGAGCTCCTCGAGGCCGCCGACCGCAGGGGCGATCATGCGGTGCGCATCGTCGATGCAGATGATCGAGGGGCCCGCATCCCGGATCGCGCGCGCGACCGAGTCGGGCTGGTAGTCGGCCGCGTTGAACTGTACGGCGAGCGCTTCCAGCAGCGCTTCGAAGCCTTCGGGAGGACAACCCACGATGCAGGTCGTGTCGTCGCTTTGGGCGATCACTCGGCGCAAGAACGTCGTCTTGCCCGCGCCTCGTTCGCCCACGACGACGCTCAGCGTCGAGGCTCGCCCTTCCGCGAGGCCGAGCACCTGCTCGACGAGCGTTCGCGCGGGGCCCTCCAGCACGGGCGCGCTGGACCCCGCGCTCTGCGGGCCCAGCTTGTCGAAGGCCGCGCCGGCCAGTGGCTCACCGCGCGCGCCGACGGTTGCGGTCTCGGCCTGCTTTGCGACCTCGCGACGGAACAGGTACGCCAGGACTTTGCGGGTGGTGTCCAGCCCAGAGAGCTGACGGAGCACCCAGCTGCTGGTGCCTTGCGCGAGCAGGTAGCCGCCGCCAACCGCCGCCGCGAGGAATCCGACCACCCCGCCCTGATTCTCCTTGGCCCACCGCACCACGGCGTTGGGGCGAGAAAGCGCCTCGAGCCGCTCGAAGATGATCGGCCGCCACTTCGACACCAGCCACGCGAACACGGGCGCGACGAGAATCCAGCATGCCTGAAGCACCCAGCGATAAATGGTGCCGCGGCCGACGATGTCGGAGGTGAGGGTGAGAATCAGCCCGACCCCGGTCACCAGCACGCCAATGAGGCGGAGGCTGCGGAAGCGAAGCTTGGCGTGGTCGCGCCCGCCGAACACGTACAGGCTCTGGCGTTCGGCGATTGCGTCGATCGTGCGGACGACTGCACGACCCCCGAGCGTCCACACCAACGCAAGCCACGGCAGCCGCAGCTCCGGCATATCGGACGCCGTCCCTACGACAAGTGGAAGCACCGCCAGGATGACGAGCCATTCGACGGGTCGCCGGATGCGCTGCACGTACCAAAAGACGCGGCTGCGAATCCGATCGACCTGCGTCCGCTCGAAGCCGCGGGAGGGTGTACGCCAGGCCTTGAGCAGGGCCTCTCCGTTGGCGCGCCACCACCGAAAGATCGCGATGAGCACGATGAGCTGCAGCGCGCGGATGACGAAGTCGAGCGGCCGACGCTGCACTGCATCGAAGACCGAAGCCACATCGCGAGGGAGTGACATCGCATGGTAGCGAAGCTCCAGGCCGATCTGCTCGGCTTCGCGACGCGCTTGCGCACGACCCGATGCTCCGAACCCCGTCAGGTCCGCACGCTGGTCGTCGCTCATGCCCGGCAGCAGGCGAAGGCGGTCATGGTTGAGCAGAACGAGGTCGTCACGCAGCAGCGTCGCAACGTCCCACGCGGCCTGCTCTTCACTGCGGGTCAGCGCCGCCGCCTCGCGCTCGAGCGCGTCTCGCAGCCGCGGAAGGTCACCGCGGTCGACGTCCGCCGGCAGCTCGGCGTCCTCGAAGCCACGGGACGGCCGAGGCACGGTCCGTCCGGGCTGTGCGGCTCGGGCCAGCGCTTCGGAGAGCGACGTTCTCAGCGCGTCGAGCGTTTCGCCCACCCCCGGGTAGAAGGTGTCGAGCGACTCGGCGCTCATCGTCGCCGTCTCGAGCTCGTCGATCCGGCGGTGCCATTCGAGCGCCGACTCGTGCAGGGCCCGCGCCTGCTGCGTCCATTCCGGGATGCTCGCGGCGAACAACGCCTGCTGCTCCTTCACGCCGAGCAGTCGCGCGCGCTCCTCGGCCACCACGCGCAGCGCTTCGCTTCGAGCCTCTCGGGCAACCTCGAGCGCAGCCTCTCGCTCCCGGGCTGCATCGGCGGCTTCCGCCTGGGCATCGGAAATGGCCTCGGCCGCCTCAGCCGCCTCGTCATCCACGAACGACGTCGCCTCGGCACTGGCCACCGCGTCCGCATGCGCGCGTCGGAGCGCCTCACGACCTTCGGCCGACAGGTTGAGGTACGCCTCGCGAGCCTGCTGAAGCGCCGCTTCGGCGTCGCGCGTGCGTCCATCCTCGGCCGCCTGGCGCGCTCCGAGCAGGTCGACGTCGAGCAGCGGGCCCACCGACTGTTCCGGACCCAGGGTCCCCTCGACGTAGGCACCGAGGAGCGCCGCGCGCTGACTCAATTCCGCGACCGTCGTGTCGATGTCCGACTCTCGCGCCGCATCGAGGACCTGGGCGTCGTGCGCGGCGAGAAGCCGGCGTCGCTCGCTCGCGGGCAGCACCAAAAATGCCCGATACGCCGTGCGGAGCTCTGCGCGGGCTTCTGCAAGCGACCCAGGGCCGCGATCGGGCACGGACTCGGGTGGAGTTGGCGTATCGTCCGAGGACTCGGGTGTCTCCGCGCCCTCCGGCGAGTCGGTCCCTGGGTCCGTCTCCTCCTCAGAGGGCACCTGCGGTGCGCCATCGTCCTTCGGGGCGGGCTCGGACCCTGGGTCCGCCGCCGTCTCAGGGTCGGACCCTGGGTCCGTCGCCCCGGGGTCTGCATCGGAAGCCGGCGGATCCTCGCCGTCGGGGACGGTCGGCTCTGCGCTCTCCGGGCCAGACCCTGGGTCCGGCGAGCGCAACAACGCGCGGAGGTCCTCACCGGTTCCCAGCCCGTCGAGCGGGACCACGAACAGCGCACGAGCGTCGACCTCCGGACCCAGGGTCCCCGCGATCAGAGCGCGGACGTGCTGCGCGCGTTCATGGAGCGCGGCGATCTGCGAGCGTTCGATCTCGCTCGTTTCGGTCCCAGGGTCCTTGTGAGCTTCGACCGCGGCCGGCTGGCTGTCCGGCGTCGCGGGCTCGGCAGCCTGCACCTGTCCACCCGTCGCGGCCACGCCAACAAGCGTGAAAAGCACCGAAAACGTGGTCAGAAGCCGCTTCATCAAGCCGAGGCACGCGAGCGCGCGCACTCCAGCGTGTACGGTAGCAGAGGTAGGTGTGCTCCCCACATAACCGGCGAAAGCGGAAGAGCGTCCCACACTGCGCCCTCCTGGGGCTTGACCCGAACCTGAAACCCGAATAGATGCTACGCCGAAGGTAAGGGATGGAGCGCAGCTGCTGGAGCAGTCGCGCGCGGCGCCGGGCTTGTCCCACGAGGTGCTGAAAACCCCTTCATCGCCGCGCTCGGTCGCTTCGAAAAGACCAGCGCAACACCGCACCACCGCCGAGATGGCGGCGCAGGATTTTTGATGCCAGACGACCACAGCGCACACAGCACCGCCGAGGACCTCACCTCTTTGTCCCGCGATCGCGCTACGTCTGATGCTCGTCCTGCTCCCCTCGCCCCGGCCGGCGGCCGTCTCCCCGAAGCGCTGTTCGAAATCGCCGTTGCGGCGATGTGGAGCGATGGCGAGCTGGCGGCCGAAGAGGTCGAGCGCGGCCACGCACTCACGCGTGAGCTTCGGACCCGCCCGCGACGAGGCGGCAGCCCGTTCGGCGCAATCGCAGCCGGTGCCCTCCCGTTCGGTGATCTCGAGTTCGACACGCTCAACGACCAAGAGCGACGACTTGCGTACGCGGTGTCGCATTGGGTCACCGCCATGCCGCAGCCTCCATCGCCGCGCCGGACCGGGTTCATGCGCGGTCTACAGCTGCGCCTCCGCCTCGACGACCGCGAGGCCGCCATGCTGCGCGACGTCGTGAGCGTCGTCGCCGAGACCGCCGACACGAACGATGCAGACGCCGAGCTCGCGCTGCTGCTCGGTGCCCTGTGCCCGCTCCCGATCGCTCGCTGAGCGGGCGTATACTCGCACGCGGTGCGGGACTTTGAATTGCTGTTGGGGACGCTGGCCATCTGTGCCAGCGCCGGATGTACGACGTCGAGCAGCTTCGAATGCGCCGGGGACAGCGACTGCGGTAGCGACGGACGCTGCGAAGTCACCGGATTCTGTAGCTTTCCCGACGCCGGCTGCGAGTCGGGATACCGCTACGGCGACCTCGCGGAATCCCTGTCCAACCAGTGCGTGGTCGAAGAGGACCCTGGCACGACCGCTCCGGTGAGCACGGGGGCGGAGGCGACGTCGACCTCGAGCATGAGCACCACTGGCACATCGGGCACCAGCGTGGCCTCGACCGACCCCACTGCCGGTTCATCGGAGAGCACGGCCAGCCTCGACGACGGAGGCAGCACCAGCTCCACATCCACCGAGGGCGATGACAGCGGCTCTACGACCGGCGACGACACCACGACCGGCGACCCGCTGGACTGCCTCTTCGAAGACTTCGACGGCGAGAGCGTCCCGGGTCTGCCGACATGGTCCTCGTTCTCGGTTGCGGCCGGTGACCTCTCGGTCGCCGACTCGAACGTGATCATCCCCGTCGAGCCGATGAACGGGGGCGCCTCCGCGGGTATCCGGACGGACATCCCGACGGACCTCACCTTGAGCGGCTCGGCCACCGCCGTGGTCACGAGCGTCGCTGAGCTCGATGTCCTTGCGTCGAGTCTCTCCCTCGCCGACGAAACGTTCGCAAACCCCGCGGGCCGATTGTTCGTCGTGCTCAACGGCAGCGTACGCGTGGAGAGCTTCGACGGCATCACCACGGCCCTGCTCGCGACCCAGCCGCTCTCTGCAAACCCGTTCCCGCTCACGCTGGCGTTCGTCGTCGTCGGTGACACGCTGCGCATGGAGTTCACGGCCAACGACGCCGTCGGAGCTGAGCTTCTGTACGAAGAGCCCCTTCCACCGTGGCTGGTGGATGCCTACGTGTCCTTCGACATCAGCAACCCAAGCTCGATGTCTCCAGTCGGGCAGACCGCAGTGGACAGCATCGAAGTCTGCCCACCGCCCGCCGGCTAGAGAGGCGAGCTGCTACGTCTACGGCTCCAGTGCGCAGCGAGCTTTTGGGTTCGTGAACGCAGCCCGCTCTGGCAAGTCGCTTTCGAGACTCCTCACGGAGCCGCCGATCAGAAACTGATGTGGTCGTCGTGATACAGCTGGCTGACGTCCTCACGCGGTCGAGCAAACCGCGTGGTCTCGACGCACTCCCCAAGCGCATCCCAGCGAATCTCGTGGGAACCTTCGCGTTTGAATCGCCCGCGATCACCAGAACGCAGGCGCCATTCGAAGCGCTCGTCATCGATACGAGCTCGGAACGCCACGGCGACGAGCTTGGGCTCGTCGCCAACAGCTTCGATGACCAGAGCATTGAAGTAGCACCAGTCATCGTCGTTGTTGGACGTGAAGCACCGGTAGGCGCAGCCCGACTCGCGCTCAAACCGATCAACGCGGTACAAGAGACGTTTACCCGGCCTGGGTGCATCAGCGAACCGAGCGACCACTTCGTCGGGGATCGGACTGGGAAGCGGGCCGCCGAGGGAAAACTCGAGTCCGGGAACAACAAGAGGCTGAAGCTGCTCCACGGCCTGATTGTAGCGCTCATGATCGCGCACCTGCTGGTGGCGCATCTCCCGTTCCACCTCGAGAAGCTGGTCGAGAAAACTCAGAGCTTGGTCTTGAGTGAGCACAGCCGGAGTTTACATGGCGAGGTGAGGCGAGTGACACCGAGCGTCTGCGCCCCGGCCCAGGAGCGAAGCAATCGAACGAGGCGTGGTGATGGTTTGCACCACATGCCTCGCTACACACCCTCGAGGACGCCGTCGACGATGGCCTTGGCTTCCTCTTGAATCTTCGCGAGGTGCTCGGCGCCGCCGAAGCTCTCGGTGTAGATCTTGTAGACGTTCTCGGTACCCGAGGGGCGTGCAGCGAACCATCCCTGCTCGGTCACCACTTTGAGTCCGCCGATCGCCGCACCATTGCCGGGCGCCTCGGTGAGCTTGGCGACGATCGGGTCGCCCGCGAGCGTGTCGGCGGTGACCTGGTCGGGCGAGAGCTTCTTGAGTGCGGCTTTCTGCTCGACGGTAGCCGGCGCATCGAGCCGTTCGTAGACAGGCTCGCCGAACTTTTCGATCAGCTCGCCATACCGCTCGCCGGGGTCTTTGCCGGTCTTGGCCGTGATCTCGGCCGCGAGCAGGTCCATGATGATGCCGTCCTTGTCGGTGGACCAGGCCGAGCCATCGTGTCGGAGGAACGTGGCGCCTGCGCTCTCTTCACCACCAAAGCCGTAGGTGCCACCCGCAAGCCCGTCCACGAACCACTTGAAGCCCACCGGTACCTCGCTGATCTCGCGACCGATGTCGGCGGCAACGCGATCGATCATGCTGCTGCTGACCAGCGTCTTGCCGATGCGCGCTTCGGCCGGCCACTGTTCTCGGTTGCGAAAGAGATAGTCGATTGCCACCGCGAGATAGTGGTTCGGGTTGAGCAGGCCCCGGCTGCGCGTGACGATACCGTGCCGGTCGTAGTCGGTGTCGTTACCCACCGCCACCGCGTACTTGTCCTTGAGTTCGACCAGCCCCGCCATCGCGTACGGCGACGAGCAGTCCATGCGGATCTTGCCGTCCTTGTCGACGCGCAGGAACGAGAACGTTGGATCGATGGCGTCGTTGACCACGTCGATCTTCAGGCCGTAGGTCTCGGCGATCGGACCCCAGTAGTTCACGCCCGAGCCCCCCATCGGGTCGACACCAATCTCGAGACCACTCGCCGCGATCGCCTCCATGTCGATGACCTCTTTGAGCGCCTCGACGTACGGCGTGGTGAAGTCGAACCGCTTCGTCGTGGCGGCCGCCAAGGCAGCCTTCACCGAGACGCGCTTGACCCCTTCGAGGCGCCCCTCGAGCAACGCGTTGGCCCGGGACTCGATCTGCGAGGTCACGTCGCCGCCAGCGGGGCCGCCGTGCGGCGGGTTGTACTTGAAGCCGCCGTCGGCCGGCGGGTTGTGGCTCGGCGTGATGATGATGCCGTCGGCGAGTCCCTCGGTGCGGCCGCGGTTGTGGGAGATGATGGCAACCGACACCGCAGGCGTGGGGGTCACACTGTCGCCAGCATCGATCAGCGCGGTCACGCCATTGGCCGCAAGCACCTGCAGCGCCGTGTTGCGGGCCGGCCGGGACAGTGCGTGGGTATCCATGCCCAGGTAGACCGGCCCGGTCACGCCCATCTTGGCGCGCACGTCGCAAAGCGCCTGCGTCACCGCCAAGATGTGGTCCTCATTAAAGGCCACATTGGCCGCAGACCCGCGGTGACCGCTCGTCCCAAACGAGACTCGCTGCGAGCGCTCTGCCGGGTCCGGTCGCAGCGTGTAGTAGTCGCCGATCAGCTTCGGAACGTCGATGAGGAGGGAGCGAGGCGGCTTTTTGCCGGCGAGGGGATGGACCACGGGCCCGAGTAGAGAACGCCTCGGGCGGCGACGCAAGCGATGATGCGTCCAGGATGGGCCGCCTCACCGCGCGGCCTTGCACGTTGCCGGTTCACAGCGTCGACGCCATGGCGATCCCACGGCATCCAGTGGATCAAAACCTCGCCACCGCACGTCCCCTCCCGTCGACCCCGACCGTCACGACGGGTGACCTGTTCTCGCCACAGGTCCGCGGGCCCAGTCACATCGTGTCGGGGCCGCGCACGCTCACGGTCGGCGACGTCCCACTCGCGACCGTGGGCGCCGACACCACGCGCCTGAACCCCCTGACCGCGACGTCGGCCGAGGGCATGCCGGCCGTCGAGATTCTCGCGGCCATCGCATCCCAAAACCCCAGCGGCGTCCTCGTGATCGAGCTTGGCAGCGGCGGCTCCGGCTTCGGCTTCGAGCTTCAAAGCGGCCGCATCGTCGGCGCGCGGGGACCGGGCCGGCTGGGCCAGCTCGAACGCTGGTGCGCCGAGGTCCACCAACGCTTCCCGCGACGTTTCGGAAACCACCCACCCGATGCTTCGGGGGCGATGGATCCGCTGTGGTTGGACATCGCGCGCGACTTCATCCGCGAGCACGCCATCGAGTTCCTCGAAGCGAGCGCGACGCCCGGGACGCGCATGACCCTGCTTCGCGGCGACGTGACGTGGTTGGGAACGACCATTCCCAGCGAACGAGCGCCGAGCCTGCAGCACCTGCTCCTCGAGCAGGCACGACGGCACGACGAGCTGCCCCGGCTGGAGAAGAAGCTCGGCGACCTCCGGCAGACCGTGCTGCCGATGCACGAGCCCGGCAAGACCCCCCCCGGCGGCAAGCCGACCACCTCGGGGGCGGAAGACGAATGGGATCTCGATGGCCCCGACCCGGCGACGACGGAAACGTGGACGCAGGCCCGGCTGCTGTGGAGCCTGTGCGATGGGCAACACTCAATCGCAGAACTCATCGACCTTTCACTGCTCGGCCGCTTCCGCACCTTGGCTGCGGTCAGCATGCTCGCGGAGTCACAGTGCGTGATCGTGATCGAGCCACAGGGGGCCGCGACCCCGCGACCCGTCGCATCGCCTCCCCCACCTCCGCTCGCAAAACGAAGCACGCGACCCATCCCGCTCCGGCCTCCTCCGCCGCCGACGAGGCCGCGCTCGACCACCAACGTGGTGTCGCTGCCACTCACGCCCGAGCGTCCCAGCCCCGCTGCGGACACGGGCTACTCGATGACCCGCAAGGCGACGAATCGACCCCCGGCGCCACCACGCCGCGGGACCCCGCCGCGCCCGCCGTCTCGGGCGAACGTTGCCCGAGTCGAGGCTGCGCCCGACAAGCGCGTCGTCTCGCCCGAGCCTCAGCCGACGCGACGCGTCCCCACGCGAACGGTCGTTCCCTCCCATTCGCACATCGTCACACCACGGCCCGCGTCGCAAAGAAATGCGGTGTCTCGAACGCAACCGTCGGTCAACGACATCGTCGACGCAGAAGTCTCAGCCTTGGATCTGGCCGCCTTCGACGCGGACGACGGCGATACGGCCACGTCGCAGCCGGCACCTCGGCGAGACACGTCGTGGCAGCTCATCGCGCTGGCGATCGTGGGCGCGCTGCTCTTCGCAGGCGGCGCAGCGTTTTCCTTGGCGTTGTCACGAACGCCACAGTCGGCGTCGGACGGGCCCTGACGCGCCCCGGGCCCGTCAGTTCCACACAACCGCGCGAAGGTGCTGCTTGAGTTCCTCGAACAGCGCGAGCTGATGCTCGGGGGCATGCAGGGACCGCACGAAGCCGTCGTACGCCTGCTCCAGCGCGTCGTAGTCGGTGTTCTCGGCCACGCGCGCCGCCGCGAGCCCTCGAAAGCAGCGATGGACCTGGTTGGGCATGAGCCGCGTCTTCTCCAGCGGCTGCTCGTTGAGCGCCCGACTGATCGCCTCGACGGTCCGGTGCGCGCATAGCCACGGGAAGGCGACGTCGGCCAAGAACGGCTGCATGGTGGTCATCGCCGCCTCGACATCGGGCAGCTCGGTGATCTCGAAGCGCTGATGCTCGAGCCCCTGTAGCTTCGCAGCGCTCGCGACGAGGGTCATGCTGTCGCGCCGGAACATGGGCGACCCGTTCGTGTATTGGAACGCGAGCTCCTCCACCGACTCGTTCCGCAGCCCAACGTGCAGCTCGAACAACGTCGACGCGGGTAACACCCCCAGCGAGACGATGATGCACTCGAAGCCCGATGCGTTCTCACGCCGGAACTGATTGAGCGCCGGGATGCGAACGAAGCCCTCGCGCTCACACACGGCCGCAACGGCGTCGTAGAGCCAGCGCTTGCGGTCTTGGGGCTTGGCCTTGCGCTTACGCGTCCAAAACATCAGGAGCCATGCGCCTCGAGGAACGCCTCGATCTCTGCTTTGTCGGATGTGCGCGCTTCGTCGAGCGCCGTACGTGCCATCGCGACGGCCTTGGGTCGGTCGCGGCGAACGGCGACTCGCGCAACGCGGAACGAAGCCCCCGCCTTCTCGACGGGTGCGCTCGCGGCATCGAGAGCAGCCAGCGCGGCGGTCTCGGAGGCCTCGAAGTTCCCCGCGTCGAACTCGGCGTCGGCGAGAATTTCCTCGAGGTCGTACCGCATGCGCGCGAGGTTGGGATCGGCAGCCACGGCCGTTGCCGCGTCGCGGGCAACCTTGACGGCCTCCGCGGTCTCCCCCGCGCACCGCAGGGCGTCCGCATAGTTTCCTTGGACGTGAACGCGCTGCGACGCGCTCACCTCAGCGCCCTCGAGCAGCCTCAGCGCCCGCTCGGCGTGGCGAACCCCGTCGTCGCAGCGTCCCGACCCCACCGCCACCGAGGTCAGCGTTGCGAGCGACGAGGCGATCCGAGGGTGCTCGGGCCCCAACGCAACCGTCCTCGCTTCGATCGCCCGCTCCAAGTAGTCGGTGGCGCGGTCGAAGGCACGGTCCCGGAACGCCACGTTGCCCAGGTTGTGCAGGATGATTCCAACCACCGGGTTCTCGAGACCCCCCTTGGCCATCTGGGCGTCGAGGACCTTGAGGTACGCGGCTTCGGCCTCGGCGTGTCGCCCCTGACGCGAGGCCAGCGATGCGAAGTTGCCGTGGATATCGGCGAGCGCGGGGTTGTCCACACCGAGCGTGACCTCGCCGATCGCCAGCGCTTCGCGCAGCGCAACTGCGGCCTCCTCGAGTCGGCCCAGCTGCAGCAGCGCGGTCCCTTGAAGGGAGTACGCCCGCATCACGGTCGGGTGCCGATCCCCAACCGCCGCTTTGTACAAGTCCAGCGCTCGCGTTGCGTGCTCGAGGCCTTGCACGTGGTCGCCCATCGAGATCTCGGTCCCCGCCAGCCGACTCAGCGTCACGCCAAGCACGGTGCTGCTCTCGGGCAAGAACGTCTCGCGGACCCCGAGGGAGCGCTCGAACTGTCGCTTGGCTTCCGGGAAGTCTCGCTGGTGCTGGGCCAACGCGCCCAGAGCCTCGGCCACCAAGCCTTCGACGCGAGCGGAGCCACCCAGCCGCTTCAGAGATGCTTCGCCGTAGTCCGCCCACACCCGACCCACCGCCGGCGCGTCCAGCTCCACGCCAGACGCGAACACGAGCTCGATCGCAGCTTCGAGCGCGGCTCGCTCGTGGCCCGAAGCCCACGCCACGCGCACGGCTCGGGAGAACGCAGTCTCGGCTTCTTCGATGCGACCGCTCGAACCGAGTGCTCGACCGCGAGCGAGCGCCGCCTCGGCTTGAACCGGCGCGAACGCGAGGCCCTGCGCCTCGAACCCCACCGCGGACGCAACCTCGAGGGCCTCGTCGTACTGGCGCGTGTCGTACAACGCTTCGGAGAGCGCCAGCCGCTCCCGCAGGCGCGCCACCACGTCGGCCACCGCGGCTGGCGGCGTGGGCGTGGGCAGCAGGGCTCCCTCCCCACCCACGCACGCGATCGCAGGCTTCAGCCGCTCGACGGCCTGCACCGCGAACTCGGCCACGGGCGCACCACCCTGCTCCAGCGCAGCGAGCAGCTGCTCGAGGTCACGGCGACGATCCTGCAGACAGACCGCCTCGGCCGACGACATCGACACGGCGCACGCAGGCCCGTACGCGTCGCTCCACGACTCGCTGTATGCATCGAGCTGGGTCAGCACGCGCGCCGCGACGTCGTCTGCGTACGCGTGCCCGGAACCCGCGAGCTGATCACGGAGGGACGAGCGGCGGGCATCGGACCAGACCTCGGCAAACGCAGCCTGTTCGTCGGCGCACGGGTCGGGCGGAGGGTCGGTCGGCAGCATCGCAATGCCGAATGCCCCCAACACCGCCGCGACGCTGCCGCCGACCAGGGCCGGCCCCAGCCGCGTGGAGCCGCCCTCGGGCTGCAGCGCCTCGAGGAGCGCGCCCATGTCCGCGAACCGCTCGGCCGGGTCGACCCGCATGCCTTGAAGCAAAACGGCGCGAATGGGCCGCGGAAGCGCAGCGAAAGCATCTCCTTGCTGAACCTGCCCTGTACAGACATGCGCGGACAGTTCGGCGAAGCTCTTGCCCGCAAAGGGGCGCTCGTCGCAAAGCGCCTCGTACAGCGCGACGCAGAAGCTGAACTGGTCCGAGCGCGCGTCGGCAGGCTCTCCGCGGAACTGCTCTGGAGACATGTACGCGGGCGTACCGATGATGGCCCCCGTCTTCGTCAGTTCGGCGTCCGACGGTGAAGCATCCAGCGTCCGGTAGGCCTCGTCGTCGACCGACCCGGTGAGTTCCCCGAGCCTTGCGAGCCCGAAGTCGGTGACGCGCACGCGCTCATCGAGCCCGACGAGCACGTTGGCGGGCTTGAAGTCGCGGTGGACCAAGCCGACCGCGTGGGCAGCCTCCAGCCCCCGTGCAGCGTCCACGTACGCGCGCACGATCGCGTCGTGGTCGCGCTCTTCGCGTTGCCAGTCCGCCAGCGTGCCGCCTTCGACGAACTCCATCGCCATGAACACGGCCCCCTCGTGCGTGCCCACGTCATGGACGACGACCACGTTGGGATGGGCGAGCTTGGCCGTCGCCCTGGCTTCGCGAAGCAGGCGTTCTCGGTGACCGTCGTCGACCTTGCGGTCTCGCAGCAGCTTCAGCGCGACCTTTCGATCCAGCTCCGGATCGTAGGCGGCGTAGACGATGCCCATCGCGCCGGTGCCGAGCACCTCGAGCACGACGTATCGACCGATCGCAGTGCCGCGCACCAACGCCCGCGGCTGTAAAACCAGCGGCAGCATCGCCTCGTCTTCGGAGCGCTCGGTCGTCTCGTGGGGTGCGGCGGGAAGGGAGCTCGCGCGCAGCTCGAACACGCGAGCCAGCTCGATCAGGACCAGCCGACACGCGTTGCACGTGTCGATGTGCGCCTCGGCCTCGGCGGCTGCCTCCGCATCGAGGTTGCCGGTGACGAGATCGACGATCTCGTTCTCTTCGAGGCAAGGCCGAGTCATGCGGAATCAGTCTTCCTGCGGTCGCACGCGACCGGGCACCATCGCCGCCAGCCAGTTCGCCCGCGCCGTTTGACGTGCGTCGATTTCCCGAACGACGAGGATGGAGAGTACCGCTGAGATCGTCATCGACAACAGGCCGGCAGCGTCGAGCGCGGTGATCCACTGCAGGTCGCTTGCCCATTCGAATCCCGCCCCACCAACGCGGGCGCGCGAACTCGCAAACGCGAACAGGTAGTTCGAACTCCAGACGATCCACCAAACCTGCAGGCGCGTGCTGTTGAGCTCGAGTTGACCGTCTGGCGCACTGTGCTGCCAGGTCTCGCGAGCGGCCCGAAAGGGGCGGAGCATGTTGATGAACGGGATGAAGAAGCCCCACTGAACCTGTCGCGGGGAGAGCGAAGGCTTATCGTAGTCAGGAACGGGACTCAGCGCCGGCAAGTTCTCGTACGCGGCTCGGAGCCATCGGCTGAACATGTACGCCGTCACGAAGAACACCACGTTGTTTACTGGTTCGACCCATTGCCGCAGCCGACCGAGCGGACCGAGCACGTCCCAGTTCGTCTCGTTGCCCCAGACTCCGAACCATTGGACCACGAGCAGCATCGTCATGAAGCCGTTGGTCACCGCGGCAATGGCAAGCCACATCCGAAGCGTGCGCGCGCGGGCAGAGGCCGAGCGGTAGATCGAGAGTCCATCCTTGGACATGGGATCGTCTGTTAGCACGCGGTTTCGCAGCCAGGGTCGAGCATCAGCGAGCCCTTGGAAGTCGGGGCTTGCGCTCGACTCGCTGCGCCCACCTCGGACGGCGCGCAATCTGCGCAAACGACGATGATTCGGCGCAGTTTGGCTCGAGACCGGGGCGCTGCGCGGTTTTCCTCCGTTTCTTTCTCGCTGTGGGGGCGCGTGCTACCCCCGGGGCAAGCTATGTGGGTTTTGGTCCTGGCGCTGCTGTGCGGCGCAACCGACGACGCCGCCGCCGACGCCAATGCTCCGCGTCCAGCGGCCCGGCGCTTCGACCCCGACGTCCGGCAAGCGCGCCTGTTCGACAGCATGATGAAGCGTGCCGACCCGGTGGCTCTCGACGTGGTGCTCTCCCGCGTCGCAGGCGGGCTGCCTCCGCGCTCCCTCGAGGCCTTCGTCGACAACGCGCGCACCTATCCCCGCGACGAGTACGCGCCCGCGCTGCGCCGCTACGCCCGCTACCGCAAGACGACGATTCGGGCCCGCGCCATCGTGGCCCTCGCCGCGATCGACCGCGCGCACGGAGCCGAGGCCGCGCTCCTGGCCATGGACGACCCGTCGCACGATATCCGCCTGCTCGGGGTCGACTTGGCCCGCACGTTCACCGCCCCCAACGTCGAGGAGGCGCTGATGCGTCTGCTCGCGCGAGACGAAGCCGTTGCCAAGGTCGTTCGGCAAGGCCGTCGGTAGCAGCCTCTTCTGCGCCTCGCTCCTCGCGGTGTCGGCGTGCGTCCGCGCGCCGCTGCGGGTCGACCGAGACAAGCCGGCATCGTTCGAGCGGGTCGTTCGTGAAGGCGTGCAGACCTCGAACGAGCGCGGCGCCTTGGGCATCGTGCTGTTCTCGGATGCGCACGCCGTCGGCGTCGACGCGCAAACCGGGGCCGAGCTGTGGCGCCGGCCCATCCGCGCGTTCGGGCCCCCCGCGGTCGTCGGCGACACGGTCGTGGTGCCTGTTTATGGTCACCGCGCCGTCGCGCTGGATGCTCGCACCGGCGTGACGACGTGGGAGCACGCGCTGCCCGGCCAGGTGCTCACCGGGCTGGACGCCACCGACCGCGGCGTGATCGTCACCGCGCTGCAACCCGACCCCAAGCCGAAGAAGCGGCCGAAAGCCTCCCCGCGCTCGGTCGTGGGCGCGATGAGCATGAACGACGGGCGCATTCGCTGGACCCGGCCCTCCGACGCCCTCTTGGGGGTCCCGGCGGCGGCAGGCCGCGCAGGCTTCGTGCCTTCAGGAGACAGGGTGCTCGCGGTGAGTCTTCGGACGGGGCGCACGCTCGGCACCTCGCAGCCCTCGAGCATGCTCGACCGCGTCGAGCGACACGGCAGCACGCTGCTGGCCTCTGATGGTGAGGCCCTCGTCGACCTGGCCGTCGGCACGCGCTACGACTACGAACAAGACGACGGTCAGCTGTTCGCGCGCGTCGACGGCATCGAGCCCGGTCTGGGGCACCACGCCGGGACGGAGTTCCGACTGCTTCCACCCAAAGGCGCAGGCGCGCCTCGCAATGGCTTGTTCCTCGGGCAGCGGGCGCTGATCTTCGTGCGGCTCGACGAGCGCGGCCGAGCAGCGCGCGCGCGATGGGTCCACATGCGACAGGACCAGCACGACTACATCGACGTTCACGCCACGGCCGACGCCGTCGTGCTGGTGCGGGATGACGGCGCGCTGGTCCGCCTCGACCGGGCCACCGGGCGCGTCCAGCAGGAAGTGCCCGGCGTGATCACGCCGCAAGGGGCAGCCTTCGTCGGGGATGCGACGCCCGCCGATGACGCGTCCGAGTCCGTCGATGCCCAAACCGTGAACGCGCTGCTGATGGGGCTGGTCGAAGACCCCGATGAGCGCCTGCTTCCCGCGCAGAAGCTCGCCCTCAAGCTGCTGTGGAGAAGCGCGCGACCGCAGACGCGGCGGATGGTCGAAGACGTCGCGGTCGGCGTGGCGCGCCCCGACGACGGTGCGGCCAGCAAAGCGCTCATCGAGCGCGCGACGACGCTGATGCAGGGGCCGTGGGGACGCGCCGACGAGAACGAAGCCGAAGCGCTCACGCAGCGGCTGAAGTCCCCCAAGACGCGAGGCGACGCGCTACGCGACGCTGCCCGCGAGGCCGTCGATGCGGGCGGTCCCTCGGTGCTCCCGGTACTCGTCTCGCTCATCGACGACCCCGAGCTCTCCGCGACCGAGCTCGACCACGTGGCACGCGCGCTGCGTGACCTCGATGACGAGAGCACGGTCGACGGCGCCGCCCGGTTCGTGACCCAGTATCACGCCGACCCCGAGATCGTGGACGCCTCCAAGGCGATCTATTACCTGGTCGAGCTGCTGCTCTCGCACGCCGAGCCCGACCTGCCGCAATACACGACAGAGGCCGCCCGCGAGCGGGCCGACCAAGCGCTGCAGGCGGTAGCCACGGACGAGTTCACCGTGCCCGCGCTGCGAGCGTTCATCGAGTCGCACCGCGAACGACCGACGGACGAGACCGTCGAAGAATCTCTGTAGGCACGCGCCACGCAATCAGGCGCACCCCACAGCGCGTCAGCCTGACGCGCCGGGGCTGCTTACGACTTCTCCCGAACGAGACTTCGTTTTCCCGACAGGCCCACCTGGCCCTCTACGGGGGCTCGAGCGACCAGGCGGTCCAGCGCGAGGAGCCTCCTCTCGTTCTGGACTGGGCCCGCGAGGCCACATCCTGTTGGCGCCGCTCGAACCGAAGGCGAGCGCTCCGACAAAGCCCTCGCTCCCGCCTTCATCCTGGTAGTGGGTCGAGGCGACCAGCTGATCAGATCTTTTTCATTTTTTTTTCGACCACACGCTGCGAACCCAGCGCATCAGCAGTTTCGAGGGCCCTGGGCGCTCTTCGACCTCGCATGCGCGAAACGACGCCTCGAGCGCATCGGCCTCGAACGAGCCCTCCAGGCCGATGGCGACCAGCTGCGAACGACGAGGGGCATCCCCCCACGCCTCGCCGAGCTCCACCTCGACACGGCGCCCCACGACCTGAACAACCACCCGCCGCGTGGGCTCGCCCTGCACGTCGAGCAACCCCTTCGCGCGATAGATGCCGACGGGGAGCGCGTCCAGAGCGGCCCGCACGCGATCGGGCTGAAGCGGTCGCTCACTGGTGAAGCTCCATCGTGAAAACACCAGGTCGTGGTCGAGCCTTCGGTCGCGAATCTCGCCCTGGGCGTCGGCAACATGGACGTCGGCCGTCTCGGGCAGCGCTTTGCTCGGGTCGAACGCACCAACCCCAAGCAACAGATCGAAGGGCACGTCTCCGCGCACCGAGTGCAACACGCGAACGCCAGGTACGGTCTCACGCACCTTCGCCTCCACGACATCCCGCTGGGCGTCGTCGACGAGGTCGACCTTGTTGAGCACCACCAGGTCCGCGACCGCGAGTTGATGCAGCGCCAGCGGCTCGTCTCGGAACTCGAGCGTCATCATCTGCTCGGCGTCTACCACCACGACGCAAGCATCGATGTCGACGATGTCGTAGAGCCTCGCCTCCTCAAAGCCGCGCAGGACCGCCGCCGGATCGGAGACGCCGCTGCACTCGATGATGACGTGCTCCGGGGCGTCCTCGCGGTGCAGGAGCCGGAATAGCGTGAGGAGGAGATCGTCGCGGATCGTGCAGCAGATGCAGCCGTTGGCCAGCGTGACGGTGTCTCCGTCGGTGCTGGCGACGAGCTCGGCGTCGATGTTGATCTCGCCGAAGTCGTTGACGATCACGCCGACCCGCACGCCGTGCTCGGCGAGCACGAGCTTGTTGAGCAGGGTCGTCTTGCCCGCGCCGAGAAAGCCCGCAAGAAGGGTGAGCTTGACGGTGGGAAGCTGCTCGACGGGTTCGACGCGAACGACCACTGCGGGCCTTTAGCACGAATGAAAAGAGCGGGACCGTCCCCCGAGACGACCCCGCTCCGCGTGGTGGTTCGGCTAGCGCCGGCGTCGCAGGCCCAGAAGGCCGAACAGGGTCCAGACCGCGGCCGGGGCGTCATTGGTGGTGCTGCAGCCGCATCCGTCGGCCTCGGCGCCG
>JBCCQM010000050.1:0-42072 GCA_039024335.1 Myxococcota bacterium
CAGGCGCAGCAGGTTGTCGAACGCCAAGTTGCGCGTGAACGCGATGTCGACGTTGCCGTTGGCGAAGCCGAAGTTGAACGTCTCGTCTTCGTCGCGGAGTCGACCGACCAGGTGCGTGTAGTTGGCGGCTCTGCGCACCAGCCCAACGCCAACGTCACGCTGCGCTTGGGCAAGCACTTCACGCTCGGCGCCAACTACACGCACCTGGTCGGTCGACTCCGCGACGAAGACGAGACGTTCAACTTCGGCTTCGCCAACGGCAACGTCGACATCGCGTTCACGCGCAACTTGGCGTTCGACAACCTGCTGCGCCTGGACCTCTCGCCCGGCTCGGAGCGCGTCGGCATGCAGTGGCGGCTGCGCTGGCGCTTCCTGCCGGGCAGCGACATCTTCTTGGTCTACCGGAACAACCTGCCGGTTCGCGTCGACCCCGAAGCGCCTGCGGACCCGTTCCACTCGGTCACGCTGAAGGTCGCGTACTACCTGCGAACCTTCGTCGGCCGTTAGCCACGCCTGCTGGCCAGCGCCTCGGCCTGACGGCGTAGCCCGTCCTGCCCCAGCGACGTGCAGACCTGCTCCCAGCCCGACGTGGGTCCGGTCCAGCGCAGGTCCTCGAGCGCGTCGGTCAGCGGGACGTCGGTCTTCAGCGTCGCCAGCGTGCGGTAGAGCATCGCGTCGTCGCGCTGAGCCGCAAGCGTGCCCCCGAGTCTGGCAGCGCCGCGGACCTTCACCGCCCACTGCGTCGGGTCGTCGGGAATGGACTCGAGGTGCTCGTAGTGGGCGAGCAGCGTCGCCGAGGACTTCGCGCCGAACCCCGCAAGTCCGGGGATGCCGTCGGCCGTGTCGCCGACGAGCGCGAGGTAGTCGGGGATCGACGCGGGCCCCACACCGCGAGCCGCCTTCACGCCATCTTCGTCGATCACCTTGCTCCGAATACGGTCGACCTGCACGATCTTGGATCCGTCGACGACCTGCCCGAGATCCTTGTCGGGCGTCATGATGCGGACCTGCTCGACCTGATCGACGAAGCGGACCGCCCCGGTCGCGAGACCGTCGTCGGCCTCCCACTGGTCCATCGACCACACGGCGATGCCCATCGCCGCCGTCGCGCGCTCGACCAGATCCATCTGCGCCACGAGGACCTCCTCCATCCCCTCCCCGGTCTTGTAACCATCGAAGAGGTCGTTTCGGAACGAACGAATCGGGTTGTCGAACGCCACCGCGACGTGCGTCGCCTGCTCGGCCTCCTCGGTGAACAGATTCAGCAGCGAACGCAGCACGCCGACGGTCGCCTTGACGTCCTGCCCATCGGGCGCAGTCACGCTGGGCCGCTTGGAGTAGTGAGCCCGAAACAACTCGAAGGTGCCGTCGACCAGATGGACGCGCATGGACGCGAGCCTACACGCCCGCGTCGTGGCGTGGCACCTGGTCGGTGTGGACGTACTGGAACCAGCACAGCGCGTCCACGTCCGGGCGGCCCGTGGTGGCGTTGAACTGCGGCGGCGTGCTCTTCCAGCGCGCCTGCAGGCGCTCGACCAGGCTCGTGGCTTCGGCGAAGTAGCGCTCACGCTGCGCCATGAGCTCGCGCTCGCTCATCGGTGACTCGTGGTCGCCCGCGGCGAACGATTGGGCAGCCTCTTGCAAAGCCTCCACGGTGAGTTCGATCGGTTCAATGTCGGGCTGCGGCCGCTCACGGTGCCGCCACACGCCGTCGAGCCAGCTCAGCTGGTACAGCGGGATCAACGTGCGCCCGTGGTCGGCGACGAACTCGATGCCCCGAATGAGGAACTCCACGTCCTCCGCCGTGGCGTAGAACGGGATGGTCACGCGGACCCAGCCGGGCTTGATGCCACCGACGCCCTGCTTGATGAGCGTGCGGTAGCGTTCGGAGGTCTTGCGGTCGATGCCGAGCAGGCGGTGGCCGTACGGCCCCGCGCACGAGCACCCGGCACGGTTCTGAATGCCGAAGAGGTGGTCGAGCAGCGCTGCGACCAGGTCGTGGTGAAGGCCTTCGACGTTGAACGACACGATCGCCAGCCGCGGCTTGTCGGAGGATCCGAGCAAGGAGATCCTCGGGTGCGCGGACAGCCGCGCGAGCACCTTCGACGCCAGCGCACACTCGTGTTCCACGATCGCCTCGGCGCCGATCATCTCTTTGACCAAGAAGGCCGTGCCCGCCCGGACGTCGCTGAGAATTGCGGGCGTGCCCCCTTCTTCTCGCTCGTGCAGGTGCTCGGTGTAGTCGATCGCGTCGGGCGTCGCGGCGGCGACGTAGTCGACGGTGCCGCCGCCGGGCCGCTCGGGCGTGCTGCATCGGAACATCGCCCGGTTGGCCACGAGCACGCCCGACGCCTCCGGCCCGCCGATGAACTTGTGGACCGACAAGAAAATCGCGTCCATTCGCTGGAGCGGGTCCGGCGGATGCATGTCGATCGGCATGTACGGGCCGCCGGCCGCGTAGTCGAAGCACGCGAACGCACCGCCGCGATGCAGCACCTCGGCGATGGCCTTCACATCCGAGAACACCCCCGTCACGTTCGACGCGGCAGAGAAGCTGCCGATCTTCAGCGGACGGTCCGCGTAGCGGTCGAGCTCGGCGGTGAGCTGTTCGAGGTCGACGCCACCGTCGGGCCCTTGGCCGATCTCGACGACGTCCGCCTCGGCTTCGACCCACGGAAGCTCGTTGCTGTGGTGCTCGAACGGTCCGATGAACACCACCGCCCGAGACTCCGGCGGGGCCGAGCAGTGTTCGCGCAGGGGCTCGGAGATCTGCAGGCCGAGCAGTCCCACCAGCTTGTTGATCGCGGCGGTTGCCCCCGACCCGCAGAACAAGACCTCGTCATCCGGGTCTGCACGAACGGCATTGTGGATCACGCTTCGGGCGTTCTCTCGCAGGCTTCCGATGATGCGCCCGGTCGACGACACCGCCGTATGCGTGTTGGCGTAGAACGGCCGAACACGTCCGATCCACCGCTCCACGAAGTGGAGATACCGCCCGGTCGCGGTCAGGTCCGCGTAGTAGACCAAACGGCGCCCAAAGGGCGTTTCAATATGCGCCCGGCGGCCGACCTCGTGCTGCCGGATGAACGCTGCGACCTCGTCGAACCCTCGCACGCCGCCATGCTATACCCCCACGCGCCACCGCAGAACCAAAACGAGTGGCGACACGTGGGTTCCCCTACTACCGAATTTCACCGGATGCCGACCGGCCGCGAATCACTCCGGCGTCGAAACGGTCTACGATCCACGACGGGAAGTTTTCCCGCCCGCCGGCAGTCAATGTTCGGCGACCGCCTGGTCTTGATTGGATGATGTTTCGTAACTGGATCGCTCATGTCCGCGTCGGTGCGGCCGGCTTGCTGGTCGCTGCGATCGCTGGCTGCTTCACCGACGTCGAGACGCCGATGAACGACTGCGAAGAGGGGACGCTCGGCTGCGAGTGCATCTCCGGCGTCTGCGGGGCCGAACTTCAGTGCGCCACCGAGGCCAACGTCTGCATCAGCGCGGACTGCACCCCGGGCAACAACGGCTGCGTATGCGACACCGGCAGCCGGTGCGATGCGCCCTTCGTGTGCTCCGTCGGCGTGTGCATGCCGGAACAGACCGGTACCGGCACCGGCGACAGCGCCACCGGCGGGATGTCGACCACGGCATCCACCACGGCCGGCTCGATGTCGACCACGTCGACGTCCATGTCGACGACCAACGTGGACACGACCGCGACCATGACCACGGAGGGCATGACGACCGAAGTGCTCACCACCGATGCGGACACCAGCTCCTCGTCGAGTGACGAGTCCTCGAGCACGACGGACGCGCCGCTCGACTGCATCGAAGAGACCGCTGCCTGCGACGATTGCTTCGCGTGTACTGATGGGCCCGGCCAAGCCTGCGAATCCGCTTCGGAGTCATGTGCCGGGCTGTTCCCGTGTCCAGAGATCATCACGTGTCTCGACACCTGCGCAGCAGACGGCCTCTGCTTCGAGGACTGCTGCGAGGGCCGCGACCCTGCATCTGTCATGCTCGCGCTTGAACTGCACCAGTGCCATCGCAGTAGCTGTGCATCGGCAAGCTGCCTCAACCTGCCGATGGCGATGTGCAACTAATCGCCGACCCGCCATAAACGACACGACGCAAAAAAGGGCGCCCCGGAAGGGACGCCCTTTTTCTGTGCTCGAGAGGACTGCCGACCCTAGCTGGCGTCGGCGGCGTTCATCGCGAAGTTGCCGAAGCTCAGCGCACCGGCCGGCACCGCGATACCACTGTCGCCGACGAAGGCGATCGACAGCGAGTCGGTCTCCATGTTGTTGATGATGACGTCGTTCACCGCGTCGACGACCTGATTGCTGCCGTCCGCGAAGAGCTGGCGGCACTTGCCCGACATGCGGAACCTCGACTGGGCCGGCGTGATGTTCACGTCCGAGAACTGCTGATAGCGACAGGTGACGTGCACGATGTCGCCGGCGGGCGCGGTCGGATGGAACGAGAGGAAGAAGGCACCCTTGGGACCGCCAGCCTGCTCCCACATTTTTCCAGCGAAGGTGAAGCTGAGACGTTGGCCGGCGCCTTTGACGACGGAGGTGACGCCAGGGGGCAGCTCACAGGTGTCGTCACTCGAACCCGAGCTCCCGCTGTTGCTGCTGCTGTTGCTGCTGCCGCCCCCCTTCAGGCCCTTCTTGCCCTTCTTGCCCTTCTTTTTCTTCTTGCCCTTTTTGCCCTTGCCGGCCAGCTTGGCGGCGAACCCGGGCTTGGCGACCGCCTCGGCGACGGGGAGCGCGACGGTGAACAGGGCGGCGGCGGCAATGAAATGAGAAACGCGCATCGGTCGAGCGAGGGGGAGACTCGTTCCCCCTCGGCTAGATTCAACCGAATGCGCGCGCGAGCGCAAGATTTGGCGGGGATCCTGCGCCCTGGTCGCACCTGGTCCTACCCAGACCGGCTCACCCGCCGATGCTGCAGAACGCTTCGTAGTCGATGAGCTCGATGTCTTCGTGCGGCTTGGAGCAGACGCGACAGTCCGGATCCTTGCGCAGCTTGAGCGTGCGGAACTTGGTGCGCAGCGCATCGTAGACGAGCAACCGGCCGCTGAGACTCTGGCCGACGCCGAGGATGAGCTTGATGGCCTCGGTTGCCTGCAGGCTGCCGATGATTCCGGGCAGCACGCCCAGCACGCCCGCCTCTTGGCAGCTTGGGGCCATGCCCGGCGGGGGAGGGTCGGGGTAGAGGCAGCGGTAGCAGGGCCCCTCGTTCGGAAGGAACGTCGTGACCTGGCCTTCGAACCGGTAGATCGATGCGTGGACGACCGGCTTGCCCAGCTTGAGCGCTGCATCGTTGAGCAGGTACCGGGTCGGGAAGTTGTCGGCGCCGTCTACGATCACGTCGTAGTCGGCGATGATGTCCATGATGTTCTCGCTGGACAGGCGCGTCTGGTGCGGAACGACGGTGACGTCCGGATTGAGCGTCTGCAGCGTCATCCGGGCGCTCTCGACCTTGGGCATGCCGAGCCGCTCCGTGTTGTGAATGACCTGACGCTGCAGGTTGCTCTCATCCACGACGTCGTCGTCGACCATGCCGATCGTGCCGACGCCCGCGGCCGCGAGGTACAGCGAGGAGGGCGATCCGAGGCCACCCGCGCCCAGGAAGAGCACCTTGGCGTCGAGCAGCTTGCCTTGGCCCGCTTCGCCGACCTCGGGAAGCATGATGTGCCGGCTGTAGCGCTTGATCTGCTCGGCGCTCATCACCCGCGGGCGCTCGAACGCGAAGCCGGCGTTCTTCCAGGCCCGGAAGCCACCCGCCATCGAGGTGACGTTCGTGTAGCCGAGGTCGTTCATCGCCTTGGCTGCCAGCGCCGAGCGCGTGCCGCCGGCGCAGTACACGATCACCGGCTGGTTGCGGTCGGACACCGCATCCTCGACCTTGATCTCGAGGAAGCCGCGGGGGATCCACTGCGCGCCGGGGATGAAGCCCTGCTCGTACTCGTCGCGCTCCCGCACGTCGAGCAGCACGGGACCCGTCGCGTCCACCGCCTGTTGCTTGGTTTCGTCCACCGAGACCTCTCGGATCTCGGACTTCACGCGGGCCAGCAGCTCGCTGAATGTCGCCATCTTGATTCTCCGTTGTCGAGCCGTCTTTTCTGACGACGCCTTGCAGTATGTCGCAGACGCTGGCCCATCTTACGCCCCAGGTCAACGATTTCGGTTCTCACACGAGGAACGATGAAATCCGGAGTACCGCGCGACGAACCCCGCGCTGCCCCACAGAACGCTCCACGGGTCGACGATGTGACGTCCCGGCGTCCGGCGGGTATACCCACAGGGCTCTTGTCCGTGTCCGACAGCTCTGCAGTCCGCCCCGTTTCCACCGACACGCAGGAGCTGGAAGCCCTCGCGAACGCCGCCGTCTCCCTGCGAGACCAGGTCGGGCGACGCGTCGTCGGCCAGCGAGACGTCGTCGACCTCCTGCTCACCGCGCTCTTCGCAGGCGGCCACGGCCTCTTCGTCGGCGTGCCCGGCCTTGCGAAAACGCTGCTCGTCTCGAGCCTTGCCGAGGCGCTCGCGCTCGACTTCTCGCGCATCCAGTTCACGCCCGACCTGATGCCGGCCGACATCACCGGCTCCGAGGTGCTCGAAGAGGACGCGTCGACCGGCAAGCGACAGTTCCGCTTCGTGGCCGGTCCCGTGTTCTGCAACCTGCTGCTCGCCGACGAGATCAACCGGACTCCGCCCAAGACGCAGGCCGCCCTCTTGCAGTCGATGCAAGAGGGCCGCGTCACCGCTGGCGGCAAGACCTACCGGCTGCCGCCCCCGTTCCACGTGTTCGCGACGCAGAACCCGATCGAGCAGGAGGGCACGTACCCGCTCCCGGAGGCTCAGCTCGACCGCTTCATGCTGCAGATTGTCGTCGACTACCCCGACGCCGAGGCGGAGCGGGAGATCGTGGCGATGGGCGCTCGTCCGGCGCAAGAGATCCAGGCCGCGCTCACGCCGGCTGAGCTCGTCGCCCACCAAGAGCTGGTGCGCCGCCTGCCAGTGCCGCCTTCGGTGGTCGACTACGTCGTGAAGCTGCTCCGCGCGTCTCGCCCCACGGACGACAGCGCGCCGGCAGCCGTGAAGGAGATGATCCGCTGGGGCGCGGGGCCACGCGCCGGCCAGCAAATGCTCACCGCAGCGCAGGCCCATGCGGCCCTCGCCGGTCGACCGGCGGTCACCGTCGCCGACGTCCGTGCGCTCGCCGGACCCGTGCTGCTGCACCGACTCGTCCGCAGCTTTGCCGCCGAGAGCCGGGGCGTGTCTTCGGTCGAGATTCTCGACGCGGTGCTCTCGGCGGTCGACGGGTGAGCGACCGAGCCCTGGCGCTGGCGTCCGTCGTGCCGGCTCCGCTTCGGGAGCTGCTGCGCTCCCGCGCGC
Organism: Myxococcota bacterium; assembly: GCA_039024335.1. Taxonomy (GTDB): domain Bacteria; phylum Myxococcota_A; class Polyangia; order Nannocystales; family Nannocystaceae; genus CAJXVA01. The sequence continues at coordinate 7,407 of JBCCQM010000050.1, forward strand.
TCAAGCTACAGCGACCGGTCTTGGGCCGACGCCTCGGACGCCATCGTTCGGCGCGCGCCGGCGTTGGCTTGGACTTCCGAGATCACCGCGCCTACGTACCCGGCGATGACCCGCGCCTGCTCGACTGGCGCGCGGTGGCACGGCGCGAGCGACTCGTGCTGCGTCAGACCGAAGCTGAAGATGAACTCTCGCTCGTTCTGCTCGTCGACGGTAGCGGCGGCATGGCCTACGGAGAGGGCTCGGCGCAGAAGTTTGCGGTCGCACGCGCGCTCGCCGGTGGGCTGGCCTGGCTGGCGACGCGGCAGGGCGACCCGGTCGGACTGGCGGTGGGCGCCGACGGCATCGTGGCCGACGCAACCGCCCGCCCCAGCTCCAGCCCCGAGCGCCTCGCCGGCATTGCCGAGCAGCTGCAAAACCCGACGCTCCGCGGTAACTGCCCCTGGCCTGCCCTCTTCGACGCCGTCGGCCCCCGGCTGCCGCGCCGAAGCCTCGTCGTGGTGGTCTCCGACGCCCTCGACCCCAGCAGCGATGGGGTCCCCACCGACGAGGCCGACGAAACGTTCCTGCGCGGGCTCGCCTCGATTCGGGCGCGCCGACATGACGTCGTCGTGCTGCAAACGCTTCACCGCGATGAGACCGAGTTTCCGTGGACCGACCGCACGACGCTGCGGTTCATCGACCTCTTCGGGCGTCGCAAACCCCGTGAAGGCGCGGCCGCGGGCATGCGCGAGGGCTACCTCGCTGCGGTCGCGGCCCACCAGTCACGCCTGGCGGCCCGGTGCGAAGACGAAGGCCTGCTGCTGCACACGGTCCACACCGACGAGGACCTCGCGACGGCGTTCCTGGGTCTGCTCGGACGCTTCGAGGGCGCGCCGCAAACGGCGGAGGTGAGCACGCCGTGAGCCTGCTCGCGCCAGCGCTGCTCGCCGGGCTGCTCGGGCTCGCCGCACCCGTCCTCGCCCACCTGCTCGGGCGAGAGCGCCCCCGGGAAGTCCCCTTCGCCGCGATGCGCTTCCTGCCGACGGCGGAGCCCTCGGTCACGCGCCGTCGGGCCCTGCGCGACCTGCCCCTGCTGATCGTTCGGCTGTTGCTGCTCGCGCTGCTGGTGCTCGCGCTCGCCCGACCGGCCACGCAACACGACGGTGGCGTGACGATGGTTGCGGAGCCCCACGACGCGGTCGTGCTCGTCGACGGCTCGGCAAGCATGGGGCTGCGTGTCGACGGGCAGACCCTGCTGGAACACGCCGTCGAACAGGGACAGACCCTGCTGCGCTCGCTGCCGGCCGGGACGCGCGTGGGCCTGGTCACCACCGATCCCGACGGCCCGCGCGTCGAGCCGACCGCGGACCCCTCTCGCGTCGCGGATGCGCTGGCGCGGTGGGCCGAACGCGACGTGCCGCGGCCGGGCGCATGGCCTCTGCAAGCCGGAATCCCGGCCGCGAGTCAGATGCTGACCGACGTGCGCAGCGGCGATCGGAAGCGGGTCATCTATGCGCTCGGCGACGCGACGGAGCGTGGATTGGGCGGCCTGCCCGCCACGGCTGAGGGCGGCGCGCTCGTGCTTCCCATTCCCGCGGTTCCCGAAGACGAGGCGCTTCCCGAACACGTGGGCATCGTCGATCTGACGTGGGCACCCGCACCGGAGCTCGACCCCCGGGCGGCCCGCGTCGACGCCGTCGTGCGGCGCTTTGGTGCGGCCGACGATGCCGCCCCACGCAGCGTCACCGTGGGGCTCTTCATTCGCGACGCCGAGGTGGCACGGGCCGCGGTCACGCTGCCGCCGGGTGGCGAGGCGCCGGTTCAGTTCACGCACACGCTGCTCGAAGACGCCGACGTCCTGCCCGCCCGCGTCGCGGTTCTCGACCCCACCGACGATCCCCTGGCCGTCGACGACGAACGTCACGTGTGGCTCGCCGCCGAAGACGCGATGGAGGTCGCGGTGGTCAACGGCGACCCCAGCGAACTCCGGGCGCACGACGAGGTGTTCTTCTTCACCACGGCGGTGGCTGCCAAAGACGAAGAGCAAACGATGGCGGTCCGCGGTCTGGCGCCCGACCAGCTGTCCGAGCGGGTTCGAAAGCGCGGCGCGGCGGCCCTGGCCGACGTCGACGTGCTCGTCCTCGCGAACGTCCGCGCGCCCGACCCCGACGTCGCGGCCGCGATTCTCGAGCGCACCCGAGCCGGCATGGGGCTGTTGATCGCCGTGGGAGACCGCGTCGACGCCGACGCGTACAACGGCGCGCTCGGTCCAGCGCTGCCGCTGTCGATGCGCGGTTCGGTGCAGGTCGGCACCGCGCCCGGTCGCAAGGAGGCGCGCGTCGAGGGCATTGCGCCGGCGGATCTGACCCACCCGATCTTCACGGGGATCGACGGTGAGGTCGGGCTTTCCGGCGCGTCTGCTCGCCGCGTCATGCTGCTCGAGCCCGACCCACGTCGCAATGCTCGCATTGCGCTGTCCTTCACCTCGGGTGCGCCCGCCCTGCTCACCCGCCCTTTCGATGCTGGCCGCGTTGCCCTGCTGACGACCTCGCTCGACCGCGACTGGGCCGACCTCCCGCTTCGGCCTGGATTCGTCCCGCTGGTGTCGGGGGTGCTCTCGTATCTCGGGGACACCAGCCGCGGCAGCGCCGGGTCTCGGCTCGTCGTCGGCGAAGCACGACGTGCCCGCGCACGGGGTCCCGTGGTCTTCGTGACGCCGCGAGGCGCCGAAGTCTCGATCGCTCCCACCGACGGTGCAGCCACGTTCGAGGACACCTACGCCCTCGGGCACTACACCGTGCGCATCGACGGCGCCGTCGACAGCGTCTTCGCCGTCGAACTCGACCCGGGCGAGTCCGAGACCACCCCGGTCCAGACCGACGACCAAGCGCTCGAGGACGTCGAGGGACGCGTCGCCGTGAACGTCCCGCAGTGGCGCTGGCTCGTGTGGCTGGCGCTGGGGCTGCTCGGCGTCGAGGCGATCCTGCGGTGGCGTGCTCGATGAACCTGAGAAAAACGAAAAACCCCGAGTGCCGAAGCACCCGGGGTTCCATCGCTGACGTGTGGAGTTCCGTCGCGACGGTGAGATCAGCCGCCCGAGGTGGGGCTGGCGCCGCCGCTGGTATCGGCACCACCGCCGCTGCTGCTCGAGTCCGCGGCACTGCCACTGCTCGAGGACTCTCCAGCGCCCGTGGTGGTGTCTGAGTCGGCGCCGGTGGTCGTGCCCTCGGGCTCGGGAACGTCGACGCACAGGCCGGAGAGGCACGTGAGGCCGTCGTCGCAGCCGCCGCCCATTGTGCACTGGCAGCTCTCGGTGCCGATGAGCGCGTCGAGGCAGGGGTTGTCGCTCACGCAGATGCCGGGCGAGGGGTCGACGTCGGCGCAGAGCAGGCCAGGGTCGCACGTGCCGCCTTGGGTGCACCCGCAGCCGGGCGAGCCGATGTCACAGTCGGTCGGGACGACGCAGATGTTGAGCATGTCGACACACTCGAGACCGGTGTCGCACGCGCCCGAACCGGTGCACGCGCAACCGGGTGCCCCTACGGGACAGTCACCGCCGCCTCCACCTCCGGAGGGAGAACCCGACGCCTCTTCGGTGTCGGTAAAGCGATCAGATTCGGTGGTGATGAAACAGCCGGAGGTGAGCATCAAGCCCAGGCCGGCAAGCATCAACGTCAGCTTCGAGTTGCGCATGGTGATTCCAGACTAGAGTCGTCGTGACTCGTTCACAAGTTGGTTGGGACTTTTTTCGAGAGGGTGTACGGCGCCGTGGTGGTGGCGTTCGGGCAGGTGCCGTACTCGCGTGCTCGGCCTTTGGGTTGAGAAAAAATCGGGCAGCGCGAAGACGAGTTTAGAAGGACCGTTCCGCACCGCAAGGAATCGCCGTCGACGGTGTGCGACGCCGCATCCGACGTGCCGCCCGGCTCGCGTCGACGCGCCGCAGAAGCGCCGCAGCACCCCGAATTCAAGCCCCCAGGGCCTTTCTTCACTTTTTCAGATCGGACAGGAAACACCGGCTGCGCTCGCGTGTGCTGATGGATGCGGGAGCCCTCGAGCCAGCCGCAACGGGACCCCCCTTCCCGTTCGACCGTGGCCGCGCGTTCACCTGAACGGCGCGGCGATCGTGCGTCGTCATGATGTCGCTGCAGCCGAGGACGGTTGCGGTCGGGCCGCCCGCACTGCGGCCGCCTCGCGCTCGGTTGGCCCCGTGCCGGGGCACGAAAAAACGCCCGCGACCAACGAGGTCACGGGCGTTTTCTTTGGGGGTGACAGCGTCGTTCAGGCGCCGTCGGGGATGTCGCGCAGGGCCCACCGCAACCCGAACTGCATCCCCCACACCCGCATGCCGTCGGGGCCGAAGCCATACGGCGCGTCGAGGTTGACCGACGCGCCGGCGTGGAGATGGGCGCCGCACACCGCAACCTTCTCTCGGGCGCACAGCGCGAGCTCGGCGAACGGATTGACCGAAGTCTGCAGGGGGCCGAGGTCGTCTCGCCCGTTGTACACGGCCGCGAGTGAGCCCCCGAGACGGACGCGAGCGATGTGTGCCGCCGCGGTGCCGCGCACCTGGCCGACGAAGCCGGGGTCGTCGAGGTCGCCCCCCGCCGAGAACAACCCTCCGAGCGCGCCGTCGGCCCCCACGTCGAACCAGCGACCGCGCACCGACCACCCCACGGGCACGATGACGCCCATCGTCGTGGGCGACCACTGCCACGGATCCAAGCCGCCTCGAGACGCGCGCGCGTAGCGGTTCGCCTCGCGGACGTCGGCGCCGACCTCGAACGACGTGGGCAGGGAGAAGGCAAAGCCAAGGTATCCGTGGTGCCGGTCGCCGACGCCGTCGCGGATCCACCGGGTCCCGAAGACGAAGTTGCTCGGCGCGGACGCGCGGACGGGGCCCGTGTCGCGCCGGTTGGCGCTGAGTGAGACGACCCCCATCGACAGTCCCAGCTCGACCTCCGGTCGGGCGCGGACGCCGAGCTGAAGCAGCGGCGACACGACGACGACGTCCTGGTCGGGCTGTCGTCCTGCGTACACCCCGGCGTCGAGACTGCCCGTCATCACCTTCGGCTCGACCTCCACGGCCGGCGCCGCATCGACCGAGACCGGGTCGACCATCCATATCGAAGCCGCGGACAGCCCCGCCGCAAGCACGCTCGTCATCACCATCACGACCTCCAGCGACGGCCACGCGCGCCGTCGACTCCAAGTATCCGTGATGAGGGTTCCGCGCGCCATCGACAACGGCCCGCGCGGGGCGTCGATGGGATGGATTGGCGCGTCCGGCGTTCAGGCGTCTGCGGCGGCGCGTCGGTCGTACACGCACATCGAGAACGCGTGGGCGTGCCGGTCGTCCGCTTCGTGCCGAACGCGGTCCGTTTCAAGCCAGCTCGTGGGCTCGAGCGAATCGAAGGTGACGTCGCCGTCGACCGACGCGTGCACGTCGGTCAGATACACGCGGTCGGCTCGTGTGATGGCCTCGCGGTACACCGCGCCTCCGCCGATCACGAACGCTTCGTCATCGCCGGCACCACGCGCGATCGCCAACGCGGCATCGAGCGAATGCACAACGGTGACCCCCTCGGGTGCATACCCTCGGTCGCGGGTCAGCACGACGTGGGGACGCCCCGGAAGAACGCCCGGCAGCGAGGCGAACGTGCGCCGTCCCATGATCAGGTGGTGGCCCATGGTGATGCGCTTGAAGTGCGCCAGGTCGGCGGGCAGCCGCCACGGGAGATCACCATCGCGGCCGATCACACCGTTGGACGCGCGCGCGACGATCAACGAGATCCGCATGCTCATACCGACACGGCCGCCTTGATGTGCGGGTGCGGCTCGTATCCCTGAAGCTCGAAGTCCTCGTACGCGAAGTCGAAGATCGACGACGGCGTCCGCGTGATCGCCATCGTCGGCAGCGGTCGCGGCGCCCGGGAGAGCTGCTCCCGCGCTTGGTCGAGGTGGTTGAGATACAGATGCGTGTCACCGAACGTGTGGACGAAGTCACCCGGCTCGAGCCCGGCGACCTTGGCCATCATCATCGTGAGCAGCGCGTAGCTGGCGATGTTGAACGGCACGCCCAAGAAGACGTCGGCCGAGCGCTGGTACAGCTGGCAGCTCAGTCGGCCGTCGGCGACGTAGAACTGGAAGAGGCAGTGGCAAGGCGCCAGCGCCATCTTGTCGAGCTCCCCTACGTTCCAGGCGCTGACGACCATGCGGCGCGACGTCGGGTTGTTCTGGATCTGGTCGAGGACGCCAACGATCTGATCGACCGTCTCGCCGTTGGGCTTGCCCCACGCCCGCCACTGCTTGCCGTACACGGGCCCGAGGTCGCCATCTTCGCGCGCCCACTCGTTCCAGATGCGCACGCCGTTCTCCTGCAGGTACGCAACGTTGGTGTCGCCCCGCAGGAACCACAGCAGCTCGATGATGATCGAGCGCAGATGCAGCTTCTTCGTCGTCAGCAGCGGGAAGCCCTTCTGCAGATCGAAGCGCATCTGACGACCGAACACGCTGCGGGTGCCGGTGCCGGTTCGGTCGCCTCGCTCGACGCCGTTGTCGAGAACGTCGCGAAGCAGTTCAAGGTACGCGTCCACGGGCGCACCCTATCAGCCCGCGCTGGCGGGCGGCTCAGCGACTGATGGGGATGCCGTCGGCGATTCGCTGCGCGAGGGCCTGGTGCTCGGGGTACGGCGGATTCGGAAGATCTCCGCCGTCCCACAGCGGCGGCGGCGGGAACCGCTCCTTGAACGCGACCATCCGCGCGACGGCGCGCTCGACCGTCGGGTCCGGCAGTGCCTCGAGCCGAGCCAGCACCTCGGTCACCATGTCGAGCTTGCGACACACCAGCAGCGAGTCCACGCCGGCCTGCAGCGCGCCGGTCACGAAGTCCTTGGGACTGTAGTGATCCGCGATGGCCTTCATCTCGAGGTCGTCCGAGAAGACGAGCCCATCGAAGCCGACCTCCTCGCGGAGCAGGTTCATCACCGCGGGCGACAGCGTGCCCGGGCGCTTGGGGTCGACCGCCTCGAAGACGACGTGCGCGCTCATCATGGCAGCGACGCCGGCCTTGGCCGCCGCCACGAACGGCGGAAGCTCGACCTGGCGCAGCCGCTGCAGGTCGTGGGGCAGACGCGGCAACGCCTTGTGTGAATCGAGATGCGTGTCGCCGTGACCGGGAAAGTGCTTCGCACACGCGGCGATGTGCAGCGCCTGCAGCCGCTCGATCACCGCGACGCCGTGCCGACACACGCGGTCCACGTCCCGCGAAAAGCTGCGGTCCCCGATCACCGGGTTGTCCGGATTGGTGTCGACGTCGAGCACCGGCGCGAAGTTCAGGCCGATGCCCATCTGGGTCAGCTCCAGCGCGAGCGCCGAGGCGAACGCTTCGGTCAGCGCCACGTCGTCCACGTCGCCGAGTCGACGCATCGGGGGCCATCGCGTCCACGGTTCCTTGAGCCGCTGCACCCGACCACCCTCTTGATCGATCGCGATCGTCAGCGGAGCAGAGGGAGGCGCGAGCCGGCGGATCCGCATGACGAGGTCGGCGACCTGACGCGGACTCTCCAGGTTTCGGGTGAACAGGATCACACCGCCGATGCGGCCCTGCTCGATCAACGTGCCCAGCTCGCGCGGCAGCACCGTGCCCTCGAAGCCGGCGAACAGGAGCTGGCCGGGTTGCCACGGGCTGGTCATGCGCCGAGGCTACGGCATGGAGGCTGAGCCGGGGAGCGCAGCCGGTCTGGCCCCGCGGAGATCGGGCGTGACGCGGACCACTCGAAACCGCGTAATTCGGCGTTCTTCGCCGTCCCAGCGCGGTTGACGGGGCTCGATGGCCGCTGATAGCGTGCAGCGCCTTTCATGCCGAGATCCCGGAAAACGCGCCCCTCGTCGGCGTTTGGACGCAATCTGCTGGTCGCTGCCATGGGCCTTCCCCTGGCTGTTCCCGTGGCTCTCTCGGTGGCTCTGGCAGGCGGTACGGCCCGCGCGGCACAACCGGGTGCGGCCCCGGGCGGGCCCGGCGGCCCCGTGGGTCCGGGCGGAGCCCCCGGCGGCCCCGCTGGACGCCGTGACAAGAAGGAGGGCCCCGCAGAGGAGGCCCCCAAAGATAAGGAAGCACTGCGGCCGATCGAGCCCGTGCCCGCCACGCCGCGGCGCCTGCGTCGGCTCGAGCTGTTCGACCTCAACGGCTACATGCGGATGCGCGGCGACTTCTTCCACCGCCTCGGCCTCGGCCTCGCCGAACCCGCCAGCCTCGAAGACGGCGACCGTCCCCAGCGTTTCTTCGACCCGCCTGCCGAGTCCCTCGAGACCGACGAAGACGGGAACATCATCGGCACCAACGACGCGAGCTGCCTCAACCGCCTGCTCGACGGTGGCGTCTCGACGCAGCGCGCGGTCACGCGATGCAACCGTCGCCAGGGCACGGCATCCGCAAACATGCGGCTGCGGCTCGAGCCCTCGCTGCACATTACGGACACCGTGCACGTGCACAGTCAGGTCGACATCCTCGACAACGTCGTCCTGGGCAGCACGCCGGACTCTCTGCTCGGCACCGACCCCTACGCGCCACTGGATCTCTATACCCGCAGCCAAGACCCTCCGGTCTCGGGGCAGACGAGCACCCGAGACAGCGTGGTCGTGAAGCGGGCCTGGGGCGACATCCGCTTTGGCTGGGGCCTGCAGGTCCAGTTCGGCCGGATGCCCTGGTCGTGGGGCATGGGCATGGTCGCCAACGGCGGCAATGGCTACGCCAAGCTCGAGAAGGCCGACATCATCCGTCAGCTCGACCGCGACCACGGAGACTCCGTCGACTCGCTTCGCCTCTCGTTCGACTTCGGCAAGGACCGCCGCAAGACCCACAAGCTGTCGTTCAGCTGGGACTGGGCGAACAGCGGGCCCACCACCGCGCAGCTGCTCGGCCCCGCCTACGGCGAAGGCGGCACCATCGGCCAGGCCTTCTCGGTGGAGAAGTTCGACAACGTCTATCAATGGGCGCTGTCGCTCGAGCGGCGCGACGACCCCGAGATGCTCAAGCGCAAGCTGTCGCTGGGCAACCCGGTGCTCAACTGGGGCATCATTTCGTGGCTCCGCTAACAGGACCTCGACAACGCGTTCGGCAGCGGAAGCGTCGACGGGCTGTCGGAGCTGCAGACCTACACGAACAGCCTGGTCCACCGTGACGCGCTCATGGTGACGCCGGACGTGTGGATGCGGGTCAACTGGCGCACGCTTCGCGTGGAGCTCGAGGCGGCCATGACCTACGGTCGCTTCAACCTGCGCGACATCGACAGCGAGCTCGAGGACGGCCAGAACTCGCTCAACGAGCTCACGGTCGCCGACCTCGACCGCAAGACGATCCTGAACGCGGGCTACGGCCTCGAGTTCAAGTACGGCTTCTTCGACGACCGGTTCCACATCGGCTTCGATCACGGTTTCGCTACGGGCGACACCGCGGCGCCGCAGAACAGCGACCCCGCCTCGCCGCTGAACCAGGACGACGGCAACACGCTCAGCCAGTTCCGGTTCAACCCGGCCTACAACGTCGACCTGCTGCTCTTCCGCGAGATTCTCGGGACCGTCAGCAACGCGACGTACTTCAAGCCCTGGGCCGCGTTCTACTTCTTCGACAACTTCAGCGCCCGCGTCGACATCGAGTACGCGCTGGCCGCTCGACGTCAGTCGACCCTGGGCAACCGCTGGAGCTACGGCATCGAGCTCGACGGCGCGCTTCGCTACCACGACGCACGCGAGCCGATCTTCTTCCAGCTGCAGTACGGCGTGCTGTTCCCGCTCGGCGCGTTCAACCGCATCCTGGCCAACGGCGGCCGCGAGGACGCCCGGGCCATCCAGACGCTCCAGGCGCAAATCGGCATCAAGTTCTAAGGCGCCGTCTGAAGCATCCCCTCCGCGACGCGCAGGGGCCCATGCCCGACTCCCCGGCAAATGTGCTATCCGGAGACGTCGGGCGTTCTCATGTTTGGCTTGTCGCGCAACACCCTCTTCGTCATCGGCGGCGCTCTGCTCGCGGTGGTCCTTTACTTCGGATACGCCGGCGGCGACGAGGCCGAGCCGGACGATGCCAAGGTCGCAGCCAAGAAAAAGAAGGGCGCCAAAAAGAAGAAGCACAGCAAGCGGGCGCCCTCGGGGAGTGAGGGGGGTGTCGGCGTCGGCAAGATGTGCGCCAAGCTCGACTGCTCTGAGGCTCAGCTGAAGTCCTTCAAGTCGATGGTCAAGGACCATCGCAAGCAAACCACCGCGAACCGCCGCGCTCTCAAAGAAGCCTACGCCCTGATCGCTGCCGAGTACGCCGAAGACGCGCTGGACACCGCGGCGCTCGACGACGCCTTTGCACAGGTCCTCGAGGAGCGCTCCGCGATCGATGTGCACGCTCGCGGGGTCCTCGAGGCGATGCACGGCAAGCTGACCGCACAGCAGCGCGAAGGCCTGGCCAAGCTCGTGGCGTTACACGGCCCGACGACGCTGCTCGAGCGCCCCAAGCACGCTGACGCGAACAAGGGCCGCAAAGGTAAGGGTCGCAAGGGCAAGCACAAGGGCAAGGGGCACAAGGGCCACGGCCGCAAAGCCACCGCCCTCAAGCCCTCCTCGGCCACCCGCACCGCCCTGCAGCCTCGCGTCGAAGAGGCCGGCGAGGCCGCGCCGAGCGACGCGGTCGAGCCCCCGGCAGAAGCAGACGCGTCGGCCGACCCGGCGGATCCAGCTGACCCGGTCGCGGCCGAAGACGCCCCCGCCGCCGAGTGAGCGGACCCCTCGCCGCCACCCTGCCCGTGCCCTGCCCGTGGCCTGCCCGTGACGTGCAGGGTGTGCTGGCACCCGCGAGACCCTCGCTCTACAGTGGCCCGCGATGGCGAAGTCGCGGTCGCGCTGGATCTGTTCGGAGTGCCACACCACGCAGTCGGGATGGTTCGGCAAGTGCCCCTCGTGTGGCGCGTGGAACACCATCGAGGAAGTCCAGGACGAGGCAGAGACCGCCGGGCGCGTCGTGCTCTCGAGTGCGACGACCGCGTCGGCAGTGGCGCTTGCGGATGTCGGCGACGAGACGCCGCGCATCACGACCGGCCTGCAGGAGGTCGACCGCGTCCTCGGGGGTGGGTTCGTCCCGGGCTCGGTCGTGCTGCTCGGCGGTGCCCCCGGCATCGGCAAGTCCACGCTGCTGCTTCAGGTTGCGGCTCGCCTTGCCCAGGGCGACCGCTCGGTCCTGTACGCCAGCGGTGAAGAATCGCTGCAGCAGATAGCCGGGCGAGCGCGTCGGCTCGGGGCTTCCGCCAACCGGCTCCTGCTTCAAGCCGAGACCCGCACCGAGACCATCCTCGCCTCTGCGCGCGAGCTTGCGCTTGCCGGCGAACTCGAGCTGCTCGTCGTCGACTCGGTGCAGACGGTTTACAGCAGTGAGAACGAAGGCATGCCCGGCAACACGGGGCAGGTTCGCGCCGTCTCCACCCAGCTGATCAGCTTCGCCAAGCAACACGACGTTCCGGTGGTGGTGGTCGGTCACATCACCAAGGATGGACAGCTCGCCGGCCCTCGCCTGCTCGAGCACATGGTCGACACCGTCCTCGGGTTCGAGGGCGACGACGACCGCGCCACCCGCCTGCTTCGCGCGTCGAAAAACCGCTTCGGCAGCACGCTCGAGCTCGGCGTCTTCGAGATGACCTCCGAGGGCCTGCGCGAGATCCACAACCCCTCGGAAGCCTTCTTGGCGCAGCGTCCGATCGACGCGCCGGGCTCGTGCATCACGGTTTCGATGCAGGGGGCGCGTCCCCTTCTCCTCGAGGTCCAGGCGCTGCTGGCCAACTCGCCGGGCGGAACCCCTCGTCGAAACTGCGTCGGCGTGGACCCCTCCCGGCTCGCGATGATGCTCGCCGTGCTCGACCGCCATGGCGGCCAGTTCGTGCTCGACCAGGACGTGTTCGTGAACGTCACCGGGGGTGTCCGGCTGTTCGAGCCGGCCTCCGACCTGGCTGTGATGCTGGCCGTCGCGTCGAGCCACCGCCGCATTGCAATGCCGAGCGACCTCGTCGCGGTGGGGGAAGTTGGACTCACCGGAGAGCTGCGCCATGCCGCCCGCATCGAACTTCGGCTGGCAGAAGCGGCGCGGCTGGGCTTCAAGCGAGCGATCATCGCGCCGTCGAGCGGAAAGGCCCCCAAAGCGCCCAAGGGCCTGTCGGTGCGGGCGCCCGCCTCAATCCGCGAGGCGCTCTCCCTCGCGTTCGACGAGTGACGGCTCAGCCCGCTCGACCCGGGTTCGCCCCGAGCCTGATACGCTCGACCTCGTGCGAGGGCTGGGGTGGGCGAGCGGAGTGGTGCTCAGCATCGGGTTGGCCGGCTGCAGCGCCACGGAGTTCCGCTGCGACGGTGACGAGCAGTGCTCCGACGGGGGCGTCTGCGAAGTTACCGGGTTCTGCAGCCAAGAGGACTCGACGTGCCCTTCGGGGCGTCGCTATGCCCCGCTTTCGGGCTCCCTCTCGGGCGAGTGCGTCATCGACCCTGAAGGCAGCACCGGACCGGCAACCTCGGCCGCGTCGGGGACCTCGACCACGACCACGACGACCACCGGCACCACCGCGCCTTCGACGACGGGCGTGACGACGACCTCCGATCCGAGCACCACTACGGACCCCACCGAGGGTGCCGACACGTCGACCGGCTCACCCAACACGATCGAATTCGTCGACGACGACGCGGACGATTTCGGTGCTGGGATGCTCAACGGGATGGTCTACGACGACGGGCTTCGGCTGCCCGACGATGAAAACTCGCTGACGTATGTTTCGCGGGTCTTCGACGCTGGGACCGATGCGGCCACGTGGACGCAGCTGAGCTGGGTTCCGCGTGCGCCATACGTCAAAGCGCTGCCCGATGATGGGGTGTCCGAAGTCGGGTACGCCGAGGACAACGCGAATATGGAGGACAACGTCCTTCTGCTGCACCTCGACACCGAGTCCGACATGATCGCGCCCGGTACCGCGCTGGTCGATTCTTCCCCCGCGCAGCACGACGTGACGGTCCAGGGAACAGCGAACGCCACAGGACCGGCGGTGCCCAAGCTCGGTCAGGCGATTGGCCTCAACTTCGACAGCTACGTGGTTGTCGCCCCGAATGCCGAGGAATCGCTGCAGTTCGGGACATCGGACTTCACGTGGTCGATGTGGTTCCGCACCCAGACCCCCTGCTTCGACGCCACCGGAACCGTCAGCGTGAACAGAGTGTTCATGGGCATCGAGGACGCGGCAGGTGGGGCGACCAGCCACGCATGGTTTGGCTGCTTCAACCCGGCGCATCCCAGCTGCGGCCGCACCTCCGGCACCGGCTTCCTCGGCGGGACCGCGGCCGACGTCAACGGGGGCGGCCTCGGCGTGTTTTGTCCAAACCAGCCGATCGTGGACGAAGGATGGCGGCATGCGGCCCTCGTGAAACGCGGTCATGCGAACGCCACCCTCGAGGTGTGGCTCGAGGGAAGCCTCGCCGACACCACCCCGGCGAACTACGGCGCCGGCTTCTCCTTTCCGGCAAACACCCCGCTCACCCTGGGTCGACTCGGCAACGGGTTCTTTGCGGACGTCGACCTGGACGAGGTCGCGATCTTCCGCCGTGCCCTCTCGCCGGAGGAGATCGGTGGCTTGTACCGACGGGGCAACCTGCTCCTCGGCGTCATGACGCGCGTCTGCAGCACACCGGACTGCGACGGGGTCCCCCTCACCGGACCCGGCGGAAGCACGGTCGAGGGCTGGACCGACCAAAGCCCTGAAGCCGGCGAGACGCTCGAACTCACGAACTCGACCGGCCGCTACTTCCAGTACTCGGTCCGCCTCATCGGCGTGCCGCCGGGAGGTACCGGGCCGCGCACCCCGGTTCTGGACGAGGTGCGCGTGGTCGCTACGCTCTAGCGCGTACGCGACCGCCGCGAGACTTGGTCTCTTTGACGGGCTTCTTGAGTTCTTCGGGAGACGCTGCCGGGGGTTCTCCACCCTCCTTGGCCTCCTGACGGTTGAGCCCGTTCTTGTCGAGCACCTCGGATTCGATGCGCTCGGCAATCTCGGTGTGCTCCTTGAGGAACTTCTTCGCGTTCTCGCGACCCTGACCGATGCGCTCTCCCTTGTACGAGAGCCACGCGCCGGCCTTGTCGACGACGTTCGCCGCCACGCCCAGGTCGATCAGCATGCCTTCGCGGCTGACGCCCTCGCCGTAGGTGATGTCGAACTCGACCTCGCGGAACGGCGGGGCGAGCTTGTTCTTGACCACCTTCACGCGGGTGCGGTTACCGACGACCGCGTCGGCCGTCTTGATCGCACCGATGCGGCGGATGTCGAGACGCATCGAGGCGTAGAACTTCAGTGCGTTACCACCGGTGGTGGTCTCCGGGCTGCCGAACATGACGCCGATCTTCATGCGGAGCTGGTTGATGAAGATGACGATGGTGCGGCTGCGGTTGATCGAGCCGGTCAGCTTCCGCAGCGCCTGACTCATCAGGCGCGCCTGAAGGCCGACGTGGCTGTCACCCATGTCACCTTCGAGCTCGGCCTTGGGCGTGAGCGCGGCGACCGAGTCGACGACGATGATGTCGACGGCGCCCGAGCGCACGAGCATGTCGCAGATCTCCAGGGCCTGCTCGCCGTAGTCGGGCTGCGAGACCAGTAGGTCGTCGGTGCGCACGCCGATCTTGCGAGCGTAGCCGACGTCGAGCGCGTGCTCGGCATCGATGAACGCACACACGCCACCGAGCTTCTGGGCCTCGGCCACGGCGTGCAGCGCAAGCGTCGTCTTACCCGACGATTCAGGGCCGTAGATCTCGACGATGCGGCCGCGCGGCAGGCCGCCGACACCCGTAGCGATGTCGAGCGCGAGGCAGCCAGTGGGCACGACCTTCACCTCGCCCATCGGCATCTTGCCGTCGTTGAGGCGCATGATCGATCCCTTGCCGAACTGCTTCTCGATGGTGGCGAGGGCCAAGTTGATGGCCGAGTCGCGTTGCGCTTTGGGATCGGGGGCCGATGCTTTCTTGCTCATGACGTTGAATTCCTTGGGTGGGCCAGCCGGGAGCAGACTGGCGAATCAGGTGCCGGCTGGAAGACCAGCGGGATGAACGGATGCGAGGCCCCGCACATGGAGGCGGTCCCAGACGAGCTTGAGCGCCCAAAGCTCCGCGCAGTGTCGAACAGTGCCACGGTTGCCTCGCAGTTTGAGTTTCTTGTGGAGGTGCGCCTCGCCGTCAAAAACGTCGATATGGACGGTTCCGACCGGTTTTTCGGCGGACCCGCCTCCGGGTCCGGCGATTCCGGTGATGGCCACGCAGAGATCGGATCGCGTCGCTGCGCGCGCGCCTTCGGCCATGGCCTTGGCCACTGGCTCGCTGACGGCTCCGTGTGCTTCGAGCAGCGCCTCGTCGACGCCGAGCAGCGCGGTCTTGAGGGCGTTGCTGTACGCCACGACGCCACCGACGAAGACCGCGGACGACCCGGGGACGGAGGTGACGGTCCGACCCGTGCCGCCCGCCGTGCAGGACTCCGCGACGCAAAGCGTGAGCCCAGCGGCTCGGAGGGCCTCGACGACCCGTGCCGGCAGCGTGTCCTCGCCGATGCCGTACAGCGCCGGCTCCATCGCGGCCGCGATCTCGGCGTCGAGGCTCTCCAGCTCCTCGTGCGTCGCGGCCTGTCCCGACGTGCCCGCGGTGCCTTCGAGAATCACGAGCACCTCGGGCGTGGACGCACGGTAGTGCACGAACACGGATGCCAACCCCGGCGAGCGCCCTCGGGCCGCCTCGACGATGGGCTCCACCACTTTGGCCAGCGACGACTCACCGCGACCCAGCGCGCGATACATGCGGCGCGGCACGGCCTGCAACGCGAAGCGCTCGCGCAGCTGCGGGGTGATCTGCTCCGCGAACATCTTCTTCATCTCGCGCGGCACGCCGGGCGTGACGAACACCGGGCACCCCGCAACGGGGACGACGTACCCCTCTGCGGTGCCGATGGGGTTGGGCACGATGGTGGCCCCGGCGGGGAAGTCCGCCTGCTTGGCGTTCATCGGCGCCATCGTGTAGCCCATCGCCGCGAACTTGCCCTCGATCCGGGCGAGCGCGGCAGCGTCGCGGATGACCTCGACCCCGGCAGCGGCCGCCACCGCTTCGGTGGTTCGATCGTCGGTGGTGGGCCCCAGGCCCCCGCTGACGAAGCACACGTCGGCCGAGCCCGCGGCTCCCTGCACGGCCGCGACGATCTCCTCGATGCGATCGCGGACCGTGACGACCTGCTCGACCACGACGCCGAGGCGGCGGCAGGCCTCGGCCATGGCCGTCGCGTTCGTATTGACCGTGTCCCCCGAAAGCAGCTCGTCGCCGACCGAGACGATGCGTGCAGCCACGGGAGAGGCGGCGGCGGAACGGGGCGCGGACGAGTCGTCCGCATCGCTGTGCGTGTTCACGGCGGGCACGGTGGAGCGAGACACGACCCTGGCGAAACACTGAACAAAAGTCAAGACAAAGACCGAGCGGTCGCAAACGCCAAAATCCGGGTCGGTTTTGCGGGTTTGTCCCCCTTGGTCCCCGTCACAGGGTCCGTTACGATGCCCCCGAGGTGCGAATCCGATACGCGGCCAAGACCGACGTCGGCATGAAGAGGACTCACAACGAGGACTACTTCGCGCTGATCGAGGATGAGCAGCTCTTCATGGTTGCAGACGGCATGGGGGGCCACGCCTCGGGCGAAGTTGCGAGCAAGCTCGCCGCCGAGGTGATGGGCGAGTTCTATCGCCACAGCAAGGACCAAGACGCGACGTGGCCGTATCGATACGACCACAACTTGTCCTATGTCGAGAACCGACTGGTCGCCTCGATCCGGCTCGCCAACGCCAAGATTCACGAGTCGGCCGCAAAGAATCCGCAGCTGCGCGGCATGGGCACCACCGTGGTGTCCTTCATCATCAAGGGCAACACGGCCTTCGTTGCCCACGTCGGTGACTCTCGCTGCTACCGCGTTCGCGACGGCGTCATCCACCTTCTGACGCGCGACCACTCGCTGCTCGAAGACTACAAAGAAGCCCGGCCCGACATGACCGAGGAGGAAGCGCGCAACTTCCCCCACAAGAACGTCATCACCCGAGCGCTGGGCATGCGCGACAACGTCGTCGTCGACATTTCGCGCGTCGAGCTCGAAGACGGAGATCGCTTCGTCCTGTGTAGCGATGGCCTCTCGGGCATGCTCACGGACGAACAGATCCACGATATCACCAAGCGCAATGAAGACCTCGAGGCCGCGGTGGGCGAGCTGATCGACCGCGCCAATGAGGCCGGTGGCACGGACAACATCACCGCGATGGTGGTGGAGTGCCACTTCTAAGCCGCGCCTCGTTCGTCACCGGTGCGGGCGCGGTCGCGCTCGCGGGCCTCGTCGGCTGTTTCACCGACCCGCCTCCTGCAGCAAATGACACCGATGCTGACGATGCGGGCAGTGAAGCCGGGGACGCCGACTCCACGCCCGACGACGGGAGTGACGGCGGCAGTGCGACGAACCCGACCAGTGCGACGGGTGGCGGATGCATGGGCTGCCTCGATGCCGCCGGCGGATGCTTGGCGGGCACCCTGGACCAAGCCTGCGGTGCGCTGGCCGAAGCCTGCGTCGCATGCGAGGGCAGCACGGTGTGCGACCAGGGCACGTGCGTCGAGCCGCCGGCGTGCAACCCGGACACATGCGGAGGGTGTTGCGATGGCGATACGTGCATCGAAGCGCAGACCGACGCTGCCTGCGGCCTCGGAGGAGCACAATGCGCGGTATGTCCCGAGGGCAGCAGCTGCGTCCAGGGCACGTGCGAGCTCCCGTGTGTGGAGCGATGCGACGGATGCTGCCAGGGCGAGACCTGCATCCCGCTCACGGATCTGTCGGCGAGCACGTGCGGGGTCGACGGGGACCAGTGCTTGCCCTGCCCCCCTGAGAACGAATGCAGTGGCGGCTCGTGCATCTCGTCGGCCTGCGCATCGGACTGTGACGGATGCTGCGACGGCGATACGTGCCTGCAAGGTGGGTCGGATGCATCCTGCGGCAGCGGAGGCCTGGCGTGTTTCGCATGCCCAGAAGGGACATCATGCGGCGGCACGACCTGTGCTGCGGATGAAGACGCGCTGTGGGACTTCGTGGTGCTGAGCGCTGAAGTTCCGAGCTTCAACGCGAATGGGGCCCCGTGGGATCTTTCCAGCCTTCCGGATCCGTACGTCGAGGTCTCGTACCCGGGCGTGTCCGGGGAGACGTCGGCGGTCGACAACGCCGTGCTGGTGGAGTGGGACGAGGCGGTGCTGACGGGCCTGACGACTCAGGAGATCCTCGAAATGGCATCCATCGAATTCTGGGATTCCGACATCGGTTTCGACGAGAGCATGGGTAGCTGCGGCCTGCCGCCCGATGCCGACGCGTTCGGCATCGTCGTGACGGCCACATGCTCAGACAAAAACGAGAACCTGCTGTGGACGCTCTCGTTCGTGGTCGAGGCGTCTAGCGGCGGGGAGTAGACGCTACTTCCGGAAGCGCACGTGGAAGTGGTTCACGTGGCCTTTCCAGTGGCGGATGAGCCCGTGCGTGCGCCGCTTGCCGCGCGGGTACTGGAACAGCTCGTCGAGCGTGTCCTCGCTGTAGCCGCGCTTCTTGGCGTAGTCGTACAGCTGCTTCTGGATCTTGTAGTCCATGAAGATGTACGTCACCTCGTCGCTGTCGAGGAACGCTTTGATCAGCGTCCACGTGCGCGGCACGTCGAGGTTGTCGGCGTTGGCGTTGTGAAAGCGCTTCTCGTGGGCGTACTTGCCCTTGAGCACGTAGCCGATGTCGACGTCGCGACCATGCTGGTGCGAGAGGTGCGGCTTGAACACGCCACCACCGCGCTTGCTGATGTCGCCGACATGGACCTTGGGCCCGCCGGGCATCTTGCGCTTGTAGGAGCCGATCGCGGACTGAATCGTGCGGATCGTTTTGCCGGTGCCCCAAGCGCCAGCCCCCCACTTGACGACGTAGTGACGCCCCGGTGGAAGCTGTACGCCCGCCTTGAGCTTGCCTTTGTTGTCGTCGATGTTCGCAAAGCCGGAGACGACCTTGCCGTCGACCCAGACGGTGAGCTTTTGCCCCTCGCGTAGGTCGTTGCGGTTCTTGAGCTTGCCCCGCTGGTAGCGCTCGAGCTCTTTGGGCGTGAGGCCGTAGCGCTTGGCGATGCTGCCGAGGTTGTCGCCGGACTGGACCGTGTACGTGATCTGCTCGCGCTCACGCGGCGCGATGATGGGGCACACGCGAACCGTCTGCCCCACGAAGAGCAGGTCCGGGTTCTTGCGCAGGCGCGCGTTGAGCTTGGTCAGGTCTCGCTTGCGGACGCCGTAGCGACCCGCGATCTGCCCGAGGTGCTCGCCGGGCACGACCTTGTGGGTGTGGACCGGCGTGACGTAGTCGCACGCCTTGGACTTCTTGACCGAACCCGTGCTGCCGCTCGAGACGCAGACCTTCACGTCCTGCCCAACGCGAAGCTTGTTCGGGTTGGCCTTGAGCGCCTTGTTGTAGTTGGTGACCGCGGTCTCGGCGACGCCGTACGTGCGGGCGATCTTGCCGAGCGTGTCGCCCTTGCGCACCTCGTGCATCGTGATGCGACCCCCGCCGGCACAGCGCGGTCCCTGCTTGATCTTGTCGGACGCCTTCTTGGACGACCCCGAACTGCTCTGCTTCGGTTCATCGACGCAGACGTCGAGCGTCTGCCCGACGCGCAGCAGGTCGGGGTTCTTCTTCAGCGCCGGGTTGTTGGCGATCAGCTGCTTCTCGCCGACGCCGTTCTTCGCCGCGATGCCGCTGAGCGTGTCTCCGGCAGCCACGGTGACCTCGCAAGACTTCGCGCTCTTCTTGCCCTTTGCCGCAGCGTCCGGAGACCAGGCATAAAGAGCAAGCGCGGTGAGCCCAAGCAGCGCAGGATGCAGTCGCATCGGACGCTAGGGATTGCACGGACGTTCGCGAGCAGCAAGAGGGGCCCCCAGATCGGCCCTCTTCGTCCACTCACGACCCGCTAGACGCCCGACATGGGATCCCCACGCCCGCGCCGCACCGACGCGTGCTAGCGCAATCCGCCGGTCTCGGCGCGAAGCAGCGCAACGAGCTCGCGGCGTACCGACAGGCCGGCCGACATCGTGTTGAAGCGACCGACGGCGAGCGCGAGGTCCTGGAGCACCGAGCCGAGCATGGTCGCGGTGAGGTTGTGCGGATCAATCCCGCGACGTCGACACTGCGACTTCATCACCGGCCACGGGAACGCGGTGTACCGTTCCAGGACGCCGTAGACGGAGGTGGACAGGGGGCACAACGCTTGGGGAGGGGTTCGTTTGACGGCGAGCATGCTGGGGGACTCCGCTCAGGGGGTGCCCCGGTCACTGCAAGCGCCGTGACAACGCTGCCGCCGGCGTCTAATCGAACATGATGCGCGCGGTGAACCACATCGACGCGAGCAGCGCCTTGACCGACTCGTGCCGCTCCGCCGGGTCGACCGCGAGGCCTCGCAGCAGAATGTTGCGCAACCAGCCGGGCACGCGTGCGCGGCCAGGCGCCGCGAGGACGTTGCCGCTGACCACGTTGCGGGCGATTTCCGAAGCGGTCGCGCCTTCGAACGGGCGCTGTCCGTAGAGCCCTTCGTACAGGGACACACAGAACGCGAACTGGTCGGTGCGGGCGTCGGCCTCGCGTCCGAGGAACTGCTCGGGCGCCATGTAGGCAGGCGTGCCGATGAAGTGGCCGGTGTTGGTGATGCTGCCCTCGACCGTCACAGGCTCGTCGCCGTCGACGGTGACCGTCATCAAGTCGCCACTGGACCCTCCGGTGGAGGTCGTCTCGACGTCGTGCCCGGTCTCGATGAGTCCCGCGACGTCCTCTTGGGTCGTGGTGGTCGAGAGCGAGCCGGCAGCCGGGCTGGTGGTTCCAGCGGGGGCCGTGCTGGTGATGAGCACGTCCGAAAGCCGGCCGCGGCCGCTCTCGCTGGGTGCGGTGCTGAGCAGGTCGGCGGTGGGCGCGAGCGGTCGGCTCCGGACCGGCGCGTCGTTGGCGAGACCGAAGTCCACGACGCGAGCCCGCCGGTCACCGACCAACACGTTCGAAGGCTTGAAGTCGCGGTGGATGAGGCCGGCGTCGTGCGCCGCGGCAAGGCCTCGGCCGGCCCCGAAGAACATCGACACGACTTCGCGCCAGGTTCGCGCGTCTTGCTTGACCCATCGGCTCAGCGAGGGCCCGTCGACCAGCTCCATCGCAATGTAAACGCCGCCGTCGGACTCGCCGACGTCGTAGATCGTCACCACGTTGGGGTGGGCAAGCTGCGCGGTGATCTGCGCTTCTCGCCGAAGCCGCGCGCTTGCGCCGTGGATGTCTCCGCGGAACCGATCGGCCCGGATCAACTTGACCGCGACGTCACGCTGCAGCTCGGGGTCGAATGCCGCGTAGACCACGCCCATTCCGCCCTCACCGATCTTGCGGGTGATGCGGTATCGCCCGATTGCGCCCGGGAGCGCCGATTCGTCGGCCTGACCCATGCAATTCGCATCGTAGCAGACGGGCGCCGCTTTACCCACAACGCTCCTGCACCGACACTACGCCCTCATGCCGAAGGCTCCTCGCTCGCTCGTGTTGGGCACCGCCGGTCACATCGACCACGGAAAGACGACGCTCGTCCGCGTGCTCACCGGGACCGATACGGACCGGCTGCCCGAGGAGAAGCGCCGCGGCATCACGATCGAGCTCGGGTTCGCGCCCTGGCGCATCAATAAGGACCTGGAGGCGTCGATCGTCGACGTGCCCGGCCACGAGAACTTCGTGCGAACGATGGTCGCCGGCGCCGGTGGCATTGACGCCGTCATCTTGGTCGTGTCCGCCGAAGACGGCGTCATGCCGCAGACCCGCGAGCACATCAACGTGTGCCGGCTGCTCGGCGTGAAGCACGGCGTCATCGCGCTGAGCAAGGTCGACCGGCTCGAAGGCGATGAAGAGGCCATCGAGCTCGCCGCCGACGACGTGCGCGAGGCCCTCGAGGGCACCATCTTCGAAGACGCGCCCGTCATCCCCTGCAGCGCGCACACCAAGGAGGGCATCGAGGACCTTCAGCGCGCGGTCGTGAAGATCATCGGGCAGATTCCGCGGCGCTCGAACAAGGGCGACGCCATCATTCCGCTCGATCGCGTGTTCTCGATTCGAGGACACGGCACGGTCGTCACCGGCACGCTGCTTGGCGGCGTCATCGACGTCGGCAAGGACACGCTGCTGCGGCTCGAACCGGGCGGTGAGGGCCGTGACGTTCAAGAGCTGCGCACGCGCGCCGCCCAGGTTCGGGGCGACGCGCGCGACCGCATCGGCGCGGGCTCCCGAATCGCGCTCAACCTCGGTGGCATCGACACCAAGTCACTCTCTCGCGGAGACGTGCTGACGGCGGGCAACACCGTCGCGCGTCGCTCGGTCTTCCACGTCTGGCTTCGCCACCTGCCCACGCACGGCGCCCCTTGGAAAGCCGGCAGCGCCCTGCAGATCTGCATCGGGACCGGCTACACCAACGGCAAACTCGACCCGCTGTTCGTCGAGCCGCTCGAGGGCGAAGCGCCGGACGTCTCCGCCAACGACGTCATCATCGAGGGAGGCCGCGAGGGCCTGGTGCGGCTGCGGCTCGAATCTCCCCTGCCCGTCTGGCGCGGCGCTCGGGTCGTCGTGCGGGCCTTCTCCGATCCGTCCGAGGACTTTCAGGGCCGCACCGTCGGAGGCGGCGTCGTACTGGACCCGGAGCCATCGAGCGGTCGGGGGCAGCGACCCCGCTGGGTCGCCTTGGGCCGCGCGCTGCACGACGCCGACCCGCAGGCACAGGTCAACGCGCTCGTCCGTGACGCGGGCCTGCTCGGCGTGGACGAAGGCGCCCTGGGTCATCGCACCGGCATCTTCGACGTTCGAGCCGCCATCGACCCGCTGCTCAAGGGCAAGCAGCCTCAGGTGGCGCGCTTGGGCAAGGACCGCTACGTCGAGGAGTCGGCCGTCAAAGGGCTGATCGACGTCGCGATCTCCACGGTCGACAAGTTCCACGGCGCCCAGCCGCTCAAGACCGGCATGCCCAGGCCTGCCCTCGAGGCCGCGCTGGGCAAGCGCATCGCAACCGACGTTGCGAGCGAGGCGATCGACCGCGCCGTGGAGCGGGGTGCGCTTCGGCGCGTCGACGAAGCCGGAACGCTCGCCCGGCCCGGCAAGGGTCTCTCGGCCGAAGGCGAGCTGCCGCCGCGCATGCAGCAGGTCATGGACCTGTACGAAGAGGCGGGACAGAAGCCCCCCACCCTGCGGCAGGTCAGCGAATCGCTCGAGTTCACCGCGCCCGAAGTGCTCGAGCTCGTCAGCGGACTTCAGCGAACCGGTCGCCTCGTCCGGGTCACCGCCGACCTTTCCTTCTCCAAGGACAGCCACACCGCGCTGCTCACCCAGGTTCGCGCCCGGCTCACGGCCGAGGGCACGATCGACGTCCAGGCGCTCAAGGCGATGACGGGGCTCTCGCGAAAGTTCGCCGTGCCCCTGATGGAACACTTCGATTCGCTGCAAATCACGGTGCGCCGCGGGGACGAGCGCATCCCCGGGCCCCGCGCCTGAGGGCACCGAACGCTCAGGGTTGTGCGGCGGCGGTCTGCGGGCGCCGACGCACGCGAACCTGCACGCCCGTGCGTGGTCGCAGCGTCACTGACGTCATCAGGTCGAGCTCGAAGTTCGGCATGGGATGGAGCTCGAGGCCCTGCATCAGCGTCGCAAGGCCCAAGATGGCTTCGAGCATCGCGAAGTGGTTGCCGACGCACACCCGGGCGCCGCCACCGAAGGGCAGATAGGCGTACTTGGGCAAGCGCTCGGCGAGACCGTCCAGCCAGCGCTCCGGGCGGAACGTCAGCGGGTCGTCGTACCAACGCTCGTCCCGGTGAATCGCCCAGACCGGCGTGAGGACCTGTGCGCCGCGGGGCACCACCCAACCGGCGATCTCGACGTCCTCCAGCGCCTCGCGCCCGAACATGTAGACCGGCGGATACACGCGCATCGCCTCTTTGATGACCGCCTCGACGTACGGGAGCTTCGCGACGTCGGCCATCGTCGCGCGTCGACCAGCGAGCACGCCGTCGACCTCGTCGAAGACCTTCGCTTGAATCTCAGGGTGGTCGGCGAGCAGGTACATCGCGAACGACAGCGCCAGCGCGGTGGTCTCGTGCCCGGCGAGAAAGATCGTCGCGACCTCGTCGCGAACCTGAAGGTCGGACATGCCGGTGCCGTCGTCGTCGCGGGCGGAGAGCAGACGGCCGAGCAGGTCGTCGCCGTAGCCCGCCGGGTCTTCGCGACGCTGTCGAATGATCCCGTAGAAGAGTTCGTCGAGCTGCGCCTTGGAGTCGGCCAGCTTGCGCATCGACTCGCGATTCGCCGCCTTCGGCAGCAGTCGGCGCCAGGTGAGGTAGACGCGGTGAAACTCCTCGAGCGTCACCCCCACCATCGGGGCGACCGCCTTCGTGTCCGGCACCTCCGCATCCCCGAACACGGTGTGGAGCACGATGTTGAGCGTCAGGTCCATCATGTCCGTGTGGACATCGCGGGGGCCGTCGCCGATCTCCGCCAAGGTGTCGATCGAACAGGCCACCATCGTGTCCGCGAACTTCTCGATGTGCCGCCGCGTGAAGGACGGCGCCGCGATTTTCCGCTGGCGTCGCCAGAAGCGTCCCTCGCTGGTGACGAGTCCACGGCCCATGAACGAGGACAGCTCGTGCGTGAGCGCGCCCTTCATGAACTTGCTGTTCTCGGTGAGCACGACGCGACCGACGTCGTCCGGGTTGCTCACGAGGTAGATCGGCTGAGGACCGATGTTGTACGAGAGCATGTCGCCGTGCTCGCGGACCATCCCGTAGATCTCGGCGAGCTGGTCGCGCTTGAACAAGCGGGTCGTACCGATGAGCGGGAGCATCGGCGGACCCGGAGGGCGGGCCCCTGGCGTTCCGGTCCCTCGCGGACCCTTGCGCACCACGGGGATGGTTTCTTTGTCCGACGCCGATCGAGCGACCATGCCGTCAGTCTGACGGGGCAACGGCGCGCCAGCAAGACGCGTGCGGATCAGGCCTGGCGGGTACGGAGGCGGCGGGCCGCAACGACGCGGTGGGAGACCCAGCCCTGTTCGCCGTTGCGGTAGGCCCGGAACGCGCGAGACATCGTGACGTTGCCAAAGCCGGCCTGCTGCAGACACGTCCGCACATGGGCCGGGTCGTGGGCGTGGAGGTCGGACTCGGCGTCGAACGCCTCGACGTCGGCCGACGCGTTGGGCGAGAACGTGAACACGAAATGCCCATCGGGGCGAAGCCGACGCGCAACGCGATGCATCAGCGCGGGCACGTCGACGACGTACTCCATCAAGCCGCTGGCGACGGCGCCGTCGAAGCGCTCACGTCCGGGGATGGTGCTGAGCACGTCGCAGCGGTGGCACGCGACGTACAACGTGCAGCGGACCTGCTGCAGCATCGCCTGACTGACGTCCAGGCCGACGAGCTGCACGGGCACCTGACGGCGGACGAGTGCTTCGCCGAGCAGTCCGGTCCCGGCGCCCAGGTCGAGCCACAGGCCTTCTCCCCCCAGCGCGGCGACGTGCTTGGCGACGTGGCCCGGCGAACGGTAGCCGCACTCCTCCTCGAGGTGCTGGTCGTAGTGACAGGCGAGCTCGTCGTAGGTCGCGCGCGCGTCGTTGCGGATGCGGCGCTGGGCCGTTCGTCGGGACGCACCGTCGCGGTACTGCACGGCGCGCAGCATCGAGGCGACGCCCCCCGCTGTCAATCCTGCGCGATTGCCTCGACCCGCCACCCGACCGTGCCGCCGGCGCGCAGCGGGATGAGTTCCGTATCGCCCAGCGGCATGCGGGCGGGCACGGGCTGATCGTCACGGAACAGTCGCACCTTCGTCGCATTGCGCGGGAGGCGATAGAAGTCCGGACCGTGGTGGCTGGCGAAGCCCTCGAGGCGGTCGAGCGCGTCGGCCTCGTCGAAGGCCTCGGCGTAGAACTCCAGCGCGGCGTGGGCCGTGTAGATACCGGCACAACCGCACGCGCTCTCCTTGTCGCCGCGGGCATGGGGCGCGCTGTCGGTGCCCAAGAAGAACTTCGGGTTTCCGCCGGTCGCGGCGGCGAGCAGCGCGTCGCGATGTCGGGCGCGCTTGAGGATCGGCAGGCAATAGAAGTGCGGCCGAATCCCGCCGCGGAAGATTTCGTTGCGGTCGTAGAGAAGGTGGTGCGCCGTGATCGTGGCCGCGACGTTGGGTCCCGTCGACTCGACGAACCGGACGGCGTCTTCGGTGGTGATGTGCTCGAAGACCACGCGCAGCCGCGGATACTGCTCGACCAGCGCGCCGAGCGTGTCACGGATGAAGATCGCCTCTCGGTCGAAGACGTCGTCGTGCGCACCGATGGACTCCCCGTGGATCAGCAGCGGCAGGTCGTGGGCCTGCATGGCCTCGAACACGTCAGCCGACGCCGCAAGGTCGGTCACGCCCGCCTCCGCGTTGGTCGTCGCGCCCGCCGGGTACAGCTTCACAGCATGCACGTACGCAGACGCCGCTGCCGCCTCGATGTCTGCCGGCGAGGTGCGCGGCGTCAGGTACAGCGTCATCAGCGGCTCGAACGTCGCGCCCTCGGGGCACACCGCGAGGATGCGGTCCCGGTAGGCCAGCGCGTCGTCCACGGTGACGACCGGCGGCTTGAGGTTCGGCATCACGATCGCGCGAGCAAAGACGCGCGCGGTCGCAGCCGTGGTGTGGGCGAGTCGATCGCCGTCACGAAGATGGAGGTGCCAGTCGTCGGGTCGGTCGAGAACGAGCTCGGTCACGAGCGCCCTTGTACCCCGGTCCGGCTCGGCCTCTGGCCCGGCGCGGCTCAGCCCCCGCAGCGCTCTTGGCACGCCTCGAGGCACTCGAGGTAGGCGTCATTGTCGCCGACGCTCGATGCGTGAAACTCGCACTGCTCCTGGTCGCAGCTGCGCATGCAGGCGTTGGGGTCTTGCGTGCCCCGCCCACCCTTCGCGCACCCCATGGCGATCCCCACCACGAACGCGACCCCCAGGACTGCCCCCCGTACGACCGACCGTGCCATCGCGCCCCAGCGTACCACTGACGGTGCGCGGTCTCGCGCGCCGGCTCGGGGGCCAAAAAAAGTTGAGCGCAGCGTGATCCGTTCGCCGGGCGCCGGTCTCTTCGGGAGTAGACACCGCCTCCGCGCGGCACCCCCCAGGAGATTGATCATGCGCCAGACCCTGTTTGCAACGACCGCCGCCCTGTTCCTGCTCACCGCCTGCGACCCCGCCGAGGAAGAGACCACGGACGGTGCCGGCAGCGGCAGCACGTCGTCCGACGAGACGACCGAGACCCCGACGACCGCCGCAGACGCGTCGACGACGGCCGGAAGCGGCGAAGACACGACCGGCGGCGGCGACACCGACGGCGACACCGATGGCGACACCGATACCGATACCGACGAGACCGGGGAAGAGGGGCCACTCGTGTGGACCCCGACCGCCGGCCCCTGCCTCGGCTCGGGCACCAACACGATCTGGTTCGACGACCGAATGAACGGCTTCGTCGGCTGTGGCGAAAACGCCGACGGCGAAGGCCTCTACACGACCGCCGACGGCGCGCTCAGCTTCGAAGACAACCCGCGCTTCAACGAGGTTCGCATCATGGACATTCGACGCGGCCCCGACGGCGTGCTCTACGGCGCCGGCATTCACCAGCTCGACGGCTACCCGGTGTGGAGCTTCGAGGAGGGTGGCGCGCTCATCGACGCCAGCGGCCTCTACCAGCCCAGCAACTCCGCGTTCTTGGCCGTGAACCAGGCCGAGAATGCCGCCATTACAGCCGACGGACAGATGCTCATCGACTCGCTGACGGGCACGACCGCCGCCTACCGACCCGCGGGCGCCGAGTTCGAGGAGGTCGCCAGCCTCGGAGAGGAACTGCTCGACGACCCCGACGCGCTCAGCTTCCAGGTCCGTCGCCTCGTCGGCTTCGACAACCAGTTCTACGGCGTGGGCAGCCTGATCAACGACCCTGCGCGCGTCCACCTGCCCTCCCGCCGCAAAGACGCGACCTACCACTTCGAGTCGGTCCTGCTTCAGCCCGAGACCCGCGACGGTGAGCTGCTCGACATGCACGTCTGGGACGCCCAGCACATGATCGTCGCCGGCCACGACCAGAGCGAAGGCTTCCCGCTCATCTACCTGGTCGACGGTGCAGACCCGTACGAGGTCGACAACTGGGAGAAGATCGAGCTGTTCAACTCCCAGCTGGACTACGAGGGTGGCATCAACGACATCCACGTGGTCGATGACACGGTCGTGATGGTCGGCGAGAAGTTCCCGACCTCGCAGGGCGGGTTCGTCATCATCAGCGAAGACGGCGGCCGCACCTTCGAAGACATCACCCCCGAAGACGCCGAGGCGCTGTCGGCCGTGTGGATGTTCGATGACGGCGAGATGGTCGTCGCCGGTGGCGGCGCAGAGATGTGGGTGTACGCCGCCGAGTAGGCGCGTATGAGCGGCCCGTGGTGCAAGCGGGCGGGGGCGCGACGAGGATTGTCGCGCCCCTTTTTTCGCTCATCCCTGCCGACGTGGAACCCAAACGGTCGTGCGTCCCGCGACCGTGAGGAACTCGATGGGGTCCCCAGCGACGGAGCAGAGGCCGTTGCTGGGGCTCCATCGTCGGTGAAACAGCCAGTCCTGCGGAAAGCGGTCGCTGTCGGCGTCGACGGCAACCGCAGTCGCAACGACGTCGTGCAGTGCCGAGGCAAGGGCGCCGACCTCGTCCGGCTTCAGCGTATTGGCGCGGCGTCGCGGGTCCAGCCCGGCGGCGTGCAGGACCTCGTCCGCGACCCAGTTGCCGACGCCAGCAGCGAACGACTGGTCGAGGAGCAGGCCCTTGAGCGTACCCCGACGCTTGGCGAGCCGCGGCGCAAGGTCCTCGGCCGACGGAGGCTCGAGCAGCGGGTCGAACCCGAGCTCGGCGATGGGGGCCTCGGACTCAGGGTCCTGCCGCAGCCGGATTCGTCCGAGCCGCCGCGCGTTGGTCATGCACAGGCGCGCTCCGCTCTTGGTGGTGAGCACCAGCTTGGCGAACCGGGGTGGCCACTGCTCGCTCGTGGTCGGCCCGGTCTTGAGCTGCAGCCCCGCGGCGCCGGGCGTGACGAAGCCGCCGGTCATGCCGAAGTGAAACAGCGGCCACGGGCGCCGGTCGAGCTCGAGCCACAGCTGCTTGCCGCGGCGCTTGGCCGCCGTAACCGTTGCGCCCACGAGCGCGTCGGCGATCTCCGCCGGGCTTCGGCCTTCGAACACGATCGGGTCGTCGACCGCATCGACGCCCTCCAGCGTCTCACCGACCAACGTGGCCTCGAGCTGACGGCGGCCATATTCGACTTCGGGCAGCTCCGGCATCGTCAGGCGGTCACGCGCGCCAGCGCTTCGCCGACGGCTTCATCGTCGCGCGGGTCGACGGTGCGCAGGTCCAGCAGCAGACGCTCATCTTCGATGCGCCCGATCACCGGTGTATCGCCCAGCCGCAGCGCCTTTGCGGTCCGGGCCGGCTTCGCGCACGGGACCCACAGGCCCACGCTGGGGATGGTGTCTCCGGGCAGGCTGCCCCCGCCGATCGCCGCCTCGACGTCGACGATCCGGTCCTGCGACCACCCCAGCTGAGCGCACAGCGCCGCGGCACGTTGGCGCAGCCCCTCGGTTGGCAGCGCGACCATCTCGTGCAGCGGCAGCGCCGGCGTGCCCTCGACCGCGTGGGCCGCAAACGTGGCGTGAAGGGCCGCGAGCGTGGTCTTGTCCGGGCGCAGCGCGCGGGCCATCGGATGTCGTCGACAGCGCTCGACGAAGGACTTCGTGCCGGCAACGATGCCGCACTGCGGCCCGCCGAGCAGCTTGTCTCCGCTGGCCAGCACCACGTCGACACCCTGCTCGAGGTACGCACCGATGGTGGGCTCCACGTCGGGCAGGCCCGCGCCGAGCGAGCCGCTGCCGAGGTCCGCGATCAGGGGAATGCCGCGCGCGTTGGCCACCTTGGCCAGCTCCGCGAGCGAGACCTCTTTGACGTAGCCTTCCTGCTTGAAGTTGCTCTGGTGGCACCACAGCAGCGCGGACGCGGCGACCCCGTTCACGTCGGGCCCTTCACCGTCGAGCGCCTGCTCGTAGTCGCGGACGTGGGTGCGGTTCGTGCTGCCGACCGCCACGACCCGCACGCCGCCCGCCGCCGCCATCGTCGCAACGCGGAAGCTGTCCCCAATCTCGACCATCTGGCCGCGGGAGAGCACGACGCCACCGGGCGTGCCGAGCACCGTACACGCGAGCAGCAGCGCCGCCGCGTTGTTGTTCACCACGTGCGCGTCTTCGGACCCCATCACCGTGCAGATGAACGGACGAAGCCATGCGAAGCGAGAGCCACGCTTGCCGTCATGCAGCCCAACCTCGAGATCGCAGTAACCACCGGCACCAGCCATCGCGTCGACGGCGGCATCGGAGAGCGGTGCACGACCGAGGTTGGTATGGAGGATGACGCCGGTCGCGTTGATCACCCGCATCGGTCGCGGTCGGACCCACTGACCCAGCTGGTCACGGACGGACGCGGCGAGACCATCGGCGTCGGGGATCTCGATCGAAGCGCCGTCGAGCACCGTCTGCCGCAGCTGCGCCAACGCATCCTGGACCAGACGCCGCTTGATGGCCCGACGCCACGGCGTCTCAGCCAAGGGCGCCGCCTCGAGCACGGCATCGACTTTGGGAAGGCGTGACAGCGCGGACCGGTCCACCACCGGCCGTCTATACCATCCTCTTTAGAGCATCATCATCGCCACGATGACGCCGAACACCGCGACCCCGATGAGCGGCCACAGCAGCGAGAGGAGCGGCGGGCGCACCTCGTCCCGCGTGTTGGTCACCGTCGCGGTGGTTTCCCCGGCCGCTGCCAGCGCCTGCGCGACCTGAGCCGCGGGGTGCTGCACCTGAAGCGTGACGTCGCCGACCTGCAAGGTGTCGCCGTGCCCCAGCAGCGTCGGCTCGTCCACGCGCCGGCCCTGCGCGACCACGCCATTCTTGCTGCCGAGGTCGAACACGGTCACGCCGTCGGGCGCGACGACCAGGCGTGCGTGTTGTCGGCTGACATCAGGGTCATCGAGGCTGACGGTCGCGCCCCGACCCCGACCGACGATGTGCTCGCCGTACGGGACTTCGTGAACGCGCCCGCTGTGCGAGCCCCCCGTTTCGATCAACTGGGGAACGAGGTCGTGTTCGGAACTCATGAGGGCGACGGAGGTCATGACATCATATCGAAGCGGGACGCCAAGCACCGGTCCGGGCGCTCCAGCATTCGAGCGCGTCGTCCGGGGCCCGCATCCGGGCGGTGGGTGAGGAAGAGAATGCCGCGCACCGCTGGAGGGCGTGGCGCACGGTATCGGATGAGGGCAGCTCGCAGCGCGGTTGCGCGTGCCCGGCCTCGACATGCTCGGCCAAGGCTGCAAGGAGGGCAGCGTGGTGGGGATCGGAGAGCGGTAGCCCGGCGGTGGCCGCCAAGGCTCGTGCCCCCTGCGCCCGCAAGCGGGTGGCCCAGCGGGCGGCGGACGACGACGGACTGCGCACGCACGCGCGCCCGTCCTGGTCGACCGCGAGGACCTCGGGAACGCGAGACCCGGACCATGCCGTCCATCCCGGCTTGGGTGCGGGGCCTCGCGCGGACACGGCAGCCGCAAGGACCACCGCCACCGCGGCCGCTCGAGCGGGAATCCACGGCTGCCAGCGCGCCGATACGCGACGCCGCAGCGCAGGCCACCACACCGCCAGCGCGCCCGCGACCCAAAGCCATCGTGGGCACGGCGGCAGACTGGCGACGACGCCCGCAACGTCCAACAGCAGCCGAGCCCCCCACGCGGCAGGCAGCAGCGCGTCGGCGCCGAGCCACGAGGTACACGCCCAGCCGACGAGCGCCGTCGGAACGATCCAAAGCTCGAACAGCGGCATGCCCACGGCGTTCGCCAAAACGCTGCCGTCGGCCCCAACGTCGAAATGAACCCACAGCAACGGAAGCAGCGCCCACGACAGATGCCACGACGTCCGAGCCGTGCTGGCATCGGCGGGCTGGGCGATGAGCACCATCATGGCTACGAAGGACAGGTGGAACCCTGGCTCTACGATCCACGCGGGGCAGGCGAACAGCATCATCGCGGCCGCCATGGCGAGGGTCGTGGGGCCATGCACCGGTCGGCCGACGATCTCGCCGAGGCTCACGACGCCGAGCATCACCGCGGCGCGTACCGCTGGAGCTGCGGCGCCCGTCAGCGCGACGAACACGGTGACGGGGACGGCCGCACACGCGCACGCGCAGGCCGGGCCCCACCACCAAGGCGCGAGCAGCCAGCGCAGCGCGGCCAACAGAAGCCACGCGGCGATCCCGACGTGAAGACCGCTGACCGCGATGAGGTGGCCCAGTCCGGCCCGCCGCAGCTGGGCGCGCGGCTCGGGGGCGAGCATGCGCGGCTGACCCAGACTCGCCGCCATGACGAAGCCGAGACCCGGATCTCCCCGGGCCGTCGCCCACCCGAATGCACGAAGCCGGCCGACGGCCGTTTCCCAAGTGCTCTGCAGTGCCGTTTTTTCGGATGCTCTCGGCGCGTCTCGACGCCACGCGATCTCCACCCGGTAGCGCGACCGTGGCTCGGGGCTGACCCTGCGCCCATCCGCAAGGCCGCCGACGAAGGAGACCGCCTGGCCAGGCTGGAGCGGACAGAGTTCTGGGGGAAGATCCAGCGGTAGCCTGACGCCGCGCTCGGTGTAGGCATCGACCCAACACCGCGGGCCCGACACGCTCGGCCCCGCCACCCACACCGTCCGAACCCGCGGCGCGACGCCACGCGCGGCCGCGAGGTCGACCGGATCCTCGGCCGCACCGACAACGAGCCCCCGAACGAGCGCGAAGCTGAGCAGAGGCCCGGCGAGCGCCCGCCCGCCCCATCGCGAAACACCGGCGCCAAAGGACGCAAGGCCGGCCAACAGGACGCCTGCCGACAAAAGCGCCACGGACCACTGCGAAAATCCAACGAACCGGCTGCCGGCGAATCCTGCCGAAACGCTGATCACCATCAGCAGCCAGAACGCGAGCGTCCGCATGTTGCGAACGTCGACCACGAGGCCCCAACCGTTGCGCGGGAAATGAACCGTCGAAGGTTTGCGGTGCGGCCGCCCCTGGCCCTACACTCTTCCTCGACCGTGCTACTCACGCGAATTTGGACCGTCTTTCTGGCTGTCCTCGCCACGGGTTGCCTCGCCGGAATGTTCCTGCTTTCGGCGGGCAACAGCGGCGACTTCAGCGACGCCGACCGAGACGCCGTCCGCGCTGTGACCGAGGCCGGGGTCGCTGCGCTCGCCGCCGAGGTCAGCTCCTCGAAGGTCCAGGAGGTCTCGATCCTGGCGCTCGACGAGCGGCTTCGCGAAGCCGCGGAGCGCACCGACGCCGGTCGAGAGGCCGAAGACTTCGACGGCACGCCGCTGGTGCAAATCCTGACCGAGGTCACCGAGGAGCTTCGGGTCAAGACCGGCTCCAACGTCACCGTGGCCCTGGTCGATGGCAAGGGTTCGGTCCTGGCCGCCAACGGCATCTCCGAGTCGTCGATTCCCGACGTCGTCGCGATGGAGGCGTACCGCGCGATTCCCCCGACGAGCGAGGGCATGTTCTCCATCACCCTCGGCGAGGACATCCACGTCGCAAAGGTGACGCGCGCCATCGCCAAAGACCGTCGCCTGGTCGCGGTGGACAAGCTCAACCTGGGCGCCGGGTCGCTGCTCCGCCGCGTGCTTGGCTCCGAAACCCCAGCGGGCATCGTCCGCAAGGGCTCCTTGGTCGGTGGAATCATCGGCGACCAGCCGATCAGCGACGAGATCGAAGCCCTCGCCGAAGCCCACGGCGAAGACGTACCGGCTGAGGGCTCGAGCGCGGTCTTCACGATGGGCTCGGGCCTGGACAAGCGCATCGGCGCGCTCGGTCGGGTGCCTGGACCGGCCGGACAAGGGCCCAACGGCTCGATGCTGGTGGTGATGTCGCGCGAGACGGTGGCGGCCAGCCAGCAAGATGTTGCTGCGGCCATCGGCGAGGCCCGGCGCAAAGGCGTCCGCGTGAACTGGCCCATCCTCGTCGGCCTGCTGCTCGTCAGCGCCGCGCTCGCCATCTACCTTCCATACCTGGAAGCCATCGGACCGATGACCCGGCTCGCACGCGAGTTCGAAGCGCTCTCGGTGGGACAGCAGCACCAAGTGTTCCACGACCGCTACAGCGGCACG
Source organism: Myxococcota bacterium (assembly GCA_039024335.1). Taxonomy (GTDB): domain Bacteria; phylum Myxococcota_A; class Polyangia; order Nannocystales; family Nannocystaceae; genus CAJXVA01. The sequence goes on from JBCCQM010000050.1 coordinate 41,737, forward strand.
CCCGGTCTGGCCGCCCGTGCCGCAGCCGGCGCCTACGAGGCGCTTCGTCAGGCGTTTCTCGCCGAGCTCGAGATCGAGGACGACGGCTTGGAAGAGGAAGACCCCGGTTCGCGTCCACGGCCGCGAACCTCTCGCCACCGCCGCCTGACCCGGGCACATCAGAAGCTCTCCGAGAGCGAGAGTGAAACGCCCGCGCCCGCGCCCTCGCCCCGCCGCCGTCGCGCGCGGACGGGTGTGGAAGCGGCGGTCCCCGCCGAGCCTGCGCCACAGCCCGCCGCCGAGGCCTCACCGCAGCCGGAGGCCGCCCCAGAGCCGGCGCCTGTGCCCGCGCCTGCA